>CAZFXI010000010.1:41502-46634 GCA_964522855.1 uncultured Sedimenticola sp.
CGATTGTGGGTGTATAACGATGTCCATACCGTAGTGCTCGAGGAGTATGAAAAAAGTGAATTGATCAATGAACCATTTCGTCTGTCCAGGGCATTGAAATCTGTTGTTGGCAGCAAATGGCGATATATCAGCTCTCCCATGGCCATCATTGATTTGCTCGCCATCGTGCCAAGTTATCGTGCGTTGCGTATCCTGCGTCTGTTTCTGCTGTTCCGACTGTTCAAGGTTTTTCGTTATGCCCAAAGCATGCAGCAGTTTGGCGCGGTCTTGCGGGAAAAACGCGTGGAGCTGGCTACCCTGTTCGGTTTCCTCATGTTTGTGCTGCTGGTGGCATCTTCGGCCATATACCTGTTCGAATCGCCACAGGCGGGGGGGCGGATCGAGGGGTTTTTTGAAAGCATTTACTGGGCGTTGGTCACGATATCCACAGTGGGGTATGGGGATATTACACCGCATACCGTGGAAGGGCGTCTGGTCACCATGGTTCTGATCGTCAGTGGACTGGGTGTGCTTTCCTTTTTCACATCCATTATTGTTTCTGCTTTCCAGGAAAAAATGGGTGAGGTGCGAGACCGGCGTGTGGCCATGCTGCTGGAAAAGGAAAAGAACTACACGGTCATATGTGGATTTGGACGGGTCGGGCAGGTCGTTGCTGAATACCTGACCAGGGACAAGCTGCCTTTTGTGGTTATCGAACGTGACGAAGAAGCGGTCCAATTGGCCCGGCGACAGGACTATCTGGTGGTTCAGGGAAAGGCCGAGCGTATTGGTCTGTTGCGAACCCTGGGTGTCGGACGATCTGCAGGGAAAGTGCTCTGTCTCACCGGCGATGATGTGGTCAATGTTTTCGTCACCCTGTCGGCGCGTCAGCTGGATGCCAATGTTGAGATCATTTCCCGGGCGAATCATCATCAGAGTTTGAACAAACTGTTGCTGGCAGGTGCAAATCATGCACTGGAGCCTTTCAAGATTGTTGGCCTGATTGCCGGGGAATATGTCGGGCAGCCCGTTGCCTTCGAGGCGATTCACGATATCGTTATGGGCGAGAACGATATTACGCTGGAATCCATCAGAATTCCCGCAGGTTCCTGGATGGATGGGAAAACCATTGGCGAGCTGTCCCTGGAAGATATGCGTCTGATACTTTTTGGGGTCACCACGAACCTGGATCGCAGTAGTGATGAGGTGCGCAGACATTTTGACTTGAAATCCCAGCGTTTTCAGTTTAATCCAGGAGCGGATTTTGTGTTGCTGGGTGACGACATGCTGCTAGTGTTCGGCCACAAGTACAGCGTGCTGCATATGCGCCAGAAACTGAAATCCACGAGAGGCTGGAAATGAATATCACATACGTGGGTGTGCCGTGGAACAGGGTGATGCATTCCACGGGGATTCGCCGCCATGTTTAAAGAGGCCAAAAAAGTGGTCGTCGTGGGAAGTTGTCCCGTGGGGATGGAAGTGGCACGGCAACTTATAGAGCGCGGTGAGTCCGTAAAGATGATCGACGACATCAAAGCAGATGTGGAGAAAGCCAGGACCCGCGGATTTACCGTAGAGCAAATCAACCTGCAGGACGACGAGGCCCTCAAACGTGCAGGTATCGGGGTTGATGCAGATATCCTGTTTTCGCTCCTCAACGATGATGCCAGCAACGTCTTTCTGGTGATATCCGCACGCGCCCTTGCTCCGACGCTACCCATTGTCTCCATCGGTGGGGTGCGGGATACCATTGTGCGTCTGTATGCCGCGGGTGCGACCAAAGTCATAGATCCCTATCGTATCAGTGGCTATAAAATCTATGAATACATGCACAGATCATTGATCGCGGAAACGCTGGAACGTACGGTATTTGGAAAAGTTGACCTGGATATTGCGGAAATTCATGTGCAGGAAGACAGCTACATTCATGGCAAATACCTGGATGAGCTGGCACTGAGCGAACGCTACAACCTGATTGTGCTGGGTGTGGTTGATCGCGAATATGGAGACAACCTGATCTTTGCCACCGATCCGAAGCGTCACAAGCTGGATGGGGGTGATATCCTGGTGGTGATCGGACCCGAGGACGCCTTTGCGCAGTTCGAACACGACCTGGATGCCGGGGCGGGTACTCAGGGCAATGATCGTCAATAAATTGATCAAGTGGATTCTGCTGGCAGCTGTGCTGCACCCGGGGTTTTCGGTGGTCAGCGCGGAAACCCTTCGGTATGAAGCGAGTTACAAAGGGCCGTTCAGCGCGGGTAAGAACCTGCCTATCGCCGCCGTGCAACTGGAAAGAGAGCAGCTGCGTCTGCCCGCGTTGGGGGCTGCTATCCAGATCACGATGTCAGTCACGTCAGAGCCCTATGCTTTTGTGGAAAAGCACTTTCCATTCAGGGTGCGATACCGCAGCATTTATGCACTGGATAAAAATCATGTCCTGGCTTTGGAAAAATATGAGAAAACATCCAGGGTAAAGCATGAAATCGATTGGGTCGACAGTACAAACGGACAACTGCTGCGCTTCCGTCATACGGGGAAAAAGGCGGGGGAGCGGCTGTTTCCCGTTTCGTTGCAGACCTGGCTGGAGCCCGGCGAAACATTCGAATTCCACAAGTATTCACGCCATGGTTTTGAAGACGGGCTGATTGATCGCCTGTACATGTTGCAGGCGCTGCGCAGTGCGCCGCTGGAGTCAGGCGGGGAATATGCTTTTACCGTCACCGACGGGAAGCACCTCTATCACTACCGGGTGCGGGTGCAGAGCAGACAACGAATAGACATTGGTGGAAAACAACGCAACGCATGGAAACTTCGCTTTGATGCAGTTGAGGAAGGAGAGCAGAAGCCTGCCCATCGTCCCCTGTATTTATGGCTGGCGGATGACGCGCAACGAACGCCATTGTTGTTTGAACACCGTCATCCTCTGGGGCGATTTCTGGTCAGTCTTTCAACTGTCCAGTGACAGGTTGCTGATGTCCGGAACAGGAACCGGTTTCTTGTCCTGTGTAAATTTCTCCAGAGTACCTGTTTTGGCGGGCGCAGCTTCCAGGTGACTGGTGTCTGGGATGCTTTCCGCTGCCTCCGGCTCGTCTTCTTGTATCGGCTGGTTGTCTTGGACAATTTCCAGACTGCTGATATCGGGTAGGGGTTCCGGTTCCACATTGGGTGCGTAGCCCTCCAGAGAGCCGCTGGCCGCAGGTTCCGCCTGCAGATTACCGGTATCGATGTTCGCAGAAGGAGGGGGAGGGGCAGCAGGAACAGGACCTATGGGGGCAATTTCCAACGAGCTGGTATCAGAGATGGCTGGCGGAGTGGTTGATTCGGTATCGCCGGGCGCAGCATTGAGGATGGAGCCAACTGGAGCCAATTTCAGTCCGGAGTCCTGCATTGCGGCAGTTGGTGGTGGCACGACTGGTGGTTTTTGGCCAGCAATGACAATGTCTACGATGGCTCCAGCCTTGCGGAATACCTCGCGGAAACGCCCGGACTGGTCCACGCTCAGGTCTTTTTTTATGCGTTTGGCCTCGCCAGAGAACAGCGCGTCCAGTCTGTCGCCGGACAACTTGAACAGTTTTCCCACGGCCTCTCTGACTTGGCGAATATCCCGACCCTCCAGGATTTCACCCGAAAAATAGACATCAAACTTTTGTTGCACCTTGATTCACCGTATCTCACAGAAGAACTGGCGGAGGCTCTGCCAGGATTTCCTTGAATCCTAGCACAAAGGTGCACAATATCAGGGGGTATTGGGGCGTTCTGCCACCCAGATCATGTTTTTTCAGCGAGCGTGTACGTCCCTGTACCGCCTTTTAAACAACGATTTCTTGTGATCAGAGCGTTTTCTTCAGCACAAATGCGCCGCGAATATCACCTTCCTTGAAGCCACGAGCCTTATCTGAAGGGTAGAGAGATTTCAGGCGCATGACCACGTTGGGCTTGACGTTGTCGCCGCCATGGCAGTTCAGGCAGACCTTGCCGGTGGGAATGGCTTTCATGTAGCGGAACACTTTTTTGCCGTCTTCTTCCACTACATCGGAATAGTCCAGGGTTTTTGGGTCGGCGCCGGCAGCTTTCTTTGCCTCGAACTCTTCCATGATCTTGCGCTCCCAAGGCAGTGGGTTATTGGCGGTGGCGCGGGGCTTGAGGCTGGTGCGGGCGACGTACCAGCCGCTGCTGGCGCTAATGGAATCGGCAATTTCGGGGGCCTTGTCGTTACAAACGCTGATGGCGTTGACCGGGCCACCTTCCTTCATGCCTTTTTTCAGCTCGCCCTTGAGCTGGGTTGCAAACTGCTTGATGATCTTGCGGGCTTCCATGATGTTTTCCTGGTTGTCGGCCATGGCGGGCAGCGTCATGGTTGCGGCAAGAACAGCGGTGATCAGGATTCTGGTTTTCATTGAGTGTACTCCTCGATATGAAACTTACTGATAAAGTTGCAAAAAACGGCATTCTGCCAGTGAGATCGGGCTGTTGCATTAACAAATGTCAGTCTGGCTGGAAATACTTTAGTAGAACGCTTGGTTATTTTTGTTGGAGATAACTTATCTACTTGAAAAGCATCGTGAATCTACCGGATCTTTGCATGTCCAGGTCGGTCCTGTATTTCAGGGACGATATAAGACAAGGCAATACCGGTTGAGAGCAACATGCATTATTTCTCCCCGACCTATTGCTCCCTTGGCCGAAGCGGAATCACTCCCTTGCTACAACCGGCACTGAGCGAGAATCTTGCCGGCGCAACTGTTGCAATTCTGTACGCAGCGCATCGATCTGCCGTTGCTGGGTCTTGATGGCATTGACCAGCACCGCAGTAAGCTGTTTATATTTGACCCCTTCGATCTGGCCATCTTCGTTGTACGTGGCGAGTAGCGGATCGATCTCGGCGACTTCTTCGGCAACGAAGCCCAAGTCTTGTCCTTCGCGGTCTTTCCATTTGAAGGTGACGGGTTCGAGCTGTTCGATGATATCCAGCCCCAGTGACAGGGGAGCGATGTCTTCCTTGTAGCGTGCGCTGGAGGAGCAGGCTGACAGAAAGTTTAATCCATTACGGCAGACATCCGTTGAGCCACTGGTATCCAGACTACTGACTATCAGATAATTATTAGCCACAAGGTAACCATCAACAGCTAGAGAGCCACCAACATCCAGAG
>CAZFXI010000011.1:0-28965 GCA_964522855.1 uncultured Sedimenticola sp.
TGTTACTGGAGGGATATTTTCGCAAATTTTGGCGTTTTTCAACAGCCTGCTAAGCGTTTGTCGATATTTGTGAATAGAACAGAATGCTGGAAATAGTTGTGGCACTCAATAATGTTTATACTCACGCTGTCATATTGTTGTCGAATAGTTCCTGCCAAGTTTCAATATCTTCAATAATGGCGCCTGCCGGTAACAAATAGCGATGAAACAGTGTTGAATTTCATCAAGGCTTATCTCTGCCCCCGCATAAGATGCGTTCTGAAGTAAGATAACAGCATCGGATGTCGATCTACGTTGAGGATATCGCGTTGACCAGTGTTTCAGCCACGCGTTCAAGGTAAGATTGGTAGGCCAGCCTTCCGCTTTGGCTATTTCTTGTACCCCCTCCCTGATCGCTGCTGGCGTGTCTGCATGCTGAAACAACCTCAATGCCCTTCGGTAGTATTTATACCTTTGATATCGCTGCTTCAGCCAACGGTAAATTTTCCTTGAAACCAGAAACAACCCTAGCAACGAGACGGCAAAAACAGCGTAGACGACCCACTGGCTGACGACAACAATACTGCCCAGAGTGTGCGTCTCCGTCTGAAGTTTTCCGCTGGACGGATCGAAGTATTGCAAGCGCAGTGATGGCAACGCAGCAAGGCCCATGCTGTTCAGCTCGAAGGGAATCCGATAGGTTCTGCGGTCATGTTCTTCACTCACCTGCTGTGGAGCATGGAATGTGATCTGCCGATTGCTTCTGAATTGACGTAACACCTGTCCAAAACCCCCATTGCCGGGGCCTAGTTTCTTCATGCGCAAGGTCAGGAAACTCAGCTTGTTTCTCAGCAGAATGAACGGCACGGGTGCGGCCATCTCCACACTGATACGCCCAACAGGCAACGTGGGTGGCACGAATACGGGCAGCGGCAGGACTTCCAAATTGACTTCCGGGGGAAAGAACCGGTGGGTTGTGACTCCATCACGCCGGTATTCAATCGCGGGTAGCTGTACTCGCAGTTTTCCCGTCGTCTGCGGGTAGAGCATCCAGGTCAGGCGATGTTTCGTGCGTTCCACTCCATCCATTTTTCGGGTATGCCTAATGATGGGAAGCCGCTCGATGGCGATGCCGGACTGCAGCGGCACATCGCTTTCAAGCAGAACATAGGGACTGTTGTTTTCAATGATCAGGGATACCGGCACTGCCTGGTTCAACCATACGCTGGTATCCCCTACTTCGCTTGTCAGTTGGATGGCCGCCTTGTCTGCAGGATCCAATGGAGGTGTGACCAGGATATTGATGGGAGCGGTTTTTTCCCCTTGAAAGCCAAGTGATGGAATGGCAAGTTTTCCCGGTCGGCGGGGATGCAGCCGAATGCGCCAGTATTGTTTGGCACCATGCGCATCTTCCATGACTTCCCAGGGCTGCTCGATCACAAAATCTCTGGCCAGACGTGAAAAATCCAGGGTTTCGAGGCTGGGTTGTGAGTAGCTAGAGCGCAGGACCGCAAACACTGGCTTGCCGTATTCGATTTTGTCAGTCTTGATGGACAGTTCGATTCCGGTGCCGCCCGGGCTAGCTGGTGCAACCAGCACCAACATCAACAGAAACACGATCTTTACCATGACGGGATACCAGGCAGTGACCTGGGCGTTTCCACGGGCACCGGGAAATTTTCTTCGGTTTCGAAAATCCGTTTCCACAGGATGCTTTCATCCACCTTTAACGCGTTGATCTGCAGGACAATGCCTTGCGCCGAAGTGGCGGCATACTGCCAGTCCTTGTCTTCAAATCGGGTTGCCTGCCGAACGGCAGGTTGGGAATAACGCATGCCCAGTTCGATCAGCTCGGACTGACTCATCCCCCCCGGATGCACATCTGCCGCAGGAAGCGGCGATTCCGAATCATCCTTTTCATCCAGGCTCAGTTTGCCACTCGTAATATCCTCGTCACCCTGGAGTCTGGCGCTACGCGGGCCTCTCCCCTGCCTTCCCGCCGCATTCTCACTGCGTTCCTCCTGCTGTTGTTCTTGCAGCTTGATCGAAAACGCCAGGTTGTTCCGGGCCGAACGATTGTCTTTGTCGTAGCGCAGCACTTCCTGATACAGAGAAGCTGCACTCGTGTAGTCCGCCAGTTGATAGTAACTGTTGCCCAGATTGAAGATGGCGTCTGCACGCTGCCGATCGCTGTCGGCGTCCAGCACGGCCTGGGTGAACAATTGAATTGCAAGGGTGTATTTGCCTTGATGATAAGCGCTGCTGCCCTCCCCCATGCGCCCCACATAGCCGGAGACTTTGGCATAGGCCTGACGGGCCTCGAGATAGGATTCACTGACATAGGCCTGATACGCCTGCTGTTGCCAGAGCGGATTTTCTTTTGCATGGACCTCAGGGAGATTACCAAGACCAATGATAAAGGTTGCGATCAACCCGAAACGGGCGTTCCTTGCCACTTCGTTTTTTCGCGGCTGGAGATTACTCAGCAGCAGAAGCAAGATGGCCGGGACCATAAACCAGGCATAGAGCTCCCGCCATTGGACAAGATCCGTGTTTTCCTGAACGGCATGAGCCATGTAGAGATGCTTGATGCCACCATCGTACAGTCTGCGCCAGTCGGCATCGGTATCGGAGACCCTGGAATACAGACCATTGCCTGTCTGTACGAGTTGTTGAAGCCGCGTCTCCTGCAGGCGTGATATCACGGGCGCGTCCTGGTCACGCAACCAGGCACCGGAATCGGCGAGCAACGCGGCCCCTTCTACCGTACCAACCCCCAACGCATAAAAAGCGATGTCTTCGCTGTCCAGATACCCCACTTCTCGCTGTAATGCCGCTTCCGACACTGCCGTATTCGACAGCATGTCGCCATCTGTCACCAGCAGGATCACGCGCGCGCCTTTTCCGGTGCTGAACTGTGTTGCGGCGAAGGTGATGGCGGCTTGCAGATCCGAGCCTTCCGTAGGCAAAAGGCCATGATGCAGCATCTGGATATCGTTCAGTAGAACCGACTTGTCAAGTGTGGGCGGCGTGAGCAGATGCGGGCGGGCCGCGTAGATCACCACCCCCATCCTCGCATGTTCCATCCGGTCAATGAGGTTGCGGATTTCCAGTTTGCCGCGTTCCAGGCGGTCGGGTGCAATATCCCGGGCCGTCATGGAGCGGGATACATCCATGACCACCATCACCTCCGTATCATAGGCGTCACCGTGACTGTAATCAGTATCCGCTATGCGTGGGCCAGCCATGGCAAGGGCAAATAGCAGCCAGGCAAGGGCAAATGCCCCATGACGCCACAGGTAACGCCACTCGCGGTAGTCTAGTCTGGATGCGCTTGCCCAGGGCATCAGTGACGGCTCCGCATAGTCTCTGCCCCGTGGACGAGTAATGAAACCACGCCAGACCCATGCTCCCCAGGGATAGAGCGCAAGCCATAGCCACAAGGGTTCACGCCATAAAAACAGCGGCAGGCTATCCATCGCGTAGCCTCCTCCGCCCACCCGTGAGCTGGGTCAACACGATCAACACCAGTGCTGCCAACAGGGGCCACTGATAGAGAGGAATTCTTACATGACGGGCTTCTGCTGCCACCTGCCTGCGTTCACTCTTTTGAATGGTATCGATGGCATCCCGCAGACTGCTTTCGCTGTCCGCCCAGAAAAAGCGTCCACCTCCCGCTTTTGCGATCTTTTCCAACAGGGAAAAATTGGTAGGTTCATAGGTCAGCCCCTGGGAGTCGTTTTCCCGTGCCTCCTCACTGGACGTACCAATGCCGATACTGTGCAAGCGAAATCCCTGTTCATTGAGATAGGCCGCCACCGCTGCGGGATCCAGATCACGGGATGAACGATTGACATCGCTCAGTAGTATCAGTGCAGGTTTGTGCCGGGAATTCCAGGCATCCGATAACTGCAGTTTTTGCAGCGTATAGACAAGGGCCTTGCCCAGGTTGGTCGTATTACCCGTCAGCACCGCCGGTCGCAAGCGGCGAATCCTGGATTTGAGCAATCCATAGTCTGTAGTCAGTGGCACCAGTGTGTAGGGCTGCTCGGAAAAGACAATCAGGCCGATTCTGTTTCCCTGCAATCCATCGATGAAGGCAGTCAACATGCCCTTGAGAATGGTCATGCGGTCTATCCTTGCTCCGTCTGCCACATAGTCGCGCAAGACCATGCTGATGGAGGTGTCCACGATAAACAGGGTGTCACGGTATTCCGGTGGCTTGGGCAGCTCGCGTCCGAGCCGGTAAGGCTGGGCAAGTGCCACATGGACACAGGCCAGCAGCAACGCATAACTGGCCCAACGGGCAATAGCCGAAGCTGCAGTTTGCTGCTGCAGTTTGCGGTTCCTGATCTGATGCAACAGGCGGTAACGCGGATGGCGATAGATTTTGCTGCCCGAAAAATCGGGTATCCGGCTCAATGAGCCCAGACAACGGCAACGGACCAGCAAGGCGACCACTAGCACGGACAGTAGCCATGCCCACAACCATTGCATGTGCATAAAATGGATACTACTGAGCAGCATCAGTCGAACCGCCCTTTGTTTTCCAGCCACTGCAGCCCTTCCTGAACAACAGCCTTCAGTTCACTGCTGGAAACAGGCTTGGTGGAAAAGCAGCATTTGTCCAGTCGGTGCAAGTAATGTTGCCAATCCCTGTCATCGGACAGGGACTTCAGCCGCCTCGTCCCCAGGCTTTCGCGCAGGCAGCTCATTACCTGAGAACAGCCTGCCTTCGTGTCTATGTCGGATGCACGCAGGTCATAAAGCATGCGACGCAACACCCGCTTTCCATGCTGCCGGCGGCGATGCCAGAAGATGGCGACAATGCCCGCTGCCAACACCAGCGCCAACAGAACCCACAAGAGCTGCGAATCCGCGGCCTGGGCCGGCGACTCTGGTGGCACGATGTCCACCCAGTTCTGATCAACAAGTACTGGCATGGACCCGGGTAGATTTCACACAGCCAGTCACATCATCATCCGTGCTGCAGACACAGAAGCTGATACCGCAGCTTTGGAAACAGTCTTTCAGTTTTGCCTGTTCTTCGGCGAAAGCCACCGCGTACTGCTGCGACTGCAGGTCATCTCCTGCATCCATGTACAAAGGTGTTGAAGATGTGCTGTCTTCGATCAGAAAGTTACCTGATATGGGCAAGCGATGTTCAACGGGATCAAGGATCTGAATGGCTTGCAGTACGTGCCGCGAAGCCAGCTGGTGCAAAAGAGGCATGGCCGTTTCGGGATCAAGATCCAGAAAATCACTGACCAAGAGCAGGAAACTCCCAGCCGGCAGGCGGTAAAACAACAATTGCAGCGCTTCTTCCAGATTGGGTTGTGCCTGTTCAAAATCCAGTGGCGGACAAGACTGATTCATTGCCTGGAGGAAATGTTGTGATGCAAATTCCCCGATCGCCGGATCAAACCATTCTACTGTCTGGTTCAAGAGCATCCCACCCACCGGGAGTGCCTGATGCAGTGCCTGATAGAGATAACAGGCACTGATTCGGGCTGCCAGAGTCACCTTCAGCTGTCGTCGCGTTCCAAAGCGCATCGCCGCCCGCCTGTCCATCAGTAGAAACACCTGCGAACGACGCTCCTCTCTGAATACCTTGGTATAGAGATCGCCGGTGCGGGCATACAGGCGCCAGTTGATCAGTCGCTGCTCGTCCCCCGCCTGGTAGCTTCTGTTTTCCTCGAACTCGAAACCCTGCCCTCGATAAAAAGAAGGAATCTCACCAATCAGCGGATGGGCAGCCTGACGGTCGAACATAAACAGGGAGTCCGGCAGGGATTGGGCATGGGAGGCCAATTGCTGAAGCTCCTTTCCGTCCATCAGCGCCTTATGGGTAGCATCCGCCTCTCCAGGATGCCAGTGACAAAAATAGCCTGACAGCGTGTTGAACAGTGATCCCAGTGGCATGACTTAGGGAACCGGAATGGTTTCCAAAATGCCGCTGATCAAATCATCACTGGCCAGTTGTTTGCTCCTGGCGCTGAAGCTGGGAATGATACGGTGACGCAACACATCGCCACACACTTCGATGATGTCGTCTGGGAGGACATAGTCACGACCCTGCAGATAGGCATGGGCGCTGGCGGCACGCACCATGGCCAGAGTAGCCCGTGGCGAAGCACCGAAACGAATGGCATCCTGCCATTCCGGCAGCCATTTACCGGGTTCACGGGTCGCATTCACGATGCGCACCACATAGCGCTGCAGTGTATCCTCGATGTGGATCTCCGCCACCTCGCGCCGCGCCTTGAGCACTGTCGCGGGAGTCATGCGGGTGTCCAGATCTGTCTTGTCTTCTCCGAAATGCCGGCGTCTATCCAGGTTCAAAATCTGCAACTCCTGTTCCTCATCCGGATAATCGATCACCACATGCAGCAGGAAGCGATCCAGCTGGGCTTCGGGCAATGGATAGGTGCCAGATTGCTCTAAGGGATTTTGTGTCGCAAGCACGATGAACAGATCCGGCAAGGTATGTGACTGGCCGCTGAGGGTGACCTGGTGTTCTTCCATGGCTTCTAGCAAAGCCGACTGCACCTTGGGCGGCGCCCGGTTGATTTCGTCGGCGAGAATAATTTCATTGAACAAGGGGCCTTTGACAAAACGGAAATCACCGGTTTTTGGATTGAAGACATCGCTGCCTGTAATGTCCGCCGGCATCAGGTCCGGCGTGAATTGAATGCGCTGAAAATGCGCATGTACGCCGCTGGCCAACGCCTTTACTGCTGTGGTCTTGGCAAGGCCTGGCGCACTTTCCAGGAGAACATGGCCGCCGGTGAGCAGCGCAATCATGAGTCGATCGAGCAACCGGGCCTGGCCAATGATGACCTGTTCAAGGTGTTCGCGCAGCAAAAGGAATTCTGGCTGAGTCTGCATACTAAATTCTGATGACCTATATGAAGAGTGAACCCCCGGGCGGGAGGAAATCATTCTATTCCCAAAGGAACACAACTATCTATTCAAACACATACTGCCTTACCTCGCCCTGCTTTGCCCGCTACCAACAGGCTTGACATGTTGAATAACCCCACTATACTAAAGTAATTCAATTAATCAATTGAATAATAGCTGGCGGCGACATTCTGGTCAAACATATTCATTCCGATTGATACCAGACAAACCAGCCCAGGAGGAAAAGCTATGCGCAATATCCTGATTATCCTGAATGACCCACCCTATGGCACCGAAAGGAGCTACAACGGCTTGCGCCTGGCCAAGGCACTGATCAGCAAAGAAGCAAATGTAAGCGTCTTTCTCATGGCGGACGCCGTGGCTTGCGCCCGCCGCGGGCAGAACTTGCCCCAGGGCTACTACAACCTTGAACTGATGCTGAAGGCTGTGATCCGCAAGGGCGAGGTACTGCTCTGCGGTACTTGCATGAAGGCCCGGGGTCTGAAAGATGAAGACGTCATTGAAGGGGCCAAGCGCAGTACCATGCCCGAGCTGGCGGAACGCACTCTGACTGCAGACAAGGTTTTGGTGTTCTGATGATGGGACTTAAGTCGCCAAGGCCAGTCTATTCGGGTTGTGATGAACAGCCATAGTCAGGAAGAATCCCTTCTGACCTACCAGGCAAGGGGCAAGAATTCTTGCAGTCAGGACACCTTGCCGGGACGGTATCCCTGGTGGGTCATGGCACTTTCTATGGCTGCCTTTGTTGTCACCGACACCCGCAGAGACCCGTTTCGGAAGTGCCATCTTATTTCTTCAAGGAAACCGGTTGGCAAAACGGGTGGATAAACGGCTTTCGCACTGGCTTCCCTGGGGAGGATTCTTAGGTATCACCCCGAAAAAGTGATGGTGGAAAGACGATGAAAGTACTCCTGGATAGGGCCGGCTCTGTCTATCTCGATCCTATCGCCTAATCCCATCTCGCATGAGCCAAACGCTTGAAGTCTCTCATAGGTCTTCCTCTCGTTTCTTGGTCGAAATAAAAGGACAATTGACCGTATCCTCGGTCAAACCTATTCGAGTCCCCCGGCATAGTCGGGGGGTTACCTCATGGTCAATTAAGACTCTTCCGGCAATCAATGGTTTATCAGAGAAATACGTTGCGGTGTTTCAGATATCCCTACACCTAGCGACAAACCACCACAAGAGTGTGGGCGTGAAAGATACCGCCTTTTTGAACACTGAACCCGGCGTTGAGCCCAATTTCATTGCTGGCGTGGAATGTGATATTTGCACCGCTTTCCACGACTACGCTGCCACTTGTGGTCAGGCTTGTCTCTGAACGGAGAATCTCGCTGCTGTTGAAACTGTTGGGCCCGAGCGTGACAGGACCGTGTTGACAGCTGGTGGCAATGGCGGTGACAACATAGCCATTCCGCTGGTAATTTCCCCGTCCTGTACCCCAGAGTATTCTTGCATTGGCCGTGCCGGGCAGATCATAGGCCACCAGTCCGGAATGGGCGGTGTTGAGAACCACCTCCAGGTCGGCATCCGCATCGATATTCGCCAGAGTAGGGGCAGCCATGGCGCCATTCCAGTCCGGACTGCCCTTGGCCGGAGGCAGATCGATCTCCTGAAGCCGGTTTCCCAGATAATCGACGATGTGCAGCCTGCCGGTTTTGTGTGTACCTTTTTCAACCCAGGATGTAAAAATGACCTCGGCCTTACCATCGTTGTCTAGGTCGGCTATGGTTGGTTCGGATGCGAACCGGAAAAATCCCTCGCTGGCATGGGCATCCACTTTATAGGGCCAGTTGCCATGTTCTGTCTTGTCCAGCCAATACGCATGCAGGCGTCCATCGTAAGAAGGAAAGAGAATTTCCTTTTCACCATCTCCATCCAGGTCGGCCGTCACCGGATTCGGTTGATTGCTTTCGATGATATTGTAGTTCTCGACAAGTGGTGCACCTGTATCTACAGGCGCCTTCTCCCAGTCAGCATTCGCTGTCTTGAAGCGGGAACGATCGGCATTGAAGATGAATGGCGCATCGTATTTGCTCTGATACCCTGTTGTGCACTCGTACATATTGCCGACGGTCACCACCTCGTTTACACCATTTCCATCCATGTCGGTGATGACGGCCGGGCCTTTGGCAAAATTGGCACGATAGCTTTCGCTGCGAACGCCGTTGCAGCGCCCCCAGCCACGCAGTTCGGTATTCAGATCCTCCCAGATACCAACCGCGCCCCAATCCTTGCCGGAATAAACAGCATTTGCCGGAATCTGGATGCCGTCTTCCTCATAGGCGCAAATGGAATGCACATCCGAGGGCACGATGATCTCCCCATATCCGTCACCATCGAGATCGCCCACCGCAGCATTGTCGTTGAAGACACCATGCGCCGAGCCGCTTTCATTGGCGAGCTGAGGCCATCCGGGGCGAAGTGCGCCATTATGTTCGTACACCCAGGTGTTGGTCTTGTTGTACACGGCGCCGGTGACGATAATCTCCATGGAGCCGTCGGCATCCAGGTCGGAGATAGACAACCCACGCAATTCGCTATCGACAGGTTTTTTCGGCCAACCGGGCTTGAAATACCCCTGGCGGTTGTACACGGAAACCCAGCCACCGCTGTGGGCCGTAGCGATTTCCAGATCGCCATCACCATCGATATCGGCCACAACGATGCCGGCCCAGGTGCGACCAACATTGTTGACGCCCTCGCCTTCGCTGCGGTCATGTCCGGATTTGACGCGCCACTTGAGGCCGCCATCGTTTCCGTTCAGAACATGAATGGCGTATCCAGAACCGATGACTTCGTACTGCCCGTCATTGTCCAGATCGGCTACCGCCGGAGAGGAATACCAGCCTGTTTCACACCACGAAGTACAACCTCCGTTTTTCCACTTGAGCACAGGCGCAGAAACACTGCCTTGCGTGGCTGGCGAAAAGCTCAATGCGATACTTGTCGTAAAGAGTGTAATTGCCCAAAAGCCTGTGCATTTCATAAAACACCTGTGGTTGCACCGGAAAACAGTAGAGATCGGGTGCAAGACTACGACGATCGGGCGGGACTGGCAAAGAATGTTTAACCGGAAGCCCTGCTATGCGATTAGCAGCACATATCCGGCAGGAAAGCAGTCAGAAATCAGGCTGTGAAATTATTTGCGGAGTCGTCTTCCTCTTTCTATCGAGATTATTTACCAATAGAATTCCTCTAATAACCCTTTTTTCTTCACTCCGGCGCATGACTCAAGGGATGGAGGAGGTACGAGCCCATGGATGGGTGAAGGTAGAACAACGCAAGCAAGAGCGATTATGGAGAAGCCAGAACCGAGGCCGGAGTCCAACAGACTCAACAGATTATGGATTCCGGCCTACGCCGGAATGACGATTTTTCGAGGCACTCTAAAGCTTTGTCAGCTCAACCGGCTGTCCCAACCAACCTTCACATCCTTCGGTTCCGGGAAAATAGTTCCAGGCCATTGCACCGATCAACAGTCCTGCAGCCGCGCTGCCACCGGTGAATGTACCGGCGGAAATGGTGACAATATTAGCTGCTGTTGCACCCCAGCCGGTAGCAGACAGAAATGTTTTGATGTTTCCACATTCCCGCAGCCCTTGTTGCTCTGCATAGTAGTTAAGTGCAAATTTCAAAGGCAGGATACCCACGCCCAGTTGGTTTGCCTCTGTAAAGCCCTGGGATAAACCGATACCCGTGGTAAGTACGTCAGCGATCTGTCCGGCTTCCGCGGCATCGAGTGGTTTGAGTGGACGCCTGCTGAGCTCCACCCATTGTTCACTGGCATCGATGTAACCGGTGACTTTCTGCCCCTCGAAAATGCCTTCGATGACATTCACTTCCTGATGAATATTGGTCATGCCGGGATAGTAGGCCTGGGCGATGGATGTCCATTCATTGGCCGGTATCTTGGAGGCGCAGGCGCTGGTCATCAACAGAGCCAGCCCCAATGCGAAGGTAGTCACGGTTTTTAGATTGGAGATATCATCGCTGACAGAACGTTCAACACCTGAGCCAGAACAGGAGTTTTTCTTGGTTTGCCTTTGCATGCCGGTTGTCCCTTTTAGTTTTTGCTTAGTGACAAGTTCGGCAGCGCCCGGATTATCTTTAACGAGGGAATGTGACCCGGTTGGCAATCTGTGCTAAATAAAAAAAATAGCTGAATTTGCGGCTTGTAATCCTGCACATTATTATGCTAATGCACATTAAGTATTTGCTATATATTATTGTTAATACTATTTATTTTGTGATTTTTTATTTTTAGCTATCCACACCCCCTTCAACCCCAGTTTACGCTGCATTTTGTCGCGGTATGCCAGTGCTTCTTTTTTTGAGCTGAAACCGGAAACACTGACACGATATACCTCTCGTCCCTTGACCGAGGCGGTCTGTATGCCAGCGTCGGGAGCGTTAGTTGCGTACTTGTGCAATGCTTTTTCTGCCTGATGGCGGTTGCCGTAAGAGGCCAGATGAACCATCCATCTGCCTGCGCCACTCCCCTGCCCCGCCATGGTCTCGGTCTCTTTTTCGGGTTTTGTTCTGTTTGAGGCGATTTTATTGCCCCCGACCTCGGCGGCCACCGGGGAAGCAGCATCTTGTGTTTCAGATGCACTCGCCGGTTCAACCTGAGTGGCGGTTTTATCCTGTACCGGTTTTACCGGTGAGGGTAGCGCAGCAGCCGGCGGCACAAGCTGTGCCTGAGAGTCAGCCATTCTAGACTGCAGCCAGGCGTCAATATCCTGACGCTGGCTTTCCAGGCGCTGCTGCATCTGCACGGGCGTAACCAGGTTCTGCATCTCTTTCTGTTGTTGCTGTAGTTGACGCTCCAGCGCCGCTACCGATGCGTCTGTTTCCTGCAGTTTCTGCCGGAGTTGCACCAACTCCGACTGAAGTATCTGATTGCCAGGCTCTTGCCTGTACAGCATGTATCCCATGCCCGCCAGGATAACCACAAGCAGGGTTATCACCAGTCGCATCAGAATGCTTGACCAGGGCGTCGCAGGTGATCCTGTCGCCTGGTTGTCCGCTTCTGTTATGGCGGCAGCATCTGCCACAGGGCTATTTGGCGGTGGGCTGTGACCTGATGGTTCGGCGGACGCAGCATATTTTTCAATGGCTGGTTGCGAAGAGCCATCCGCTGTCTGCTGGTCTGCCGCTGGAAGAGGCTTGTCTGATACCGCTGATGGCGCTCCTTTCCGAGAAGCGGGACCTTCATCCTGTATGTTGGCGATCACGCTACTGATATTCAGATCTTTCTGTGAGCTTTCTTCTGCAGTGTCCTGCGCACCGTTACCCGAGACGGCACTCAATACAGAATTGAAATCAACACTCTCTCCTGCCAATCCCAGTTCTTCGGGCATCTGCTCGGCGGAATTTTCCCCGGAATGGCTTGCGCCGGATTCCGGTGAAAGGCTTTCTGTCTGATCGCCTGAAGGCGATTTGATGTTTGTGAATATGGACATGGATCAGTTCCCTGGATCAGGCATACAAGTCGATATGCTTGCGCTCTCCTTTTCCGGATTTACCGCGCTCAGAGGATTGCTCGGCCGGTGGTCTGGCCGGTTTTTTCTTACGAACATCCTTGCCGACCGGCAGGATGGATGCGACCGGCCATACGGGCAACAGGGGCTTGATCACCGGGTTACTCACAAGCTGCATTCCTTACGCTGCCTGAAGCATTCGGCAAACGGTGGCTAGTCATCATCGCTCCCAACCCAGTCACTCATTTTGGAGCGCAACCGGGTAAGCGCCTGGGCGTGAATCTGGCAGATTCTTGCCTCACTTACCCCCAGCACCTCACCGATCTCCCGCAGGTTGAATTCGTCATCATAATAAAGTGAAAGCACCATCTTTTCCCGTTCCGGCAGATTGGCTATGGCTTCCGACAAGCCTTCTTTGAACAGATTCTTCTGCAGCTCAGGCAAAGGCCCCTTGGACGCATCATCGTCTTCGTCGGTCACCCAGCCATCAGCGCTCAGATCATCATAGCTCAATACATGGCAGCCACTGGTATCATTCAGGATCTTGTTGTAGGAAGCCAGATCCAGTCCCAGTTCTGCGGCGACTTCTTCATCGCGGGCAGCCCGTTGCTCACGGTTTTCGACGGTACGCATGGCCTCGGCCAGTAATCTGGCCTTGTGGTAAACCGAACGCGGTGTCCAGTCACCACGACGGACTTCATCGATCATGGAGCCACGGATGCGAATACGGGCGTAGGTCTCGAAACTGGCGCCCTTGGAGGCATCGTAGTTCTGCATGGCTTCGAGCAGCCCCACCATGCCGGCCTGAACCAGATCATCCAGCTGTACGCTGTTGGGCATCCTTGCCATGACATGATAGGCAACACGTTTGACCAGCGGCATGTGCTTGGCAACCATTTCCTCGTAGCTCAGTTGCTCCGAGGCTTCCTGGTAGATGGCCGCAATATTCATGGTATTACTCCAATCAGTTCCTGCTCCACATTGATCAGTCGCTCGACAAAGAATTCCAGTTGGCCACCTGCGTTGCGAGGATCCGGCCATTTTTCCACATGGCCGACAATACGTTTGAACGCCATGGCGGATGGGCTTCCGGGATACAGGTCCACGACGGCGCGCTGTTTTTGTACCGCCTTTCTCAGCCGCTCATCCATGGGGATAACGCCCAGGAAAGTCAGTGTCGTATCCAGAAAGTGGTCTGCGGCGAGAGCCAGCTTGTTGTAGAGTTCATTCCCTTCCCTGGTGGACGCCGCCATGTTGGCCAGCACATGGAAGCGATCCACGCCATGCTCCCTGTTCATGACCTTGATCAGTGCGTAAGCATCGGTGATGGATGCGGGTTCATCACACACCACCACGATTACCTCATGGGATGCGCGACAGAAACTCACGACGCTATCGGAAATACCGGCCGCCGTGTCTACTATAAGATAGTCCACATCGTAGCTCAGTTCACTGAAAGCGCGAATGACACCGGCATGTTCTGCCTGGGTGAGATCGGCCATGCTGGCGATGCCGGAGGATGCCGGGATGATCTTGATTCCCCTGGGTCCTTCGATAATGATTTCTTCCAGATTTCTTTCTCCGGAGATCAGATGGGAAAGATCGTATTCCGGACTCAAGCCCAGTTGCACATCGACATTCGCCAGTCCGAAATCCGCATCCAGCAACATGACCTTGTTTCCTTCTGCCGCCAGTGCCAGGGCCATATTCACGGCAACATTGGTTTTACCCACGCCGCCTTTACCGCCAGTAACGGCAATGACCTTTACAGGTTTGGGGTGAGTCATTCTTCTCAATCCTGTCGCCTGATCCGCGGTAGCCTCGCGAGGCAGGTTGGTTTCATACGTGAGCATTTGCGACAAGTCCTCCAAAATTGAATGCCAGGGCCTCTTCGGCCGGTGTCTCTTCCTTTTGTTGCATCAGGCGCACCGCATGCTTCACCAATTTTTCTGCTCTGGCGGGATGAAGGTCATCGGGAACCCGCTGGCCATCTCCAATATATGCAGCAGGCAAACCGTGCTGAATCAGGGTCGCCAGGGCGCCACCCAGACTGCTGGCCTCATCCATCTTGGTGAGAATGCAGCGGTGTAGCCCTGCCTTGCGAAATGATTTGATAACTTCATTCTGTACCTGGGTCTGTCCGGTAGCAGACAGGACCAGATAGTTGCGAATGCGTTGTTCTCCCAGGTTGAGGCTGGACAGCTTCTCGGTAAGGTGCAGGTCCCGCTGGCTTACGCCTGCTGTGTCGATGAGCACCAGCTTGCGGTCTTGCGCATGATTGAGAATGGTGGCCAGTTCGTCACGGTTACCTGCGGTCTGTACAGGAATACCAAGTATGCGGCCATAGGTCCGCAACTGCTCATGGGCGCCGATGCGGTAACTGTCGGTGGTTACCAGCGCCACATGACGACGGCCATGGCGCAATGCAAAGCGTGCTGCCAATTTCGCCACGGTGGTGGTCTTTCCCACACCCGTGGGTCCAACCAGCGCGATCACACCGCCTTCAGACAAAATATCGTCATCTGCCACCGGCACCATACCGGCAAGCAGCTTGAGGGATTCTGCCCAGCCGTTGTCAATCTGTCCGCAATCAACTACTTGCTCGACGATCTCCCGACACAGGTCGGGCGCCAGTCCCAGCACCATCAGGCGCTTGAGCAAATTGGCGCGCAGGGGCTGCACCTTGCGCATTTCACCCCAACCAAACTGTAACAGCGGCGCTTCCATGAAATTACGCAATGCCTTGAGTTCTTTCTGAATGCTTTCCAGGGACGAGGCATTGGTTTTCGCTGCGGCATAATCTGAAAAATCCCAGGCCGTATCCGTGTCACCCTGCTTGTTAGCGATCCTCGGATCACTATAAGAAGGTGACTCTGTTTCCGAAGCCGCGGTCTCGGTCGCCGCTTTATGCGCTCCAAGAGCCTGATTCACCAGTGCTTCGTCATAGTCGAGTGCGGCGATGATCTCCACGCCACCTGTGACCTGACGGTTGGAGAGGATGACCGCGTTGGGTCCCTGATCCTCCCTCACCTTGCGTATCGCCTGGCGCATGTCCGGAGCAAAATAGCGTTTCATTTTCATGCGTTTTCCACCTTGTTGATTCTTAGCCAGCCTGTTCCAGCTGGCGTCCCACGTTCCCTGTAACCAGGATCTGTTTGCTGTCGGGTACTTCGTCATAGGAGATGACATGCAAACCCGGGAGCGCACTTCGGAGCAGGCGTGACAGCAATGCCCGGAGCGACGGGCTTACCAGCAATACCGCGGGTTCCCCGTTCATTTCCTGTTTTTGTGCCATTTCTTTCATGTCCATCATCAGTCTGTCCACGATGCCAGGCTCCATACCCATGCCGCCTTCCTGTGCGCCTTGAATAGTCTGTTGCAATATCTGTTCCAACTGCGGATCAAGAGTTATTACTTTAAGTTCACTACCCAATCCATTGATTTGCTGGAATATCTGTCTGGCGAGTGCGCGGCGGACTGCTGCCGTCAATACGTCAGCGTTTTGACTCTCTCGTCCGTGCTCCGCCAAAGTTTCAGCAATGGTGCGCATATCGCGGATGGGCACCCCCTCCCAGAGCAGGTTTTGCAACACCTTCAGCACCGTACCCAGAGGAATCAGTTTTGGAACCAGGTCTTCGACGAGTTTGGGCGAATTGCGGGAAAGCAGTTCCAGCAGTTGCTGTACTTCTTCGTAACCGAGCAGCTCATGCGCATGTTGTTGCAGCAAGTGGCTCAGGTGCGTCGCGATCACCGTACTGGTATCGACCACGGTGTAGCCCAACGCCTGCGCTTCATCGCGCTGGGCGGCATCGATCCACACCGCCTCCAGGCCAAAAGCAGGATCCCGGGTCTCTATCCCCTTCAATACGCCATAGACCTGGCCGGGATTGATGGCAAGCTCCCGCTCCGGGTACACTTCGGCTTCCCCGACCGGCACACTCATGAGGGTGATACGATAGGCAGCGGGAGCCAGTTCCAGGTTGTCGCGAATATGCACCGCCGGCACCAGAAAACCCAACTCCTGGGACAGCTTGCGGCGCACGCCCTTGATGCGTGCCATGAGCTGCCCTCCCTGATCCTTGTCCAGCAACGGGATCAGGCGGTAGCCCACCTCCAGCCCCACCGTATCCACCTGAGCCACCTCTTCCCAACTCAGATCCTTCTCCTCCCCGGCTTCCTGGGTGGCGACCTCTTCCTCATGTTCTGCTTCTGCAGCACCTTTCATGTCTTTGGTATGAATGAGCCAGCCACCGATACCCAGAATGGCTGCCAGCATCAGGAACACAAAATTCGGCATTCCCGGCACCAGACCCAAAGTACCAACGATGACTGCGGTGACGATCA
Source organism: uncultured Sedimenticola sp. (assembly GCA_964522855.1). Taxonomy (GTDB): domain Bacteria; phylum Pseudomonadota; class Gammaproteobacteria; order Chromatiales; family Chromatiaceae; genus Thiolapillus. The sequence goes on from CAZFXI010000011.1 coordinate 16,731, forward strand.
GCGCCTTGGGGCTGCTGAAAAGCTGATCTCCGATCTGCTGCCCCATGTCTCTGTTAGAGGACACCCGGGTCACGATAATGGCGGCGGCCGTGGATAGCACCAGCGAGGGGATCTGCGCCACCAGGCCGTCGCCGATGGTGAGCAAGGCATAGTTTTGCGTGGCTGTGGAAAAGCTCAGGCCATGTTGTGCCATGCCAATGGCCAGACCACCCACGACATTGATGATCAGAATCAGAATACCGGCGACGGCATCCCCGCGGACAAATTTGCTGGCACCATCCATCGCGCCATAGAAATCTGCTTCGCTGGCGATTTCCTCTCGCCTGGCGCGGGCCTGGTCCTGGGTGATCAATCCGGAATTGAGATCGGCATCCACCGCCATCTGTTTGCCGGGCATGGCATCCAGGGTAAATCTGGCGCTCACTTCGGAAATTCTGCCTGCACCCTTGGTAACGACCACGAAATTGATGATGGTGATGATGGCGAATACGATCAGGCCAACCGCATAGTTGCCGCCTACCACGAACTCACCAAACGCCTGGATCACCTTGCCTGCGGCATCCGTGCCGTTGTGCCCTTCCAGCAACACCACCCGGGTGGAGGCGACATTCAATGAAAGCCGCAACAGGGTGGCGACCAGCAACACCGTGGGAAACACCGCGAAATCCAGGGGGCGGTGGGTATACAGCACTACCAGTATGACCACCAGGGCGATGGCGATGTTGAAGGTAAACAGCACATCCAGCGCCATGGGCGGCAGGGGCAGCACCATCATGGACAGCATCACCACCAACATTATTGGCGTTCCCAGCCCGGCGATCCGCAGGCCTCTCAAATTGCCCATCATTGCTTGTGTTTGCATGTTTCCATACTCTTGTTAGATTGATTTGCCCGCTAACCGCTATTTGTATTCGTCCGGAACCGGCAGGTCGGTGGGAGATACCGGTTCTTCTGCCCCCTGCGCCCGTGCAGCATCCAACTGATACACATAGGCCAGGATATGGGCTACTGCCACATACAGCTCTGCAGGAATTTCCTGTTCCAGTTCGGTGGTGGCATAGAGCGCCCGCGCCAGCGGCGGTGCGGAAACGATGGCGATACCGTGGGATGTTGCGATTTCCCGTATACGCATGGCGATCAGGTCCGCGCCCTTGGCGATCACCCGGGGCGCCCCGTTCCCTTCGCGGTCATAGCGCAGCGCCACGGCATAGTGCGTCGGGTTGGTAATCACCACATCGGCGCTGGGCAGCTCTTCCATCATGCGCCGCTGAGACATTTCCCTTTGCAGCGCCCGGATCTTGCCTTTCACTTCTGGGCGACCTTCGGTTTCCTTGCTCTCATCCTTGATTTCCTTGAGCGTCATCTTCAACTGTTTGGTGTGCTGGTAAAGCTGAAAAGGCACGTCGATGGCCGCCACCAAAATAAGCACCGAACTGAGCGCCAGAAATGCCCACACGAACAAGGTTCCCGCATGTCTGAGGGCTTGTCCCAGCGACTCGTGGGCCAGGGAGAGCAGTTCGCCTTTCAATGACCAGAGCAGCAGCGCCGAGACCACCGCCACCAGCACGAACTTGGCGATGGTTTTGAGGAGCTCCATCAATCCCTTGGCAGAAAAAATCCGCCCCAGGCCTTTTATGGGGTTGAGCTTTTCCGCCTTGAAGGCAATGGCCTTGGTGCTGAAGGAAAAACCACCCATGCTTACCGGTCCGGTCATTGCCGCCAATACCAGCAGTGCCATGAACGGAGACAACAACCACAAGGCCTTGCCGATCACAGCAGCAAATTGTTGCGCCAGTGTGGCGGGATCCATGATCCTGTCGCGCTCCAGGCTCAGGGCATCACGCATGATCTGTGCAAGATCCTCGACCAGCATGCTGCCGAGCAGCATCAATCCCACGGCGGAAACCATCAGTACGATGGTGCCATTCAACTCACGTGAACGGGGTACCTGCCCCTTTTCCTTTGCCTCTCGCAGGCGTTTGGGTGTGGGTTGTTCTGTACGTTCTTCTCCGCTGCCCTGAGACATAATCCGCCGCCCTCAAAGTACCAGCAGTTGCCGGATCAATGACACGGCATCCAGCAGCAGCCTGCTCAAATGGGAAGTCAACGACGGCAGCACCTGTATGATCAAGACAAAACCGGTCATGATCATCACCGGAAAACCCACCGCAAAGATATTCAATTGCGGTGCTGCCCGCGAAGCCACACCAAAGGCGATGTTTACCAGCAGCAACCCGGCGACGGCCGGAATGGCCACCAGCACGCCGGCAGCAAACATGTACCCGCCCCAGACAACCAGTTCCCAGAGCTGGCCGGGATCCGGATGCAGGATCCCCACGGGCAGTAGCTGAAAACTCTCGGCCATCAACTCCAGAAACATCAGATGCCCATCGAGAGCCAGAAATATCAGGGTGATCATGATCAGCAACGACTGGCTGATCACCGGCACCTGCACACCGTTTTGCGGATCGACGGCAGAAGCGAAACCCAGCCCCATGGCCATGGCGATGCTCTGACCGGCGATGACAAAAACGGCAAACACCATTTGCAGGATGAACCCCATGGCCACGCCAATCAGAACCTGATAGATACTGATGAGGAAAGACTCGCCGCTGATCAGGTCCACTACGGGCGGGGCTGGCAGGACGGGAAACAACAGCCAGGCAACCAGCAAGGCCAACAGCACACGAATACGCACCGGCAAACTCGAGGCCGAGAAGATGGGGGCAGAAATGAACATGGCGCCAATGCGGATGAACGGCCATACGATACCGCCCGTCCAGCTCATCAGCTCTGTGCCGGAAAACTGCAGCATCGCCCTAGCCACCCCCGATAAGCGCTGGAATGCTTTCAAACAACTGGATGGTAAAGTCGGTTATCAAGCCCAGCATCCAGGGACCGGCCACTACCAGCGCTATCACAAGCACCATGAGCTTCGGTATGAAGCTGAGGGTCATTTCCTGGATCTGGGTGGCCGCTTGCAGCACACCGATGAGCAGGCCGATGGCCAATGCCGAAAGCAGCAAGGGTGCCGCCAGCATGATGGTGACCGTGAGGGCGCTCTGCCCTACGCTGAGGATGGATTCCGGTGTCATCGGTCTGTACTCCGAACTGGATGTTTCATTTCTGACACCTCAAAGGTAGAAGCTGGATGCCAGGGTGCCCATGATCAGGGACCAGCCATCCACCAGCACGAACAACATCAGTTTGAACGGCAGGGAAATGATCATGGGCGACAGCATCATCATGCCCATCGCCATCAAGACGCTTGCCACCACCAGATCGATGACCAGAAACGGCAGAAAAATCAGGAAACCGATCTGGAATGCGGTTTTCAACTCACTGGTGACGAAGGAAGGCAACAGTAGTGAAAATGGCACCTCATCTCGGGACGGCAGCGTGCTCTTGCCGGAGATACGGGTAAACATGAGCAGATCGGCCTCACGCGTCTGGTCCAGCATGAAACGACGAAACGGTACGGCTGCTTTCTCCAGCGCCTGCTCGGAACCAATCTGCTCATCCATGTAAGGCTTGAGGCCATCCTGGTAAGCCTGTTCAAACACAGGAGACATGATGAACAGCGAAAGAAACAGGGAGAGGCCGATGAGTATCTGGTTCGAGGGCGTCTGGGCGGTACCCAGCGCCTGGCGCAGAATCGCCAGCACGATAATTACCCGGGTAAAGGACGTCATCATGATCAAGCCTGCCGGAAGCAGACTCAATGCGGTCATCAGCAACAGGATCTGGATGGTGACCGTGTAGGTCTGGCTACCATTGCTGCCGGGCGTCACTGTCAATGCGGCCAATCCGTTCTGGGCCAACACGTTATCGGCTAACAACAGTAATACCAGGAACACGATGCCGCCGACAGTCACACCGGCAAATAAAGGTCGGCGCCCTCCGATTTTTTTCACTGCTATTGTATCTGGCTGCTTTTCCATGCTATTTGCCTCTTCCTTTTTCCTGATTGAGCAGCTTCGCCAGCTTCTGTCCAAAACCGTTGTCGCCGGCTACCGCATCCGCTTTTTCCTGGACCTGTATTGGCTCATCCAACACATGCAAGGTTTGCAACCTTCCCGGCGCCACACCGATCAACAGCTGGGTATCGCCTGCCTGCACCAGTACGATGCGCTCCTTGGTGCCTACTGAAAGACCACCCAGCAGGCGCAGTCCGTGCGTTCCCGACATCCGTGAATGGGTAACACGCTTTGCCAGCCAGGCCAGTACCATGACCATGGCGAGTACCACTCCCAGACCACCCAGCACCTGCACCAGTTGTGCACCAAGATCGGCGCGGATAGCGCTTCCGCTGATTGATGCAACTTCTGAAGAAGGTTCTGCCGCGACGGGTAATGGCAATAACACCAAAAAGAACAGCCTGTAGAAACCGGACATCATGATTGCCTATCGCAGTTTCCTGACGCGTTCGGCCGGGCTGATCACATCCAGCAGCCGGATACCGAACTTTTCATTGATTACCACCACTTCACCGTGCGCGATGAGAGTGCCGTTCACCAGAACATCCATGGGCTCTCCCGCCAGGCGGTCCAGTTTTACGACAGAACCACGATTCAGGCGCATGAGTTCTTCGATGGTCATCTGCGTGCGCCCGATCTGCATGGACAGGGTTACCGGAATATTGAGAATCACATCCAGGTTTGGCTCGATGGGTTCCGGACCCTCCTCGGCTTGCAAGGATTCGAACTCGGCACTTTCGTATTCGGGTTGTGGTGCTTGCTGTTCGGGCTCAGCCTGCTCTTCCGGTGCTGCTGCTACTGCCTCTTCGGTCGGCCCCTCTTCCGGTAATTCGGCTGATAATTCGGCGTTGCTCACCCTGGCGGCATCATCTACCGCACTGGCTGTTTGTTCACTCATGATTGGCTCCTGTGTTCCTGTTCCTGACTTCCCGCAGAACGGGAAAGTGGTTCAATGATCTTTATGGCATTCTTGCCCCTGGCGACACCGAAACAGCCCTGCACCACAGGTACACCTGCGGCTTGCAGGGTCACTTGATCCTCGAGATCGACGGGAATCACATCGCCCGGTTGCAAGCGCAGAACCTCACCCAGGGTCTTGGGCAGTTCCACCAGGGTGCTGTCCAGTTCTACTTGTACTTTCAACAGATCGGCACGCAATGCCTGTAACCAGTGATTGTCTTTTTCTTCTTCCACTTTCGGCATTCCCGGCTCCATCTGCGCCCGCAGTGGTTCGAGCATGTTCAACGGCATCACCAGCTGGAACAAACCACCACCACCATCCAGTTCTATTTCGATATTGGTCACGGCCACCAGTTCGGAAGGGGTGGCTATATTGACAAAACGCGGATTGGTTTCCGACTTGGCATACTCAAAATCCAGAGTAGCGACCGGCTCCCAGGATTTGCAGAGATCCTCGAGTACGAGGTTGAGCAAGAGCTGAATGACTCGCCGTTCTGTGGGTGTAAAATCTGTACCTGCGCGCGCGGATTGAAAGCGCCCGTCCCCGCCGAAATAGTTATCCACGGCAATGAACACCAGACTGGAATCCATGACGATCAGGGCTTTGCCGCTCAGCGGTTTGATTCGGATAAGATTGATGCTGGAAGGTGTCTCCAGGCTGTCCATGTACTCGGCGTACTTCGACAGTTTCGCCTCACCCAGTGTAATGACCGCTGAATGCTTGAGCATCCGATAGAGGCTGACACCGAAGTGGCGCACAAACCGCTGATGGATGGTCTCCAGCACCGGTAGCTGGTTTCGGGAAAGATGCTCCTGGTCGGTGAAATCGAATGGATAGAGTTCACCGTCGGCTGCAGAAAGACCGGTACCGGCCGCTACCTCACCGCTCTCGACACCTACCAGCAAGGCATCAATCTCATCCTGGGACAATACGTTCTTGGCAACCATGAGGGTTACTGCGCCACGAACGCGGTGAAATAAACGGCTTCCACACCATCGATTCCCGCTTCGTTGTAAAGGGTGTTGTTGACTTCTTCGAGCGTCTGTTCCAGCAATTTCTCCTTGCCTTCACGAGTAACGATCTCTTCGAATTTCTGGGAACTGAACAACAACAGAAGATTGTTGCGTATCATGGGCTTGTAACTGTCCACGATATCGATGACTTCCTGATCGCGGGACATGAGTTCCACGCTGAGTTGCATGAAGCGCGCCTGACTCTGATCCTTGAAACTGACCACGAAAGCCGGATCCAGGCCCGTGAATATGGGAGGCTCGTTACTGCTCTTTTTCTTCTTGTTCTTCTTGGTCTTGACGGTTGCCGGCACATCTTCGTCCACGTCTTCCATGTCGGCGTCCATTTCAGCCACATCGGGTTTCTGCATGACGAGGAAATACCAGGCTGCACCGCCACCCCCGCCGGCAAGCAGCAGTACCACAACCAGTATGATGATGAGTTTCAGCTTCGAGGATTTTTTCTCCCCCTTGCCTTCTACATCCAGATCCAGATCTTCTTTCTTTGCCATCGTTCTGTATTCCCTTGAAAAAACCTGTTTCAAAAAAGAATGCAGAACCCGTGCCAAGCTTAATAGATACTTATTATCAACTTATAAACAACAAGTTATAAGATATTATTAATGTAGAACAGAGTCCACAACAACAGGCGGGCAAATTGAATGTCGGTTCTTTGACATGACGCAACAGCGTAGTGTCTGTTTTCCGGCGGCTCTGACTGGAGAGGCGATGCTTCGGGAAAAGGCGGCAATCCGGGGCTGCTCCTGACGCAATCAAGGATCAAATATAGTAATCCAGCAACTGTTCTGGAGAATTTCCGTCGTTGCTGTTGATGGCGCTCGCCGGTAACTGTTCGGGCTGATCGGTGATCACTGCTCCTTCCGTGTGTTCACCTGCGTGCTGACCTGACGATTGCCGCCCCTGTTCCTCTGCCGCACCGTGGTTTGCCACGTTGACATCACCCAGATTCAAGCCGCTGGCGGAAAACATTTCCCGCAGACGGGGAATTGCCCCCTCCACCGCTTCACGTACCACGGCATGGTGGCTGGAAAACACGATACTGGTCGTCTCTGCTTCAACCGCAATATGCACTTCCAGCGCCCCAAGATTGGCCGGATTCAGTTTGATCTGCAGTGTTTGCAGCTGGTTATGCCCTGCCTGCAACACGTGTCTGGCCATACTTTGTTCCCAGGCGGCATGGCCGACCGGTATATCCACACTCATTTGTGTTGTGCCAGGCAGTGTTGCCGGTGTGGCATTCGGTGTTGCCGCTGCCGAGACGCTGCCAGGATTCAACGCTGCTTGCAGTGATGTAGGGGCGGCTTGGCTGTCCGCTTGCAGATTCACCGCCTGTCCCACTCCCACTGTTTCGGGCACGGCAGTCCCGACGGCTGGTGTCTGAGCTATCGGCTGCGCTATTTCCATCGTCGTTTGATAGCGCGTCGTGCCGCTTGGCACAGGTGCAGCAGGGCTTTCCCCAATGACAGCAGTTGTCTTGCCTGCGCTGGTATCACGAAGGGACTGTGGCATACTTTTTGGCTGAAGATTGCCCAGTGGCGTGGATGAAAGCCCGGAAACCACCGCTGCCTCTGTTTGTCGGTCAACCCTGGTTACGGGTGTGGCCGTGGCAGCAGCATTAGCCAGATTGACTGCTACTGCCCGCGTGCCGGGAGCATATTCCACATCCATGAGGTTCTGGCGCAATGATTCGATAGCTGCGGGGGATCGGTTTCCTGCTGAGGCCGCAGCGATTGCCGGACCAGCAATCTCTGCTCCCGGAGTGGCGGCAGGTTTGGCATCGTTCATGTTCAGGAAACCGGTAATTGCTGTGCTGCGGTTTGCAACCGAGGTAGCTGGTGAGCCGTGCACTGGGTTGCGCTCACCTGCAGCAGCCGGAATCGGCGCAGCGGGCTGCCCCCAATCGTAATCAGGGCGGTGGGGGGCGGAAGATCCCGGCAAGTCCGAAACACCCATACCGCGATCTACTCCGGACATTAGCGTTGATATAGGAAGTGGCGTTTTCTCTATTCTGTTGTCCGGATTGAGCACAGGCTGTCGGGCATTTGCGGCGCTTAATTTATTGGCAATACGCTGGTGCAACTGTTCTGAAACACCGGCACGGCGGTGTTCTCCAAGCGCTGTAGAGGACCTGCTGAGCGCGATTTTATCCACCGATACAGGATTTGCCAGGGATGCCTGTTTCACATTCCCGAACGCAGGTTTTTCATTCGGCGTGACAGCCACGTCAGCAATATCGGGCGGCAACATTTTCTGTACAGCCTGCTTGTTTGCTGGTATGTCCGGTGAGGGAAGTGTTGTTTCCACTATATTCGTATTCTGGGATTCCAAACCTGTCTGGCTCGAAAAGCTTGACGGTATTGTTGTGGCTGCCGCTTGGAAAGTTGGCAGGAATGGCATGTCCCCTTCCGTTACCAATTGCTCTCCTTCCTCCGCCAATTGGAATCCATCACTATCTGCAGCACCTTCAGGCAACAGAACCTCCTCTGCTGACCCGGACGCCTGTGGATCCGGCAACAAATTGCCACCTGGCGGCAATTCGAAACCTCTGACCGTTGTTGCAGGAGAATCCCCATCGGTCTCGGATATGGCTCGCCGTAAAACACCGGTAAAAGCGGATTCCTGCGAATTATCGCCGGCTTTTCCCGCTTCGGACAAAGAAACAAGGCTTTCATTGGTTGCAGGCAGATGCTGTTCAGCATCTGTCACAGAGGGTACTAACAAGTTGAGAAGCGGGCCTGGCATTCCTTACTCCGACAAAACCGGGACTGGTTGCCAAATATGCTTGCAACATCAATGCCAATACTCACCCCCGTGCATTCAATAAGTGGCACAGAACCTGCTTCACTCCTGTTTAGCAGCCAGTGGGGTCAAGATTTTGACGTGTTTTGGAAAATTCATACCGGGCAGAACTTAAGAATGATCTCTCTCCGGTCGATAACCCCACTGGAACCCGAGAAATACTAACGATTGGAAAAGAAGCGATGAAAAACTCAACATTTATCGGCAATAGATGCCGTGCATCTTTCTTGAGTCTGATGATACCTCTGTTATCGACATCTACTGTTCATGCCCAGGAAACGGTTGATCACTACATGGACATGCCGTTGGCAGATCTATTGTCGATGGAAGTCACCTCGGTTGCCAAGAAAAAGCAACGCCTCAACGAGGTCGCTGCCGCAATATTCGTCATCACCCAGGAAGACATCCAGCGTTCCGGCGTCACGAGCATCCCGGAAGCATTGCGCATGGCGCCGGGCATCCAGGTGGGGCGCATCGATGCCAACAAGTGGGCTATTGCCAGTCGGGGATTCGCCAGTCAGTTTTCCAACAAACTACTGGTGATGATCGATGGAAGAACGGTATACACGCCCTCTTTTTCCGGCGTTTACTGGGATGTTCAGGATACGCTACTCGAGGATATCGACCGTATCGAGGTCATCCGTGGGCCGGGGGCAACTGTTTGGGGAGCCAATGCAGTAAATGGCGTGATCAACATCATCACAAAATCAGCAACCAAGACGCAGGGAGGACTGATGATCGCCGGGGCTGGAAACGAGGAAAAGACTTTCGGCAGCGCTCGCTATGGATTTGAAACCGAAAATGGCATTTCCGCCCGCATATATATGAAATACAACGATCGGGACAGCTCCTATTCCCCTGAATTGAAAGATGATGCTGGTGACGACTGGCAAAGCCTGCGGGGTGGATTCCGCGTGGACGCCCAGCCTACAGAGGCCGATCTCTGGATCGTACAGGGTGATATCTACAAGGCAGATGAAAACCAGTTGTTAAACCTATGGAAGGATCCATCTGATCCAGACAATGGCATCTACGCTCCCTTTTTCCTGTCGCCGCTGACGCCCGATAGCATTGAATCCTCAGGTAGAAACCTGCTGACGAAATGGGATCATGCAATCTCTGATCAATCCAGTATTGCTTTGCAACTCTATTATGATCATACAGAACGGGCGGAAGTATTCGCCAAACAGGTACACGATACCCTGGACATCGATTTTCAACACCAGTTTCGGGCATTCAAGAATCATGATGTGATCTGGGGTCTGGGTTATCGAAACATCCGCGATGATTTCGACAACACCTTCACGGTCTCATTCCTGCCGGACCACGAAACCAGAAACTTGTACAGTCTTTTTGTGCAGGATGAGATAACCCTGCTGCCAGACAGTTTGCACCTGACGCTAGGATCCAAATTCGAACACAATGACTACACAGGCCTCGAGGTACAGCCAAACGCTCGCTTGATGTGGCTGCCTGATGCTAACAGCAGCCTGTGGGGTTCGATATCCAGGGCAGTAAGAACCCCTTCTCGCGTGGAATACGGTTCACGAACCGTCGCTGTCATCGCACCTATACCACCGACCTTTACCCCGGTTGTAATCAATTCCCTGGGCACGGATGACTTTCAGTCAGAAGACCTCACGGCTTATGAAATTGGCTATCGGATTCAGCCAAGAGAAAACTTCTCTTTGGATCTGGCGCTTTTCTACAATGACTATGACGACCTGCAGATTTTTGAAAAAACCGTCCCAGTGAATCCCCTTTCTGACGTGGTTTTCACCAACAATCTCACTGCAAACAGCTATGGGTTGGAACTGGCCATGGATTGGCGCCCCCTGGAATGGTGGCGCCTGCAGTCCAACTATGGTTTCCTTGACATATACACCACTTCGAAAAGTGATGGAATTGCCAAGGATGGTGCTGACCTTAGTGAGAATTCCAGTCCAACTCACCAATTGTCGTTGCGTTCCATGATGGATCTGGGCAATAACCTGTCTCTGGATCTGTGGATATATTATGTAGGCGAACTGAAAAAAACCAGTTTCTCGATTGACAGACCGGTATCCGACTATACAAGTTGGAATGTTCGACTAGCCTGGCGCCCCGTGGACAAGCTCGAGTTGTCTGTGGTGGGGCAGAACCTGCTGGAAGATCATCACCTGGAGTTTGTAGGAGAAAACTTCATCCCTGTAGCCGAGGTCGAACGTTCGGTTCATGCCCAGGTCCGCTGGGATTTCTGAAGCCAGACTTTAGTCGTCTTCATGCAGAGATTCCTTCAAAACCTGATCCGGGCAAAGTCCTCGTGCCGCTTTCTGCAAACCGGCATTCTTCTGTTGGTGATGCTGGCGAACATGGCATCGCATGCCATTGCCGCAGACAACGTACTTTCAGAATACAAGCTCAAGGCTGCATTGCTTTACAAACTTACCCACTTTGTCGAGTGGCCAGTCATGGCGAGCAGTCCAAAATCAAATCGCTTCAATATCTGCCTGCTGGGCAGGGATGATTTCGGTAATGCACTCGACAGCCTGAGCACACGCAAGGTCAATGGTCTTTCGATAGCCATTTATCGTTTTTCGTATTCCACAGGAATCGACAAACAGTGTCAGTTGTTATTCATCAGTGACTCAAAGCAGGCATTTTTGTCATCCATCATCCAGACCCTCGGAAAGCAACCCGTGCTGACCATCAGTGATGCCAGGGACTTTGCCGAGCAAGGTGGCATGATTCAGTTTGTTTCCGAGAAGAAACGCATCGGCTTCAGGATCAACCTGCGCAAAGCCAGGGCGGCCAACCTAAAAATCGCCGCCCCATTGCTGGAACTGGCCACCATAATTTCGACCCGGAAACACCAGGACAAACCATGAGAACCAGGAATTTAGCCATCGCCCATAAGCTGCGGAGAATGATCCTAACGACCAGTGGCGTGGTATTACTGATAACGTCTGTTGCCTTCATCACGATGGAATACTTCAGCTATCGGCAAACGCTTGTAGAACGGGCGCAGGTATTGGCTGATTTTATCGCCACCAATTCCTCTGCTGCGCTGACTTTTGGTGACAACCAGATTGCCGAACAGCTACTGAGTTCCCTGGCAGTGGAAGCATCCGTGGATATTGCCTCCCTGTTTCAGCCAGATGGAAGTGAATTTGCACATTACATCCGCACTGGTATCCCCGCTCCGATCATAGAGCAGGAAAGCCAGGATTGGCTGACACAGATGCACCGGACTAACGTAACAACCAACCAGCACCGCATCGAAAACAGCCACATAGAAACATTCAAACCCATCTTTCTGAAAGACAACTATCTCGGGTATATCCATATTCAGTCGAATCTCAATGCCCTGTACAAACACATCACTGACTACCTCCTCATCGTTTCCATTCTCTGGCTGTTTGTTATGGGGGCAGTGTATCTTCTGGCAAATCGGCTCCACCGGCGCATATCCACACCTATCCGTGAGC
>CAZFXI010000011.1:29065-45723 GCA_964522855.1 uncultured Sedimenticola sp.
GTGTATCTTCTGGCAAATCGGCTCCACCGGCGCATATCCACACCTATCCGTGAGCTGGTAGAAGGGATACAGCAAGTATCGAACAAACAGGATTTCAGGCTTCGCCTCAACGCGGGTGAAAATGATGAGATTGGCACCATCATTGTCAATTTCAATAACATGCTGGGACAACTGGAGGAGCGCGAAAACAAGCTGGCTTCCTATCAGGAGGAGCTGGAACAAAAGGTAGTCGAGCGCACACAGGATTTGCAGCGTGCGAAAGAAGCGGCGGAAGAAGCCAAAGAAATAGCAGAGGACGCAAGTCGTGCCAAGAGTGAGTTTCTTGCCACCATGAGTCATGAAATTCGCACACCCATGAACGGGGTCATGGGAATGACAGAACTGCTGCTGGACAGCGGACTGGATGTACATGCCCGTCGTCTGGCAGATATCGCCCATCGCTCGGCAGAAAGTCTGCTGGGTGTCATCAACGACATTCTCGACTTCTCGAAAATAGAGGCGGACAAGCTTCAACTCAACAACGAAGACTTCAATCTGCGCGACATGCTGGAGGACACACTGGAACTGATGGCAGGACAGGCACATCGTAAAGGACTGGAACTAGTGCCCAATCTCCCACCGGACCTGCCTGTCAGGGTTTGTGGAGATACGGTGCGGCTGCGCCAGGTACTGGTCAATCTGTTGGGCAATGCCATCAAATTCACCGAACGCGGTGAAGTCCGGCTTCGGGTCAGGGCGATAGAGCTGAACCAGAGTATGCAAGAAGTGTCATTTGAAGTTTCCGATACCGGCCCCGGCATCGATCCCGAACAACAGGGAAGAATATTTGATGCTTTCAGTCAGGCTGATAGTTCCACTACCCGGCGTCATGGAGGCACCGGGCTGGGGTTGGCAATCGCCAAACGCCTGGTTGCGCTGATGGGTGGCAATCTGGAATTGCACAGCTCTACCGTAGAAGGCACCAACTTTCGCTTCACCATCAGGCTCAACAGTGCTGAAGCAGAGAAACAACAGCCAGCTCGCCCCGATATTCTGCAAGACAAACGGGTGCTGATCGTGGATGACCACGCCGTCAACCGGGAGATCCTGCATAACCAGGTTATTGCCTGGGGTATGCGCAACGGCGGCTGTGCCACTTCCGGCGAAGAAGCGCTGGGACTTCTGCAGCAGGCAGCAACCGCTGGCGATGCTTATCAGGTTGTGTTGCTGGACTGGCATTTACCGGCAATGGATGGGTTGGAACTGGCCAAAACGATACAACAGGACGTAGACATTCCAACTCCCTGCATGGTGATACTGAGCTCTTCAGATGCCGAAATTGATCCCATTACCATGCGGGATTCCGGCATCGCCTGCTACCTGCAAAAACCTGTTCGCCAACAGCAGTTGCTCGAGTGCCTGTGTGGCGCCATGGGAGAACATTCATTACTGCCTGTTCCTGGGGCCGTTCATCAGCAAAAAATAGATGCCAAGATCCTGTTGGCTGAGGACAACAAGGTCAATCAGGAAGTGGCCATCAGCATGCTGATTTCCCTGGGATGCAAGGTCGACTTGGCCGAGGATGGCATGGAAGCGCTGCAAGCCTGTACCAGAACAGAGTATGACCTGATATTGATGGACTGTCACATGCCAGGTATGGATGGTTTCGAGGCCAGTGAAAAGATCCGGCAGCAGGAGCGGAGCCAGGATCGTAAATCTGCACCCATTATTGCCCTCACTGCTGATGTGCAAAAGGGAATCAAGGATAAATGCAAGGCTGTCGGCATGAACGGATATCTCAGTAAACCTTTCAAGCAAGAGCAATTGGCCGCCTTGCTGCAACAATGGGCGCCCCAATCCGGTTTGAGAGCAAAACCGGTTCGTGAGGACAGTGAGGAAAACAAGGATCGACCTCTTAATGCAAGCGTACTCGATAAGGCTGCACTGCAGCAACTGCGGGATCTGGGTGAAACCACTGGTCGCAATATCCTGAAAAAGGTGGCAGATCACTTCCTGAACCAGGCATCGGAGCATATGGAAAAATTGCACCACGCCCAGGATGCGGCGGATGCAAAACAGTTGCAATTCCTCGCCCACAGCATGAAATCCGCCAGCGCCAACCTGGGGGCTATGGCGCTGTCCGGTTATTGCAAAGAGCTCGAAACCCTCGCCGGGAAAAACAAATTGGCTAAAGTTTCGCCACTCATCGAGTCTGTCGAATTATCCCTGGCGCAAGCAGTACATGCCCTCAATCTGGAACTGGAAAACAACACACAGGAACCCGCTGATGCTGGTGCCCCGGTTGAAGTGATGAGGGAACTCATGCTGCTGGTTGATGATGATCCTGGCTTCCGCCTTACGACCAGAGAATCACTATCCTCGGCTGGATACCAGGTGATAGAAGCCAGCAATGGTGATCAGGCATTGAACCTGGCAGCAAAACATCAACCCGATCTGATATTGCTGGATGCCATGATGGAAGGAATGGATGGCTTTGAAGTGTGCCGGCGCCTGTTGAAAATCCCTGATTTGCAACGCATACCCATACTGATGGTGACCGGATTGGAAGACACTGAGTCCGTGAGCAAGGCTTTTGAATCAGGTGCCTCAGGCTTTGTTCTGAAACCGGTAAACTACCCCATCCTGATGCACCGTATCCGTTTCCATCTGCGCGCCAGCCAGAACGCAAGAACATTGCAGGAAAACCAGGAAAGGCTGTCCTGCGCCCAACGTATCGCCGGTCTGGGCTACTGGCGCTGGGATGCGGACAAGGATCAGCTGGTGATTTCCGAGAACCTCGCTGCCATGCTGGGGATCGATCCACAGCAGCTTGTACTGACACTGGAAGACTATCTCAGCTGGACTCATCCCAAGGATCGCGAGTATCTCAGGAACACCATCATCACCACCATCGATGGCGCTCCGCTCAGGCCGATTGACTATCGTATGCTCATCGATGGCCAGCCCGCAATTACCGTTCATCAGGAATTGGGGATGGCTCCCTATGCCAAGAATGTCGTGCTGGGCACGGTGCAGGACATTACCCAGCAACGTGCAACCGAACGCCGGATTCGACAACTCGCGTATTCAGACGAACTGACCGGTTTGGCGAGCCGTGCGTATTTCTACAAGCACATAGAAGACGTCATTCGGGCCGCACAGCGACGGGAGGAACGTTTTGCCCTGCTGTATCTGGATCTGGATGGATTCAAAGACATCAACGACAGTCTTGGACATGATACGGGTGACGAGTTATTGAAAATTGTCGCCCAACGGTTGCAGAGCATATTGCGGGAAACGGACTTTATTGCACGCCTTAGTGGAGATGAATTCTGCATCCTCGTGGACAATGTTTCTGACCAATACGATGCGGCCGAAGTGGCTAATCGTAGTCTTCTGGAGATCAACCGCCCCATACGCCTTTTGGCAAGGGATTTGCGTCCACGCTGCAGTATTGGAATTGCACATTACCCCGATGATGGCGATGATCTGCAGTCCCTGCTCAAAGCAGCAGACAGCGCCATGTATGCTGCAAAAAAAGAAGGGAAACACCGCTATGCCTTCTACCAGCAAAGACATACTATCGAAGCCGATCAACGTCTGCAGATGGAGCAGGATCTGCGTCTCGCAATCGACAACGATGAAATGGAATTGCACTATCAACCTCAGGTGGATCTGTCTAGTGGCAGGATGATGGGCGTGGAAGCCCTGGTGCGCTGGCAACATCCAGCGAAAGGGCTGATCCCGCCATCCCAGTTTATCGAGGTAGCAGAACGTATTGGCATGATCAAGCCACTGGGCGACTGGGTGCTGAAGACCGCCTGCAATCAAGCCGCACAATGGCGCATGCTCGGCCTGCCGGAATTCCGTATCGCGGTGAATATTTCACCTCTCCACTTCAACGATCCTGTGCTGTTTACAACGGTGGAAGACGTATTGCAGCAAACGGGTTTGTCGCCAGGCAATCTCGAGCTGGAAATCACGGAAAACGTGGTTCAGACCACAGGGAATGACTTCAGCATCTTCAAACGACTGCGGGAACTTGGCATCAGGATAAGTATCGACGATTTTGGAACGGGCTACTCGTCCCTGTCTTCCTTGAAATCACTGCCTATCGACTGTCTGAAAATTGATCGCCTCTTTATTTCCGACATCCTGAAGGACAAGAAATCCTCCATCCTGCTGGGTTCCATCATTGACGTGGCGCATGCACTAGGCCATGTGGTCGTGGCGGAAGGCGTTGAGCAGGAGGAACAACTGAAGGTACTCAGGAATATTGACTGTGATGTGGTTCAAGGCTTTCTTTTTAGTCGCCCGGTCCTTCCAGAGGCTATTCCCGCACTGGCAAAAACCGCGTTCATGAAAAAGGGAAAAAAGTCGCCAGTTTCTGTCCTGCCAGTCGTTTCAAAAAAGAAACCCCAATGAGCTTACCGTCTGCCATCACCGGATATCAAATGAAAAGCACCCTATAAAATCACACTGAAAAAATGCCATAGAAAATGAGGCTCAACATGTTACATAGTATTCAAAAAGGCAGCATCGCATTCGCAATATCCCTTTTACTGAACGGACTTGCGTCAGCTGATGAACACAATCTTACAGGCCTGAAAGGATTGTCTCTCGAAGAGTTGGCAGACATGCGTGTCTCCATCCTTTCAAAAAGACCGGAGCGACTGGCCGATAGCGCGGCTGCGGTATTTGTACTTACCTCAGACGATATCCGACGTAGCGGCTACACCACTATCCCCGAATTGTTACGTCTGGTGCCGGGCATGAATGTGGCACGTATTGACACCTCCGAATGGGCTATCAGCTCCCGCGGTTTCAACAGCCGTTTTGCCAACAAGTTACTGGTGATGGTGGATGGGCGCAGTGTCTATGATTCACTGTTTTCCGGTGTGTACTGGGAAGCCGTGGATTATCTGTTGCCTGATATCGAACGGATAGAAGTCATTCGCGGTCCCGGAGCATCCACCTGGGGTGCCAATGCAGTAAATGGTGTCATCAATATCATCACCAAGCATGGCTCGGACACCGAAGGGATGCTGGCTGTGGCGCATGCTGGCAACCAGCAAAGCGGCGCTGCATTTCGTTATGGAACCCGCATCGGAGAATCAGGAACGCTTCGTGCCTATGGCAAATACGATGACAGGAAGCCACAGGGAAAACTGGACAGTGGAAAGGATATCAAGGACTTCTATGGCAAGCGCTTCGGCATGCGAGGCGACTGGGAAGTGGGTGAAGACGATGCCCTGATGGTGCAAGGCGAGTTGTTCGATGCAAATGCTGAAGACCCCTGGCTGGAAGGTGGCAACCTGATGATGCAGTGGCAACACGTAGAGGAATCGGGTGCGGAGGACAGCCTGCAAGCGTACTACAACCATTTTCAGATGGAGTCCGATGGCGACATTCAGGCCATACAGGAAGCAGAAGATACCGTTGACCTGGAATACCGGCATCAGTTTGCCCCACTAGGCAGGCATGACTTGATTGCCGGCCTGGGGTATCGCTGGCAACAAAGTGACATTTCCGGAGACGGCTTCGTCACCGCCACGCCACCTACACGATCCTACTCACGCATCAGCGCCTTCATACAGGATGAAATCGCATTGCTGGAGGATCGCTGGTTTCTTACCCTGGGAACCAAGCTTGAGCACAATGATTTTACCGGCTATGAAATACAGCCTTCCATCCGTACGCGCTGGCATCCTCGGCAGGATTCCATCTTGTGGGGGGCAATCTCCCGGGCCGTACGCACACCCAACCGTTCAGAACACGACCTGATTGCAGAGCAGCAAGCCCTGCCACCGAGCCCCGGAACAGGGGGACTGCCGGTCAACTTCCGCACAGATGCCAGCCGGACCATGCAATCGGAAATCCTGATTGCTTACGAGGCTGGTTACAGATGGCGACCAACGCCGGTATTGGGTATGGATATCTCCCTATTTTACAACGACTACGAAGAACTACGAACACTCGAACTTGGCGCACCCGAACTGGTTTCGGCGCCCTACCCCCGCTTGATCATTCCCACTACCGCCGACAACAAGATGTCGGGCAATACCTATGGACTGGAGCTGGTAGCGGATTGGCGGCCAGATGATGACTGGCGTCTGCAGGCATGGTATTCCTGGCTGAGAATGGATCTGTCTCAAGAATCGGATAGCAGGGCTATCGAAACCGAGGGACTGAAAAACCAGTCACCAGAGCACCAGGCTGGAGTACGTGCCGGAATCAGCCTGGCCCAGGATCTTGAACTGGATCTTTTCCTGCGCTATGTGGATGAATTGCCTGATTTCGAAGTGGATGACTATGTGGAGCTTGATGCCCGTCTTGGCTGGAACCTTAGCCGCAACCTGTCCTTGTCCTTGGTGGGGAGAAATCTGTTCAACTCTTCGCACAAGGAATTCGGAACAGAGGCGATATTGAATGCACCACCACATGATATCGTGCGCGAACTCTTTCTGCGTGCGGAATTGAAGTACTGATAGCGTTCCAGCAGCACATGCGTCCCCGTACCCAATCATCATTTGAAAAGCGTTGCTACGGTAGCCTGCTTTTGGCTAGCCGCCGCATTTCTACGCTGCTTCTGTGGTTGGTTATTTTCTTCGGGTTTTCCGCGACATCTCTTGCAGAGCAACCCTCTGTAGTGGAAGTGCGTGCGCTCTATCTATATAATTTTTCCGTGTTCGTACGCTGGCCGGCAAGCACTTTTGAAGCGCCAGACAGTCCAATTCGTTATTGTGTATTGGGCAACCGTATTCTTTACCGCACACTTGAAAAACTCCTCAAGGGTGAATCTGTACAGGGACACCCACTGGAACTGACAACCGCAGCAAATGCGGAAGACTGGTCACATTGTCAGCTGCTGTATCTTGATCATTCACTCGGTGATCGTATACCCAGGATTCTGGCCGAAGTGCGCAAGTATCCCGCACTGACCATTGGCGACACGAAAGCATTCCCCCGCGAAGGCGGCATGATCGGCTTGCTGAGGAAAGGCCGGCGTGTGCGGCCCACGATCAACACAGAAACAGTGGCAGCTTCTGGTATCCGCATCAGCTCAAAACTGTTAGGGCTCGCCAACTTGATACCCGATGATGAAAAAAGGGATTCGCCATGAACAGACTGTTTGAAAATCTCTCCATGCGCTGGAAAGTCGTTTCCGTGGTGATGGTGATCAGCGCTTTGGTGCTGATGACATCCAGTCTGGTCATGGTAGCTTCCGATCTTGTCACCATGCAGCGCAACCTGGAAGAACACGTGACAGCCCTGGCGCGGGTGGCAAGCATCAATAGCTCGGGTGCACTGGCCTTCAGAGACCCTGAAACAGCCAGCGAAGTGCTTTCCGCCATGAGCAGTGAGCCCGAAGTGATTGGCATACAGATACGCACCCTGGATGGTCAGGTATTTTCGCAGTACGGGAGCAGCAATCCTCTGCACTTGCAACTACTGGAGGAAATTGAAAAAAGCGAAGCCATGGAATGGCATGATCCCTCGTCACACGCAAGCTACACAGCAGTGTTTCACCCGGACTATCTCGATAGGGATATGGCTATTGAGGTCAACGGCAAGCCCATTGGGTACATGGATATGCAGTATTCCACCAGTGCGTTGAAGAAGCGCATGTTCGATCAGCTGTTACTTTCCCTGCTGGTGTTTGTCGGTGGCATGATCCTGGCGTTCTTGCTTGCAATACGCCTGCATCGTGTTATATCCGGGCCTATTTCCAACATGGCAAATGCCATGGAGGCAACTGCCAGGAAGCAGGATTTTACCGTGCGCCTTTCTTCCAGTAGCGGCGATGAAATCAACACGCTGGTTCAGGCATTCAATCGCATGCTCGAACAAATCGAGATACGTGATTCCGATCTGCGCAAGGCAAAAGATGCCGCTGAAGCCGGCAGTCAGGCAAAGTCCCAATTCCTTGCCGCCATGAGTCACGAGATCCGAACACCGATGAACGGGATTATCGGCATGACCGAACTGTTGAGGAATACCCACCTGAACAGTCGGCAGAAACACTTCACGGACACTATCCAGAATTCAGCCGACACCCTGTTGAATATCCTGAACGATATTCTCGATTTTTCCAAGATAGAGGCCGGGCGACTGGAACTCGAAACAGTTGATCTGGATCTGCGCCAGATTGTCGAGCGTACAACCGAGTTGTTGGCCGAGAATGCCCATACCAAAGGTCTGTCGCTTACCGCATTGATCGATCCTGAATTGCCCTCTCACTATCGCGGGGATCCCGGTCGTTTGCAGCAGATATTGACCAATCTGCTGTCCAATGCGATCAAATTCACCGAACGGGGCAGCATACAGGTTGCTGTCAGCCGAGTTGAGGAGGACGAACACGGCGATACGATATACCTGGAAGTGCAGGATACGGGCATTGGCCTGTCAGAAGAAGAACGTGAACGTATCTTTGATCACTTCACCCAGGCCGATACATCCACTACCCGCAAATACGGCGGCACAGGACTGGGCTTGACGATCACCCGGCAACTGGTGGAACTCATGGGTGGTTCAATAGAGGTCCAAAGCAGCCCAGGGCGGGGCTCTGTATTTCGCATCATCCTCCCAATGCTGCTTCAGGACAGGCTGTCATCATCATCGGACAAGGGATTTCCGCGATTCAAGGTGCTGATCGTGGACCAGGACGAAGCGACCCGTCAGGGTCTATCCCAGCAGCTTACCGCCTGGGGCATGGAAACCATCTGCATCGCAGACCTAAACGCCGCTCTACCGCTGGCCCGGGGCGAACTCGATCGTGGCGAGCCTTTCGATATCGTTCTTCTCGAGCTAGCCCAACTTCCCGAAGATCATGTAGCGGCTACAGACGGCTTGAAAGACGTGCTCTCGCAGTCTACGGACGTGATTCTCCTCGGACGTATCGGCGTGGAAACCAGTTCACCACCGGGTTGGGAACAAACCTGCTTTATCACCAAACCGGTGATACAACCTTCCTTGCGCTCCTGCATTCAGGATATAGTGAACGATCTTACCAAGCCGGTAGCCCAGACCTCCGGCATCATCCAAAAACCGCAACTGGGCCTGAATATACTGGTGGCAGAGGACAATCCGGTCAACCAGGAGGTGGCCGTGAGCATGTTGGAGGTACTGGGGTGCAAGAGCACCATCTGTCCCAATGGGCAGGCCGTCCTGGATACCTTGCAGGAGTCCGAATTTGACCTGGTATTGATGGATTGCGAAATGCCGGAAATGGATGGTTATGAAGCTACGCGGCGTATTCGCCAGAATGAGCAGCAACATGACCTGCCCCATTTGCCCGTAATTGCACTCACCGCCCATGCGATGGAACGGGATCGAAACCAGGCGCTGGCATCTGGCATGGATGACTATCTGAGCAAGCCGTTCAAGCTGGATGAGTTGATCGACATTTTGCTGCCATGGACTGACATGAAATCCGTACATGCCGCACAGCAGGGTAGCAAGGCGTTCTGATTGTCAAAACAGGACGCTGCGATGAATAGCAGCGGCCATGCCTTACGGCATTCTCCAACGACTTGATTGACTGGCATGATCGTCAGATTCTGCCTGCTCGCGGCGTTTCTGCTTGGTGGTCAACTGCTGTTCACGGCGATGAATCAGTTTGTGAATGGCCTTTACCTCGCCACGCAGACCTAACCATTGACTCTGCTTTTCTTCGAAAGCCAGGCGGCTGACTTCCAGCATCTGCCGCTGTTGAGTGATGGCTGTATCGAGTCGAGCCAGAAACACCTGATACTCCTGCAAACGGACCGCACTCAGGCCCTGCCTGCCCGCAGTCTGGAATTGCTGTAGATACTGTTGCCGATAGTCTTCAAGCTCCTCAAGTCGCGCCAACTGTGCGTCCATTTCCTCACGGCTGCGACTCATCGCCAGCGCTGCATTGCGCTCGTGATCGCTGGTGATTTTTGCAACCGTATGCAGGGGCTTGGTAGGTGTCATGCTGCTGTTTCGGAAAGCTCGTCTGCTGACTGTTCAACGGCTGTGATATCCAGCAAGCCCTTCAGGCTCTGGGAAAAATTCACTGCAGTCTGTTTGTCCTGTTGCAAAAACTGCGTAAACCGCGGATAGAAATGAATCGCCTCATCTACTCTGGGATCACTACCTGCCTTGTAGGCTCCAACACTGATCAGATCCTGGTTCTTGTGGTAGGTGGCATATATCTGGCGAAAACGTCGCGCCGCCAGCAGCTGTTCTTCTGAAACGATGTCATTCATCACCCGGCTCACCGACGCTTCAATATCTATGGCCGGGTAATGCCCGCTTTCGGCGATCTCCCGTGACAAAACCACGTGACCATCGAGAATGGCACGAGCGGCGTCTACAACCGGATCGTTCTGATCATCTCCTTCTGCAAGCACGGTATAGAAAGCGCTGATGGAACCCCCGTCTTTTCCACCATTGCCTGCACGTTCTACCAATTGTGGCAATTGTGCAAATACCGAAGGCGGATAGCCCTTGGTCGCCGGTGGTTCTCCAATAGCCAGGGCGATCTCCCTCTGTGCCTGGGCAAACCGGGTCAGCGAATCCATGAGCAGAAGCACATGTTTCCCCTGATCCCGATAATACTCGGCAATCGCGGTAGCGAGCCAGGCGCCATGCATTCGCAACAACGGCGGATTGTCGGCGGGGCTTGCCACCACCACCGCCCGCTCGCGCCCGGCAGCACCCAGGGTGTTTTCCACGAATTCCTTCACTTCCCGCCCGCGTTCACCGATCAGACCCACCACCACCACATCGGCATTGGTGTATTTGGTCATCATTCCCAGTAGCACACTCTTGCCCACACCACTGCCCGCAAACAGGCCGATCCGTTGACCACGACCTACGGTCAACATGGCGTTGATGGAACACACGCCCACGTCCAGCGGCGTTTCAATGGGCCAGCGTGAAAGCGGGTTGACGCTTTTCCCCAGCAGAGGCTTGCGCGCCGTGTACTGGATTCGCCCTTTCCCATCCAGAGGCTTTCCAGCCGCATCGATAACGCGGCCCAGCAGATCATCACCTACCAACGCGTCACAGGTATTTTCGCCGGGAACAACCCGGGCATTGGGCATCAATCCCCGGCTGTCACCGATGGGCATCAGGAAAGTGCGGTCTTCTGCAAAACCCACCACTTCCGATTCAACAGTATCGTTGGGCGCATGAATCAGGCATCTGGCGCCTACCGGCGCATGAATACCTACCGCTTCTATGGTAAGACCAACCACCCGCGTTACCCTTCCTTCCACCACCAGTGACTGGGCGCGGCTCGCACGCTTTTCATACTTCTTCAGACGGTGCAACCATTGAGCATTGCGAGGTACGTGAGGGATTTGTGTGGCTGTGGATTTCATGCGTCAACATCCACTGCACGTTCCCCACCCAGCACCTCGGTAATCACCTGATTGAGCCGACCTTCCACGGTAGCATCGATGGTAGAGGTGTTGGTGGCGATACGGCAACCACCACGGGACAGGGTGGGAACTTCCCGGATGCGCCAGCCGCGCTCATCCTCTGCATCCAGGTTCAGCACTTCACGCACCAGTACGGCATCCTCCGGATGCAATTCGATCTGCACCGTGCCTGCTGCCACAGGCAACAGGCTGGTGGCTTCACGAATGACACCAACAATTTGTCCCGGATCGGATTTTATTTCCCTGCGCACCAGCTGCCTTGCAACCGTCAGTGCCAAGATCACCAGTTGCTCTTCTACCTGGCTGTCCAGCTCTTCGAAGGGACGTGCAAGGCATTGCAACAAACTGTCCAGCTGCCTGGCCCGCTGCATGGATTGCTCTTCACCTGCACGCAAGCCTTCCGCCAGCCCTTGCTCGAATCCCTCCTGACGCGCCTGACGATGCAGTGCTTCCAGTTGTTCCGCTGTAGGTGGCCTGGGGCTGTCAGCGGGTTGCGCAGCAGACTCCTCAGCCCCCATGGACAACGTAGGCGCCTGCCAGCGCCGTGCCGCATGCAACAATTCAGAAGCAGAATCAGACAAACTCATCGCCTCCACCGCCACCCAGGGCGATTTCACCATCATCGGCCATACGTTTGGCCACGGCCAGAACCTCTTTCTGCGCTTCCTCGACTTCACTCAGACGCACGGGACCCTTGGCATCGAGATCATCCCGCAGCATATCGGCAGCACGCTGGGACATGTTCCTGAAAATCTTTTCCTTGACTTCGTTATCGGCTCCCTTGAGCGCCAGCAACAGGGTATCTGATGCAACTTCCCGCAGCAGTGTCTGAATGCCCCGGTCATCGATATCCAGAAGGTTGCTGAATACAAACATCAAGCCTTGAATATCATCGGCCAGTTCGGCATCGACCTCCTGTATCGCTTCTGTGATCTTCTGCTCGGTATCCGCATCCAGAAAGTTGAGGATATTGGCGGCGGTTTCCTTGCCACCGGTTGCGGGGCTGGTGAGTGAAAAGCTGCCTGCATACTGACGTTCCAGTATCTCGTCCAGTTCCTGAAGTGCCGCAGGTTGCACGCCATCCAGGGTGGCGATGCGCA
This sequence comes from uncultured Sedimenticola sp., assembly GCA_964522855.1. Lineage (GTDB taxonomy): Bacteria > Pseudomonadota > Gammaproteobacteria > Chromatiales > Chromatiaceae > Thiolapillus. The sequence continues at coordinate 41,556 of CAZFXI010000011.1, forward strand.
TCAGCACATCGGCACGACGCTCTTCCGGAAAGTGTTTGAGTACCTCCGCGGCCTGGTCATTTTCCAGGTAGGAAAGCACGATGGAGACAATCTGGGGATGCTCGAAGCGAAATATTTCAGCAATGGCACGCGGATCAAGCCACTTCAATGATTCGATACCCTTGGAGTTGGGTCGGGTAAGAATGCGGTCAACCAGGCTGACGGCCTTTTCCACACCAAACGCCTCAACCAGCGTGTTGCGAACGTATTCTTCCGAATCCAGCCCCAGGGCGGTTTCGCTTTTCACCGCCTGTTCGAAGCTCTCCAGAACCTCATCGATCTGTTCATGCGTAACATGGGTGAGCGCTGCCATGGCTGCCCCCACACGCTGCACCTCCTTGGGCTCCATGTGTCGCAAGATGGCAGCGGCTTCCTTTTCGCCCAGACTCATCATGAATATCGCTGCCCGCTCGACACCGTCAACGGGTTGCTTTTCTGTTTCACTCATCATCCACCACCCATGTCTTCACAACCTGAGCCACCCTTTTAGGGTCCTGCTGAACCATGCTTCTGGCCGTATCGATATGCACTTTCTTGGCTGATGCCTCCGGGTTGTCACTTGCCTGCTGTGCACTATCGCTGAGCACCACCTCATCTTCCTGCAGAGGAAGATCTTTTAGTGCCTCCCCCCCCTCAGCTTCCGGTTTCGGAAGCCCCGCAAAAGCGCTGCCGGCTTCTCCTGCAAGTAACACCTCACCATTGGCACCGGCTTCAAGTAACTGTCCGGAGTTCGTGAGATTTCTCAGGGTCGGACGTAGCACACCCAGTGCCAACCACAATACGAACAGCCCACCCAGTACCGGTTTGGCCAACTCCCATACCCAGGGTTGCTGCCATACAGGCAGTGCCTCTATGGGTTCCATCTGCGGTGTATCGTGGAAAGGGATGTTGATGACATCGACGCTGTCGTTGCGGGCAGCATCGAATCCCACCGCCTCTTTCACCAGTGCGGTAATATGTTTCAGTTCCTTGGCACTCAGCGCGACAGTTTCGACTTTACCTTCTTCCAAGAATTTCTTCTTGAAGTCGATGACCACACCCACAGAAAGCCGCTTGATATGCCCCGGTGCCTGGCGAGAATGTGTGATCGTGCGATCCAGCTCAAAATTGCGTATGACGTGCTTGGAGGAATTGCCATTTGCTTCCGTACTGGTAACCGGCGCATTGGTGTCAATGGTCCCCGCACGCGGTGGTTTGTTGGTCAGCGCGCCTGGTACGCCCATGGGGTCGAGCAGACCGTTTTTTTCCTCCCTGATGTCCTCGCTGCGCACCAGGTTCTTCTCGGGTACGTAGCTTTCCCGTGTCTGCTCCATCGTGGTGAAATCAAGATCGGCTACGACCTGGGCGCGTATGCCAGCGCTCCCGACAAAGGGGCTGAGGATATCCTGTATCCTCTGCACATAGGTTTCTTCCAGTTGCCGGGTGTATTCAAACTGACTGTTGCTCAAACCGATTTCAGTAGATGACTCCTTGTCACTAAGCAAATGCCCCTGCTGATCGACGACGGTTACGCCTTCCGGTGTCATCTTGGGAACACTGGCGGCAATCAGATGCACGATACCCGCCACCTGGGCCTTGTCCAGACTTTGACCCGCATGAAGCTTGAGCAGCACAGATGCTTCGGGCCTGACATGGTCACGCACAAACACCGACTCTTTGGGCAATGCGAGATGCACTCTCGCCTGTTCAACCCCGTCTAGAGAACTGATGGAACGTGCCAGCTCGCCTTCCAGTGCCTGCTGGAAGCGCGCCTTTTCCAGAAAACGGCTGGTTCCAAATGCGGTCTCCTTCTCCAGCAGTTCATAACCGGTAGCCTTGCTTTTCGGCATGCCCTGGGTGGCGAGGCGTATGCGCAGTTGATGTATCTTGCTGGATGGCACGGTAACAGAGCCACTGGCGTGCTCAATCTTGTAGGGAACGCCTGCCGCATCCAGTGCGCCGGCCACCTCTGTCAGGTCTCCGGCAGACAAGTTGCCATAGAGAATGCTGTAATTGGGCGCCTGTGACCACAACACCACGGCAACTGCCAGGGCGATGGTCGCCGCCAGCATCACCATCAAGCCTACCTGGCGTACCGCCGGCAGGTTACTGAAGCCACGCACCTGTGCGAGCATATTGTCTGTTTTTACAAGAGCCATCGTCCTGAATTCATCCCTGTCCGATTAAACCTGCATACTCATGACATCTTTATAGGCATTCAACAGCTTGTTGCGTACCTGCTTCATGGCCTCGAATGACACACTGGCCTTTTGCAATTCCACCATCACTTCGGTGAGGTTGACCGAGGGATCACCGGTTTCAAATTTGGTGGCCATCTCTGTGGCTCCTTTCTGCAGGTCGTTTACGGTGTTGATGGAGTCTTTGAGGATGTTGTCGAACGCCGGTCCGGAGTTGTTACCCTCCAGCATGGAAGACGGCTTTTTGTCGGCCATGGCCGCCATATGGCGCATCTGATGCAGCAATTGATTGATATCGACGGTACTCACGCAGTTCTCCTGAAGGTTTCCGGTTTATGACTGTGGCAATTTTCTGTCTCTGAATAGATGGTATGCAGGTTTCGCGCCAACTCAGGCCGGCAAGGGAACTCCCGCATCGCGAAGCTTGGCCAGTTTGTAACGCAGGGTGCGTGGGCTGATACCGAGTTTCTGTGCCACTTCTGTGCGACTACCACCAGATTCCAGTGCCGTCAGGATGAGGTTGGCCTCGCGTTGCTTCAGGTCATCGTTAAGTCCTTCTTCCTGCACCAGGTTCAGCATGTTGCCGGCGACCTGCTCTTCGTCCTGTATTCTGGCTCCCATCATGGTTTCGAAATGAATGTCGCAGGCGGTAAGCCGATCGCCACGTTTGAGGATCAGTGCACGCTGGATCACGTTTTCCAGCTCGCGGACGTTGCCCGGCCACGCATATTGATGGAGCCGTTTCATGGCATCGTGGCAAAGCTCCGGCAAGGCGTTGCCATGCAGATGCCGGAGAATGAATTTTCTTGCCAGAGGCAGGATATCTTCACGCCGGTTGCGCAGTGGCGGCAATTCCAGGGGAAAAACATTCAAGCGGTAGTAAAGATCCTCCCGGAAATCACCATCGAGCACAGCCTGACGCAGGTCCCGGTTGCTGGTCGCCAGAACCCGTACATCCAGATCGATCACACGGCGTCCTCCCAAACGCTCCACTTCCCGCTCCTGCAACACCCGTAGCAGCTTGGACTGCAGGGCCTTGTCCATTTCAGTAATCTCGTCCAGCAGCAGCGTTCCACCCTGGGCCTGCTCGAATTTTCCCGGCAATGCCTGATGCGCGCCGGTAAAGGCACCTTTCTCATACCCGAACAACACCGCTTCGAGCATGTTCTCGGGAATGGCCGCGCAGTTGATCGCGACAAAGGCCTGCTTGGCACGGCTGGAATGATTGTGGATATAGCGCGCCAATACTTCCTTGCCGACGCCGGATTCACCACTGATCATGACCGTGGCATCAGAAGCGGCGACCCGTTGTGCCAGCCGGGCCAGTTCCTTGCTTACCGGGTCGGCCGCCACCATGTCTCCGTCACCCTGTTCCTCGGTGGGGATCATGAAGCGTTCTGCCATTTTCAGCAGCACCTCTGCTTCAAAAGGCTTGACCAGAAAATCGGCAGCACCGTTACGCATGGCGCCAACGGCTTTGTCGATGGTGCCATAGGCGGTCATGAGCACCACCGGCAGCTCGGGGTATTTCACCTTGAGTGTGTTCAGCAGCGTGTAACCATCCATGGGTTGCATCTGCACATCGGTGATGACCAGGCTGACGTCGGTACATTGCTGCAACTGTTGTAAAGCTTTCTCACCGTCGCTGGCAGTTTGCACCTGATACCCGGCGATACTGAGCGTATCGCTCAGTGCATCCCGCAGATGACCGTCATCTTCCACGATCAGGATCACTTTCTGTTTCATTCGTTCACCTCATTCACTTTAGTCTGGCTGCTGTGCCCAGGTTTGCTCCGTTGCAACATCATGTTTGCCGGCAGGCTGTTGTTGACGCTCGCAATGGGCAGACTGATGCTGACAGTAGTTCCCTGGCCGGGTGAGGATTCGATGCTCAGATTCCCCCCATGTCCCTGTACCACGGCTTTGACCACCGCCAACCCCAGGCCGGTGCC
>CAZFXI010000012.1:0-45531 GCA_964522855.1 uncultured Sedimenticola sp.
GCCATGACGGCCTGTTTGATGGCTTCGATACTGCCCAGCTCCATATAGGGTGTCAGTTCCAGTCCCTTGTCCAGAAACAGTTTGTCCATGGCCAGGCGGGTACCGGAGCCGGGTTCGCGTAACAGAAAGCGCTCCTTGAGAAGCAGTTTGAGCGGGATGGCGCGCTTTTTGGCCAGGTGATGACCGAGGGGGGCGATAACCACCAGGTCGTTGTCCAGGAACGGAGTGGCTTCCACGGCCAGTTCTTCGGGTACCTTACCCATGATGAGCAGGTCGTCCTGATTTTCCCTCAGCCTTTCCAGCACTTTCTCACGATTGGTAACAAAAAGCCGGGGTTGTACCTCCGGATAGCGCTGAATGAACACGCCCAGCAGATGCGGCATGAAATATTTGGCGGTGGTGACCACGGCGATGTGCAGTTCACCTTTCATTTCACCGGTAAGCGAGGAGATTTCCCCGCCGAGCAGTTCCAGGCGATTGAGAATGTCCTGGGAAGCCGCCAGGGTTTTCCTGCCGGCGGCGGTCAATTGTAGTTTCTTGCCCGTTTGTTCAAAAAGGTGCAGACCGATGGCTTCGCTGAGCTTCTTCACCTGCATGGAAACAGTCGGTTGTGTCAGGTGCAGGGCTTCGGCTGCGCGGGTATAACCACCATGACGGGCTACGGCCACCAGGATCTGCAATTGGCGCAGGGTAGTGGTGCGGGCGAGGGCATCGGTGGAAAATCCTGTCATAGAGAATAGTCTATCACAGCCATATAAAATATTGATTTTACCTTATGGCAAGACGAAGGCAGAATGCAGTCACTCGGCCATTGCTGCCGAATGAATTTTAATCAACCCAGAGGTAAATACCCATGGATCAATCGAATCGTTACGCTGATCTCAGCCTGAAAGAAGAAGACCTGCTTGCGGGTGGCGGTCACATACTTGTTGCCTACACCATGCATCCTGTAGCTGGTTATGGCTATCTGGAAGTTGCGGCCCATATTGCTGCGGAATCTTCGACAGGTACCAACGTGGAAGTTTCTACGACCGACGATTTCACCAAGGGTGTTGACGCGCTGGTCTACGAGATCGATGAAGACAAGGGCATCATGAAAGTTGCCTATCCTAACGAACTGTTTGATCGCAACGTGATCGACGGTCGCGCCATGATCGTTTCCTTCCTGACCCTGGTCATCGGTAACAACCAGGGCATGGGTGATGTTATGGACCTGCAGATGCAGGATTTCTATGTGCCACCTCGCATGTTGCAACTGTTCGATGGCCCCGCCAAGGATATCAGCGATATGTGGCGCATCCTGGGTCGTCCTATCAAGGATGGCGGTTATATCGCCGGTACCATCATCAAGCCTAAATTGGGCCTGCGTCCCGAGCCTTTCGCCGAAGCGGCGTACCAGTTCTGGCTGGGTGGCGACTTCATCAAAAACGATGAGCCTCAGGGCAACCAGGTTTTCTGCCCCATGAAGAAGGTCATCCCTCTGGTAGCAGACGCCATGAAGCGCGCTCAGGACGAGACTGGAGAAGCCAAGTTGTTCTCCGCCAATATTACTGCCGACGATCATCATGAGATGTGTGCCCGTGCCGACTTCGTTCTGGAAACCTTCGGTGAAGATGCCGACAAGGTAGCCTTCCTGGTTGACGGTTATGTTGGTGGTCCCGGCATGGTTACCACCGCACGTCGCAACTATCCCAATCAGTACCTGCACTATCACCGTGCCGGTCACGGTGCCGTGACTTCACCTTCCTCCAAACGCGGTTACACTGCCTTTATCCTGGCCAAGATGTCCCGTCTGATGGGTGCTTCCGGTATTCACGTGGGTACCATGGGCTATGGCAAGATGGAAGGTGGCAAGGACGACCGTATCATCGCGTACATGATCGAGCGTGACAGCGTTGACGGTCCTTTCTACCACCAGGAATGGTATGGCATGAAGCCTACCACCCCCATCATCTCCGGTGGCATGAACGCCCTGCGTCTGCCTGGCTTCTTCGAGAACCTGGGTCACGGTAACATCATCAATACTTCCGGTGGTGGTTCCTACGGTCATATCGATAGCCCGGCTGCCGGTGCGATCTCCCTGCGTCAGGCATTCGAATGCTGGAAAGAGGGAGCAGATCCCATCGAATTCGCCAAGGACCACAAGGAATTTGCGCGTGCATTCGAGTCCTTCCCCCATGATGCCGATGCCATCTTCCCAGGCTGGAGAGACAAGCTGGGCGTACATAAGTAAGTTTCAACTTGCTTTTGAAGCCAAAGGAGAGCCCTCGCCTTGGCGGGGGCTTTCTTGTTCCAGTGGTTGGAAAAGGCGCTGGATGAAACCATACTATATTTCTGTTTACCCTTGCCAAATGCCTCGTTAGCATTGAAAGGATATGAACATCATTGAACAGGTGCGAGCATGAGCGATATTGACATCCAACAATACAAGATCACCGAAGAGCCTTTCTACCAGTCTTCGGGCAATGAGGTTGCGCAGTATGAAGCCGCCTACGCCGCCCGATTGCCGGTGATGGTGAAGGGCCCCACCGGCTGCGGCAAATCCCGTTTCATCGAGTACATGGCCTGGAAGTTGGGCAAGCCCATCATCACCGTGGCCTGCAACGAGGATATGACGGCGGCCGACTTGGTCGGACGTTATCTGCTGGATGCCGATGGCACCCGTTGGCTGGATGGTCCGTTGACCACGGCAGCGCGTATTGGTGCTATCTGTTATCTGGATGAAGTGGTGGAAGCCCGTCAGGATACAACGGTCGTGATCCACCCGCTGACAGATCACCGTCGCACCCTGCCGCTGGATAAGAAAGGCGAAGTGGTGAAGGCCCATGAGGATTTCCAGTTGGTGATTTCCTACAATCCCGGCTATCAGAGCCTGATGAAGGATCTCAAGCAATCCACCAAACAACGTTTCGTGGGCATGGATTTCGATTATGTGGAAGCTGACCTGGAAGCGAAAATCGTCGCTGAAGAGACGGGTATCGATCTGGAGACTGCGGCCAAACTGGTACAGGTGGGTGAGGCCGCCCGTAACCTCAAGGGGCATGGTCTGGATGAAGGCATCTCCACCCGTTTGCTGGTGTATGCGGCCAGTTTGATCACCAAGGGCATTGGTGCCCGCGATGCCGCCCGCATGGCCATGGTGCGGCCTATCACCGATGATTTTGATATTCGTGACACCTTGGACAACGCCATCGATGCGGTTTTTGCCTGATCCGGGCATGTGCAGTACGAAGCAGGGGCAAGGCAGATGACAGATGTAAATTGTAGCTATTCGGAAGTGCAGGCGGTACTGGCTGACTGTCTGGAAGAAGTTGAGCTGCTACTGAGTGAAAAAGGCCGGGCTGAATTCATCGACGGTCTGGAACTGCTGTGCATGATGGGGCGGGGCGCCGAGCCGGTATTGGTGTATATGGAAGAGGCTGCTGAAATCGCCCGTCATACCAGCGAGAAGATGGTCTATCCGGTGGCGAAGACCGCCTATCAGATTTCCCGCAGCCCGAATGCACAGGCTATTGTGCCTTTTCTGCAATCCCTGGCGGAGATTTCCCGACGCCTGGAAGAGCCCAAGTTGCTGCAGGGTTATCTGGATATCGTTCTGGAAATGGTGGAACGCACCTCCATCTCCATTCATGGCTCCCACGCGACCATGGCCAGTCCCGGTCTGATTCCCTTCCTGGAAAAAGCCCCAGTCCTGCTGGGTGAACTGACCATCGGCGGACTGAAACGCTGGATGGATTATGGCATCGCCCAGCACAGCCACCATCCGGACCATCTGGCGGAGTTTTTCTCCCTGGATTCTGCCGACAGCCGTGCGGTGATGCAACGCGAGCGCCACGGCACCCTGCTGGTGGACATGGAGCGCCGCTTGGATCTGTTCGACAATGCGTTGTGGAAGATCGAGGAAAATATCTATCCCTATTCACGCATGCTGGATGAGCGCTCCGATCCCCGGCCCTACTATGACGACAAGGGCATCTTCCTGCCCGATGTCTATGATGATCTCGACAACGGCATCACCGGCATGGACCAGTACCGTGCCGCCCTGGCCCACATGGCGGCGCATCGCCGCTGGACGGCACCGGTGTTCGCGGACAACCGCAGCCCCATGCAGCGTATTGCCATCGAGTGTTTCGAGGATTCGCGCATCGAATACCTGCTGATGCAGGAATATCCGGGATTGCGGCGCGATTTCCTGGCCTTGCATCCGGTTCCCGTCGAAGATGAATGCGATGCTGAACATGAGTCCTGTGTGCGTCATCGCCTGACCATGCTTTCCCGCGCCATGCTCGATTCTGAGCATGGCTATCAGGACCCGAACCTTCTGGAATTTACCCGGCAGTTCTTCGATATCATGGAAAAGGGTGACACCACTACCATGGACATGGAAACGCTGGGAATCCAGTACATGGCGCGTACCCGTATCCAGTCCGATGCGCTTCCCAATGTCTGGTTCAAGGACACGGAAATCAGCTACCGTGATGATAACCGCAACCTGTGGCAGTTCTACGAACTGGATGACGATGAAGACTTCCATGTAGAACCCACGGAACTGGAAGAAACCGAACCCGACGATACACTGCCGCCGCGTCATTATCCGGAATGGGACTACAGCAGCCAGACCTACCGTCCGGACTGGGCCAGCGTGTACGAAACCCTGCACCCGTCTGAAGATGCGGCCTATATCGATGGGCTGCTGCGCAAACATGATCGCCTGGCCAAGCAGATCAAGCGCATGCTGGACCTGCTCAAGCCCCAGAACTACCAACGGGTGCGTTACCAGGAAGAGGGTACCGAACTCGATCTGGATATCGCCATCCGTTCGCTCATCGACTTTAAGACCGGCCACAATCCGGATCCACGTATCAATATCAGCCACAAGCACAACGACCGAAATATCGCGGTCACCATCCTGCTGGATTTGTCTGAATCCCTGTCGCAGCCGGTTGGAAATACCGGCCAGACCCTGCTGGAACTGGAGCAGGAAGCCGTGTCCCTGCTGGCCTGGGCCATCGAACAGCTGGGAGACAACTTTTCCATTGCGGGATTTCATTCCAATACTCGCCATGAAGTCCGTTATTACCACATAAAGGGCTTCAGCGAAGGCTGGAACACGGATGTGAAATCACGCCTGGCCGCCATGGGCGCAGGCTACTCCACTCGCATGGGCGCGGCCATGCGTCATGCGGCGCACTATCTGGAGCATCAGAAATCCGACAAGAAGTTACTGTTGGTCATTACCGATGGGGAACCGGCGGATATCGACGTGCGGGATGAAAAACATCTCATTGAGGATTCCCGCATGGCCGTGCGCGAGCTGGACCAACTGGGCATCTACAGCTATTGTATCAACCTCGATCCCAAGGCAGATGAGTATGTGGCGGATATCTTCGGCAACCAGTATTCCATCATCGACAAACTCGAGAGCCTGCCGGAAAAGCTGCCCAAGCTGTTCCTGGCGCTGACCAAATAGTCATTTCATCATTGGCCTTGACAAGATTCCCCATGGACGGGATACTCGTCGCCAGAAAACAAACAGACTGGTCAGTTATATGGTTCTTTCCGACAAAGCACTGGCAACGCGCGAACGTATCCTGACTGCAGCGACCGAGCTGTTCTACGAAAACGGCTACCATGCAACGGGGCTGGACAAGGTGATTCGCCGTGCCGGAATTACCAAGGGTAATTTCTATTATCACTTCAGGAGCAAGGAAGAGTTGGCCATTGCCACGTTGGAATGGCAATTTAGCCGTTTGTCCAGTGAGGTTGAAGAGCAGGTGTTGCGCAAAAGGAAATCCCCTCTGGAAACACTGTTTCTACTCTTTGACTACATGGTTGGCAGGCAGAAAGAACAGCATCATGAAGGGCAGATCTGGGGGTGCTATTTTGGTAATTTTGCTCTGGAATTCAGTACGGTGAGTCCGGAAGTCAGAAATACCGTAAACGGCATTTTCTCGAGTTACCGGGCAATGATTGCGTCCTTACTGACCCGCGCCAAGGAGGCTGGGCAAATTGGCAGGGATGTGGATGTATCAAATTTTTCCAAGGTGGTACTGGGACAGATAGAGGGCGCTATCTTGCTGGACAAGGCGCAACAGCAACCGGAAAACTTCGAGACCAGCATTCAATTCATCAAGCAGTGTCTGTTGCAAACCGTACAGGAGAAGTGAAGACAGAAAGCTAATCCGCCCAGGGAAGCGCGGCATTTTTTTTACAACAAAACAGACCGACAAGTCGGTATTTTTAATACAACCTGGAGAATGATATGACAAGTCATGTATTGATCAAACCTGAGGTTCCAGAAGCAGATCGTGCGCGTGTAGAACGAATTTTGAACGGCGTGGAAATGCGTCTGGGATTTGTCCCCGCAGGGCTGCGCCTGTATGCAATAAGCCCCCCCGTACTGGAGCAGTTTGTTAACATAGTAGGGTATTTCATGGAGCATCCGAGGCTGGGCATGAAACTGATGGTGTTTGTTCGCTATCTGGTTTCTTCAGCGGCCAAGTGTCAGTTTTGTATCGATTTGAATGCCTCCATCCTGTTGGAAATGGGAGTGACGCCGGAGCAACTGGCTGCCGCAAGAACCGATGCGGACAATGCACCCCTGGAGAACGCAGATAAGATCCTGCTGAAAATAGCCCTGGCAGCGATAGACGCGCCAGATGACATCAGTCAGTCAGATATCGATTTGGCCAGAGAGAACGGGTTCAGTGACAGGGATGTATTTGATGCGGTTATCATTGCAGCCAACAACAAGGCTTTTACCCATGTGTTGCGCACTTTCAAGGTCGAAGATCAAAGCGCCTTGGCCTGATGGCACAAGAATACCAGGGAGATCTGCTGATCAGGGTCCTTCTGATTGTGCTTGAGCGAGCTGGAAGCGACCATTCAGAGCTTCCGTAAGCCCCCTGCTTGGCGTGGGGCAGCTTGCTTCCATCCGCGTTCTGAAGGGGAAGTTTCCGCAGAAATCAGGCATAATGCGCGTTTTTCAATGATCCGCACAGCGGGCAGAGAAGCAGCCTATGCAAGCACTGGTTGGCGTCATCATGGGGTCCAGCTCAGACTGGGAAACCATGCGTCATGCGACAGAAACCCTGGAAAAACTGGGCATCACTTTTGAAAAGGAGGTGGTGTCTGCGCACCGGACACCGGATAAATTGTTTCACTATGCCGAACTGGCCCGCGAGCGGGGCATCGAGGTGATTATTGCCGGTGCCGGGGGGGCTGCGCATTTGCCGGGCATGGTCGCGGCCAAGACCAGTCTGCCTGTGCTGGGAGTTCCGGTGCAGTCAAAGGCGCTCAATGGCATGGACTCCCTGCTTTCCATCGCACAGATGCCCGCAGGGATTCCTGTGGGGACACTGGCCATCGGCCGGGCTGGCGCGGTCAATGCGGCGCTTTTTTCCGCATCCATTCTTGGCAACAAGTATGCGGACATTCAGATTGCTCTGGACGCTTTTCGGAAACAGCAGACCGAAACCGTACTAGACCACCCGGATCCCTCCGCAGGCTCATGAAGATTGGCATTCTCGGTGGAGGCCAACTGGCACGCATGCTGGCGCTGGCGGGATATCCCCTGGGGCTGGATTTCACCGTGCTGGAACCGGCACCGGATGCCTGTGCCGCGCCGCTGGCCGGTCATATCAGGGCGGCCTATGATGATGCACAGGCTCTGGCGCAACTGGCGGACGAAGCGGATCTGTTCACCTATGAATTCGAGAGCGTGCCGGCCGCAGCGGTGGAGCAATTGGCGGCGTCCTTGCCCGTTTATCCGCCTGCCGATGCACTGGCCACGGCGCGTGATCGCAACCATGAGAAGAACCTGTTCAATGAGTTGGGAATAGAAACTGCGCCCTTTACCGAAGTTCATGACCTGACCGGACTGGAGCAGGCGGTGGAACAGGTGGGTCTGCCGGCTATCCTCAAGACCCGCACCCTGGGCTACGACGGCAAGGGGCAGGCGGTGATTCGCCCCGGGGATGACCTGCAACTGGCATGGGAAGCGATCGGCCGGGTGCCAGCGATTCTGGAAGGTCTGGTGGAATTTGACCGGGAAGTGTCCATCATCGCGGTACGCAGTGTTTCTGGCGAATTGGCTTTTTATCCGTTGGCGGAAAACGTACATGAGCAGGGTATTCTGCGCCTGTCCACCTGTCTGCATGATGATTCTCATCAGCCTCTGGCGGAAGATTATGCAAGGCGGGTGCTGGAGAGACTGGATTATGTTGGTGTGCTGGCAATCGAGTTTTTCCAGGTGGGCGCGCATCTGCTGGCCAATGAAATGGCCCCGAGAGTGCACAATTCCGGCCACTGGACGATCGAAGGGGCCGAAACCAGCCAGTTCGAGAACCATCTGCGGGCCATTCTTGATCTGCCCCTGGGAGGCACTGCGCCTGTGGAATACGCGGCGATGTTGAACCTGATTGGAGAGCTGCCGGATCTTTCCACCATCCTCCAGTTGAAAAACACCCATTTGCATCTGTATGGCAAGGCATCACGGGCAGGGCGCAAGATAGGACATGTTACTGTGCGGGCTGAATCGGAGCAGGCGTTGCAGGAAAGCCTCTCACGGTTGCTTCAATTGATGTAATTGATTACTGAAATTAAATAAAATTTTGTAATACATAAAAAATATGCCAGAAATGATTGGGTTTATTGCCGCTGTAAGCATCGGCCTGCTGGTGCTGATCTGGAGTGCAGACCAGTTTGTCGCAGGGGCCGCAGGGCTGGCGCGAACCCTGGGTATATCCACCATGGTCATCGGCCTGACCATCGTCGCCTTTGGTACCTCAGCGCCGGAAATGCTGGTGTCCGCCATGGCTGCCGTGCAGGGAAACAGTGGCCTGGCCGTTGGTAATGCGCTGGGGTCAAATATTGCCAACATGGCATTGGTCTTGGGGGTGACAGCGATCATTGTTCCTCTGGCGGTACATTCCAGGACCCTGAATCGTGAATTTCCCCTGATGTTGATCGCGATGGCGATGGCATGGGCCTTGCTGTGGAACGCCCAACTATCGCGACTGGATGGCATTCTCCTGCTGACCGGCATGGCGGTTGTGATCCTGTGGACGATCCACCTGGCACGTACCGCTGGCGCCAGGGATCCGCTTATCGAGGAGCTGACGGAGGAGCTTCCCGAAGCCATGGCCAAGGGTCGTGCCTGGTGGCTGCTGGCTTCAGGGCTGCTCTTGTTGCTCGCCAGTTCCAAGTTGTTGGTCTGGGGTGCGGTGGGGATCGCGCAGTTGTATGGCGTTACTGATCTGGTGATCGGCCTGACCATCGTCGCCATCGGTACTTCCCTGCCGGAGCTGGCGGCCTCGGTGGTTGCCGCCCGCAAGCAGGAGCACGATATTGCGGTGGGTAATATCGTGGGCTCGAATCTGTTCAATATCCTGGCAGTACTGGGTATTGCAGGCACCATCGGACCTGGCGAAATCGATAATATCGTACTGTACCGGGATTTCCCCCTGATGTTGATCCTGGCGGTGGCGTTGTACCTGATGGCCAGAGGTTTCAGGCGGGATGGCCATGGCCTGATCAAACGGTGGGCGGGGATCGTGCTGTTGCTGGTGTTTCTTGCCTATCAGACCAGCCTGTTCCTTTCAGTGGCCGCAGCTGCCTGAGTCCCCGTCAGTATCGGATTCAGGTTCGTTTCAGCGATTTTCTGTATAATCCAACGCCTTGCATACACCAGAAAAATACAACATAAATGAAGGAGTTGATATGGAAAGTCGCTATTCATATTACACTGGTGGTTTCCGGCGCACTGTTTGCGCTGATGGACCGAATCGGCGGCAAGACGTCGCATTGACGGGTAGATAAATCATGTTGCGAAAAATACTGATAGCAAACCGTGGTGAGATTGCCGTGCGCATCATCCGTGCCTGTGCGGAGATGGGCATTCGCTCGGTGGCGATCTACACCGAGGCGGATATGTACAACCTGCATGTCAAGAAGGCAGACGAAGCTTTCAGTATCGGGGAAGATCCGGTGGCCGGCTATCTGAACATTCATCGCATCGTCAATCTGGCGGTGCAGACGGGATGTGATGCGATTCATCCGGGCTATGGCTTCCTGTCGGAAAATGCCGATTTTGCTGCCGCCTGCGAGCGTCGGGGCATCACCTTCATCGGTCCCAGCGCGGAAGTGATCCGCCGCATGGGTGACAAGACGGAGGCCCGCAAGGCGATGATTGCTGCCGGTATTCCCGTGACGCCGGGCACGGAAGAGAATCTTTCCGGTTTGGAGGAAGCATTGGAGGTTGCAGAAAAGATCAGCTATCCGATCATGCTCAAGGCAACCTCCGGTGGTGGTGGCCGCGGTATCCGGCGTTGCGATTCGCCTGAAGACCTGAGCAAGAACTATGAAAGAGTGATATCCGAGGCGACCAAAGCATTTGGGCGTGCGGAAGTGTTCATGGAAAAATGTATCGTCAATCCCCGGCATATCGAATTGCAGGTGTTGGCGGACAGCCATGGCAACTGTATTCATCTGTACGAACGCGATTGCTCCATACAGCGCCGCAACCAGAAGCTCATCGAAATTGCTCCATCGCCGCAACTGGATGAAGGCCAGCGCCAGTATCTCGGTGGCCTGTCTGTGATCGCGGCCAAGGCGGTGGGATATTACAGCGCCGGCACGGTGGAATTTCTCATGGATGAGAACGACCGATTCTATTTCATGGAAATGAACACCCGGGTGCAGGTGGAACATACGATCTCGGAAACCATCACCGGTGTGGATATCATCGAGGAGCAGATCCGGGTGGCGGCGGGACTGAAGTTGCGTTTCCAGCAGCATGAGATCCAGCGACGTGGCTATGCCATACAGTTCCGGGTGAATGCGGAAGACCCGAAGAACAATTTTCTGCCGAGCTTTGGCCGGATTTCCCGATACTATGCTCCTGGTGGTCCTGGCGTACGTACGGATACGGCGATCTATACTGGCTATACCATACCGCCGTATTTCGATTCCATGATCGCCAAGGTCATCGTCTGGGCACTCACCTGGGAAGATGCCATCAGCCGTGGCGAACGAGCACTCAAGGACATGGAGGTACATGGCATCCGCACCACCAAGCTCTATTACGAGGAAATTCTGCACCACCCCGAATTTCGTGCGGCCAATTTCACCACCTCTTTCGTGGAAGATCATCCCGAACTCACCGAATATACCGAAAAACAATGCAAGAGTGATATTGCTGCGGCGATTGCCGTGGCAGTTGCTGCTCATGCCGGCTTGTAACAGGTAAAGCTTATGTCAAAGATACAGATTACCGATGTCATTCTTCGTGACGCCCATCAGTCCCTCATTGCCACCCGTATGCGCACGGAAGACATGCTGCCCATCTGTGACAAGTTGGACAAGGTGGGTTACTGGTCTCTGGAATGCTGGGGCGGCGCCACCTACGATGCCTGCCTGCGTTTTCTGAAAGAAGATCCCTGGGAACGCCTGAGAAAGCTGCGCGAGGCGCTGCCCAATACCCGATTGCAAATGCTGCTGCGTGGGCAGAATCTGCTGGGCTATCGCCATTATGCTGATGATGTGGTCAGGGCTTTCGTACACAAGGCGGCGGAGCAGGGCATGGATGTGTTCCGTATCTTCGATGCATTGAATGATATCCGCAACCTGCGCACAGCCATCGAGGCGACCAAAGAAGCAGGAAAACATGCCCAGGGGACGATTTGCTATACCGTCAGTCCGGTGCACGATACCGATGGCTTCGTGAAAATGGCCAAAGGTCTGGCAGCGATGGATTGTGACAGCCTGTGCATCAAGGACATGGCCGGCCTGCTCACACCATATGCTACCGAGGACCTGGTCAAGGCGATCAAGGATGCCGTGGATCTGCCTCTGCAGTTGCATTCCCATGCCACTTCCGGATTGGCGGACATGTGCCATCTCAAAGCCATCGAGAATGGCTGTGACCGCGTGGACACGGCCATTTCTTCCTGGGCCGGGGGGACCAGCCATCCGCCGACAGAATCCTTGGTGGCTGGATTGAAAAACTCGGATTATGACACCGGGCTGGATCTGGAGCTGCTGCAGGAAATCGGCATGTATTTCTATGAAGTGCGCAAGAAATACCATCAGTTCGAAAGTGAGTTTACCGGTGTGGATACCCGGGTGCAGGTCAATCAGATTCCGGGCGGCATGATTTCCAATCTGGCCAATCAGCTCAAGGAGCAGAATGCCCTCGGGCGCATGACCGAAGTCATGGAAGAGATTCCCCGGGTGCGAAAGGACCTGGGTTATCCGCCACTGGTTACGCCTACCTCGCAAATCGTGGGTACCCAGGCGGTGCTGAACGTACTCACCGGCAAGCGTTATGAAACCATCACCAACGAAGTAAAACTGTATCTGCAGGGTGGCTATGGTCAGGCGCCCGGCAAGGTGGACAAGAAATTGCGGCGCAAGGCAGTGGGCGATCAGGATGTGATCGAGGTACGTCCGGCGGACCTGCTTTCGCCGGAACTGGATCATCTGCGCAAGGAGATTGGTGCGCTGGCCAAATCTGACGAAGATGTCCTGTCCTATGCCATGTTCCCGGAAATCGGACGCCAGTTTCTGGAGCAGCGAGAGGCAGGCACACTGCAGCCCGAACCTCTGGAGCCACCGCCGGGTAATGGCCCCCAGGAGCGTGCGCCCACAGAATTCAATATCGTACTGCACGGTGAAACCTACCATATAAAGATGACCGGAGCCGGGCACAAAGGGCAACCGGAACGGCATTTCTACATGATCGTGGATGGGGTGCCGGAAGAAGCGGTGGTGGAAACCCTGGATGAAATCGTGCTCACCGGCGGTACCGAGGGTGCCGTCGGGGAGGCAATCGCGGGTCGTCGCCCCAAGGCTACGAAGGAAGGCCATGTGACCACCTCCATGCCGGGGAGTATCGTCGAGGTGCTGGTCAAGGAAGGCGACAGTATCGAGGCGGGCCAACCGGTGCTGATTACCGAAGCCATGAAAATGGAAACAGAGGTGCAGGCACCGATCAGCGGCACGGTCACCGGTGTATTCGTAGAGAAAGGCGATGCGGTCAACCCGGAAGAGGCTCTTGTCGAAATCGAAGCCTGATGGTGTGCGCATTGGCCTGGCTCTGGGAAGTGGTGCTTCCCGGGGCTGGGCGCATATCGGCATCATCCGTGGGCTGGAGGAGATGGGGCTGTGTCCCGATGTCATCACCGGCTGCTCCATTGGTGCCATAGTCGGCGCAGCCCGGGCAGCCAATAACCTGGACAAACTGGAAACTTGGTTGCGCTCACTGCGCAGACGGGATGTGGCTGCTTTCTTTGATATCAGCTGGGGACTCAAGGGGCTCATCGATTCTCCCCGCTTGAAAGCTTTCCTGCACGAGCATGTCGTGAGCGAAGAGTTGCTGATCGAAGAGATGGATGTCGTCTATGGCAATGTTGCCACCGACCTGGGCAACGGGCGTGAAATCTGGTTCACTTCCGGCGACGTATTGTCCTCGGTTATGGCTTCCATTGCCTTGCCCGGACTGTTTGCGCCGGTTCCATTCAATAAACGCTGGCTGGTAGATGGTGGTCTGGTGAACCCGGTTCCCGTATCGCTCTGTCATGCCCTGGGTGCGGATGTGGTGATTGCCGTAAACCTCAACAGTGATATTCTCGGCAAGCATTTGTCGGCAAAGAAAGTGGATCTTGCTGCAGAAAGTGGTGCCATGGACAGCATTCTGGGGACGATCAAAAGTTACTCCTCCAGTCTGTTTCCACGAAATCATGACGATGTACCTCCCAGTATGTTTGATGTGCTGGCCAGTTCCGTGAATATCACTCAGGATCGCATTACCCGAAGCCGTATGGCCGGCGATCCTCCCGATATCCTGCTCGAACCGAAACTGGCGGAAATTGGTCTGTTGGAGTTTCATCGGGCTGATGAGGCCATCGTTGAAGGCGAACGCTGCGTACAGCATATGCGCCCGGTGATCGAATACACCATGGAGAATGTCGCGCGCTTGTATGGAAAACACTGAATCTGAACTAATCAGCCGCCACACAAAATGCGTGCCGTCCGCAGTCTGGTCCCGGATTGAATCTGCAATGTAAAAGGACTAAGCTTTGAGAACATACCCACACGCCTTGTGGGGAGGGAGTAGCTGGTAAGCAGCGAATGAGACTGCTTGTATTCGGCCAGCATGCAATTGATAACTGGATGAGCCACGAATGGATTGTGAGGCATGGAATCGGATTTAATCTCAGAACTGGATAAAGAGGCTCTCGGATCGGTTCCGGTTATGGAGCAGCGGGTAAGAAGAGAGCAATTCAGGCTTCTGGCCAGTCATTTACCCGTGGTATTGCCTGGCAGCCTGTTGGTAGCCATGCTGCTTGCATGGGGTTTCTGGGATACCACAGACCATATGGCGATAGGTGTATGGCTGGCTACATTGACTATAGTAATCGTGCTGCGCCTGGTGTTTTCGTATTGGTTCAGCCGCCAGCCAGCAGACCGGCGAAGCGATGCTTTCCTGAGAACAACGCTGCTTGCTGGATCCTTTGTTTCCGGTTGTCTGTGGGGAAGTGCCGGTATCCTGTTTTTTGATCCAGGCAATGCCTACAGTTTCGCGCTCCTGGTCATCGTCCTGGGAGGATTGGTCGCCGGCTCTTTGGGCTCGCATTCCTATTATTTTCCCAACTTTCTGCTGTTTGCCATACCGGAATTCTTGCCCTTGATGAGCAAATTGCTGTTCCTGGAAGGTGAGTTCTACACCTTGATCGCGTTGATGATGACCCTGTTTCTGCTGTTGAACCTGTTTTATTCAATGAAATATGCAGACATGGTCGAGCATTCCATGAGGTTGACGTTCGCCAATGATGCGCTGCTGCAGAAATTGAAAGCATCGAATCGGGAACTGCATAAATATTCCTATACGGATCCGCTGACGGGTATTGGCAACCGGCGTCAGTTCGACATGGATTTTGAACAGACCTGGCAAGTTGCCGAAACGACAAAAACAGCAGTTTGCCTGATTTTGATGGATGTCGACCATTTCAAGGCCTATAACGATGCCTTTGGTCATCCCGGGGGGGACCAGGTGCTGAAAAACATTGCGCTGGTATTGCTGAAAGTCTGTGAGGAATACAAAGTCCGCGGGCGTCCTATGCGCATTGGCGGGGAGGAGTTTGCTCTGCTGCTCAAGGGCGAGCTGGATCTGGCCGTGAATACCGCCGAGATCATACGTGAAGCCATCAGCCATATGGAAAATGATGGACAGTCTGGAGGACAGTCGGTAACCGCCAGTCTCGGGGTGGCTACGGCATGTCCGGCTGAAGGTGGAACCCGGACAGCCTTGTTTGATGCGGCAGATGAAGCCCTGTACAAGGCTAAAACCGCAGGTCGCAACCGCGTTGTCAGCGCCTGAATGGCGGCCACCAGAAAACATGGCCAATCCGGCCTGAATCGGTCATAATCCACAACTCATCCGGAGCAGATATCCGGGAAACAACCCGTGCCCCAGGGTCCGGGACTAAAGTTTATGGCGGCCGTATCGGTCCCCTCGCAACACTTAGCTGTGAACCCGGTCAGGCCCGGAAGGGAGCAGCCGCAGCAGTGACAGTGTGTGCCGGGGTGTGGCTGGTACGGTTGCCACCATTTTTGAACGTCCTTCAATATGTCCTATCAGGTATTAGCTCGCAAATGGCGCCCCAGAACCTTCGAAGAAATGGTGGGGCAGGAACATGTGGTCCGTGCCCTGAGCAATGCCCTGGACAATGACCGTCTGCATCATGCCTATCTGTTTACCGGCACCCGTGGCGTAGGCAAGACCACGCTGGCGCGTATCCTGGCGAAATCGCTTAACTGCGAGAAAGGCGTCAGTTCCAGCCCCTGTGGGGAATGCAGCATTTGCCGGGAAGTTGATGAAGGCCGTTTCGCGGATTTGCTGGAAGTGGATGCCGCCTCACGCACCAAGGTCGATCAGACCCTGGAATTGCTGGAGAACGTGCCTTTTGCGCCCATACGCGGCCGCTACAAGGTGTATCTCATCGACGAGGTACATATGTTCTCCAATTCCAGTTTTAATGCGCTACTCAAAACCCTGGAAGAACCACCGCCGCATGTAAAATTTCTGCTGGCGACCACAGATCCGCAGAAGGTGCCTGTTACTGTGCTGTCCCGCTGTCTGCAGATGAACCTGAAACGCCTGCCTCTGGAGCAGATCCGCGGACAGTTTGAACATGTGCTGGCTGCAGAAGGTGTCCAGGCGGACGCCCCCGCCCTGGACCTGCTGGCCCGCGTGGCCGATGGCAGCATGCGAGACGGATTGAGCATTCTGGATCAGGCCATTGCCTTTGGTGGTGGCCAGGTCAAAGAGGGTGAAGTAAAGGCAATGCTGGGCGTGGTTGCACAGGATCAATTGCCGCAGTTGCTGCGCGGCGTTATCGACAACGATGCTGCTGCCGTATTGGAACAGATCGCTATCGCTGCTCAACAGTCACCGGATTTTTCTGCCCTGTTGAAGGATCTGTTGCTGTTACTGCATCGCATTGCCTTGTATCAGGTATCCCCACAGGCTGCCGACCCCAGTTGGGGTGATCTTCAACCACTGCAGGAGCTTGCGAGTCTGGTCCACGCAGAAGATGTCCAGCTCTTTTATGAAATAGCCCTGCGTGGTCAGAGAGACCTGTATCTTGCACCGGATCCACGCAGTGGTTTCGAGATGATCTTGCTGCGCATGCTGGCATTTCGTCCACTGGACGCAGAATCAGCGCTGGTGAGTCGTCCCATTGCACGGTCGCAACAAGCAATGCAACCCAAACAGGCATCGAGGCAAGATAATGGATCGACGCCTTCTTCTGCAGCCACTGAAATCAGAGAAGAACGCCCCGCACCTGTGCAGCCCTCGATAGAAGCTCTGGCGCCGGCAGCAGCACAAGGAGAAGTGGATGTGACGGATTGGCATCACGTGCTGCCATTGTTGGGATTGGGGGGTATTTCTTCCCAACTGGCAGCTCATTGCACGGTAAAATCCTGGAAGAATGAGCAATTGGTACTTATGCTCAACCCCGAAGGTGGTGCATTGGCCGGCGCCATGCCCAAGCAGAAGTTGCAGGAAGCGCTGGAAAACTATCTGGGGCGCAGTATCAAGATGGAATTCGAAGTGGCGGAGGCGGCCGAAGAAACTCCGGCCCAGGTTGCCGAGCGAAAACGACAGGAGAGACAGGCAGCAGCGGTAAACGCCATGCAGAATGATCCTCTGGTAAAGGTGCTGGAAGAGGATTTTGATGGTGAGCTGTTGATAGACAGCGTAAAACTCAACAATGAACAGGTTTAGGTGAAGTTATGAAAGGTGGTTTAGGTAACCTGATGAAGCAGGCCCAGAAGATCCAGGCCGATATGCAAAAAGCACAGGAAGAATTGGCAAAGGCAGAGATTACCGGCGAGTCTGGCGGTGGTCTGGTGAAGGTCACTATGAACGGTCGTCACGAAGTGCGCCGGGTGGAAATCGACGATTCCCTCGTAGGAGACGACAAGGAGATGCTGGAGGACTTGGTGGCCGCAGCCTGCAACGATGCCGTGCATCGTATCGAGGAAAAAACCAAGGATCAGATGAGTGGTCTGACCTCCGGTCTTTCCTTGCCCCCGGGAATGAAACTCCCCTTCTGACATGTCTGGCAGATCCTTGCTGCAGCAATTGATGGACAGCTTCTGTTGCCTACCTGGCGTCGGGCCGAAGACTGCCCAGCGTATGGCCTTTCACATCCTCGAACGCGATCGTGATGGTGGCCGGGATTTGTCTCGTTTGCTCGCCCAGGCTGTAGAGAAAATCGGTCACTGCGAGCGTTGCCGAACCTTGAGCGAAAATGCCTTGTGTGGACTCTGTGCCAATGAGCAGCGCAATGATGAACAGCTGTGCATCGTGGAAACCCCTGCGGATGTATTGGCTATCGAACAGGCGACAGATTATCGTGGACGCTATTTCGTATTGGGAGGCAGACTTTCACCATTGGACGGCATTGGCCCGCGGGAAATCGGTCTGGATCAACTGGCGGTCATGCTGGCAGAGGGCAGGGTAGAGGAGTTGATTCTGGCTACCAATCCAACGGTAGAAGGTGAGGCTACGGCACAATATATCAGCGATATGGCCGCAGAAAGGAATATTCAAGCCACACGAATCGCCCATGGTGTGCCCCTTGGCGGAGAGCTGGAATACGTGGATGGTGGTACCCTGGCACATGCTTTTGTGGGGCGCCGCAAGGTGGGAATCTGACTGGAATCAGGAGACAGGATCATGACAGACTGTATATTTTGCAAGATTGTTGCGGGGGAGATTCCCGCAGATGTCATCTATGAAGATGAGGATGTGCTGGTATTCCGGGATCTCAATCCCCAGGCGCCGACGCATGTGCTGGTGATTCCCAGACGGCATATTCCAACGCTGAATGACCTGCAGCCGGAAGATGCGGAACTGATTGGAAAAATGTCCCTGGCCGCCAAAGAGGTTGCCAGGCAGGAGGGGATTGCCGAGGACGGCTATCGCACCGTATTCAATTGTAATGCCGGTGCGGGACAGACGGTATTCCACATTCATCAGCATATCCTGGGTGGCCGCCCCATGCACTGGCCTCCGGGTTGAGTGCATTCGGAAAAGCATGACTTACAGAAAGATCCTATGCAGATGAAGATTCACTTGCCGTTAACACTGTGGCTGTTCGGTTCTCTGTCTCTGACGGCAACAGCGCAGACCATGGATGCCTACCAGCGTTGCTTGGTGGAAACCCTGGCAGATGCAGACAGCCAGACGACCGTGGGTGATATCCGGAAAAGCTGTCGTGAAAGGACCGCAAAATCTGCTCAAGAGCAGATTCTGGTGCCCGATGATTCGGTTGTGGCTAAAAGACTGAGAGAGGAAAAGGCGACGGAAGACAACGCCTTCGTCATCACGCCATATCACCCGAATTACATATTGCTTGCTGCCTATAACACGGCTGGTGTCAATGAAACACCCTTCGAGGAAGCCTTTCCGGGAAAGAAGACGGATTTGAGCGATACCGAGGTCAAGTTTCAGATCAGTTTCAAGTTTCCCCTGGTGAAGAATCTGTTCGGCAACAACGGTGATCTCTATGCGGCCTATACCAATCGATCTTTCTGGCAGGTGTACAACACCGATTCTTCCCCCTTTCGAGAGACCAATCATCAGCCGGAGGCTTGGCTGCGTTTCTACAATGGCAGAGAATTCCTCGGTATCCGTAATGTGTTGAATGACATCGGTGTGGTGCATCAGTCGAATGGACGCTCTGGCAGCCTTTCACGCAGCTGGAACCGGATCTATGCGCGTTTCGTGTTTGAGAAGGATGATCTGGCTTTCGCCATTCAGCCCTGGTATCGCATCAAGGAAAGCGAGGACAATGACGACAATCCGGATATCGAGGACTACCTAGGCAATTTCGAATTGCTGGGTGCCTACAAGTGGGGAGAACACACCTTCGGTTTCATGTTCCGCAACAACCTCGATGCCGACACCAACAGAGGGGCTGCACAGCTCGACTGGAGCTTTCCCATACATGGACACCTGCGTGGCTATGTGCAGTGGTTCAACGGCTATGGTGAAAGTCTCATCGACTACAACCAGAATGTCAACAGCATCGGCGTGGGCATCAAGCTGACCGACTGGTTCTGATTGCAGCTCGTCAGGTCAGCAGCAATTTCAACAGATGGAAATAGATTTTTGACAGCTTGTCCAGGTCATGCACTGCCACACATTCGTTGACCTTGTGGATAGTGGCGTTCAATGGCCCCATCTCCAGTACCTGAGCACCGGTGGGAGCAATGAAACGACCGTCAGAGGTGCCGCCGGACGTGGACAGTTCGGTGTCGTATCCCATGACATCCTGCACCGCTTGCCGGGCGGCATCCAGCAGCGCACCTTCGGCCGTCAGGAACGGAGGACCCGACAGGGTCCATTCGATGTCGTAGTCCAGCCCGTGGCGGTCGAGAATTTCCTCGACCCGCTGTTCCAGTCCCTCGTGTGTCGTTTCCGTGGAAAAACGAAAATTGAAGGTCACTTCCAGGGTGCCGGGAATGACGTTGGTGGCGCCTGTGCCGGCATGGATATTGGAGATTTGAAAGGTGGTTGGCGGAAAGTGATCGTTGCCCTGATCCCATTCCTCGGCGACCAGTTCCGTGAGTGCGGGCAGAGCCTGATGGATGGGATTCTTCGCCAGATGCGGATAGGCCACATGTCCCTGCACACCTTTTACCAGCAGCCGGCAGCCGTGGGAGCCGCGGCGGCCGTTCTTCACTACATCGGCCAGCTTGTTGGTGGATGAAGGTTCCCCCACCAGACACCAGTCGATCTTCTCACCACGCTGTTCCAGGGTTTCGATGACCTTGACCGTACCATCAGTGGCGGGGCCTTCCTCGTCGCTGGTGATCAGGTAGGCGATGGAACCTTTGTGATCCGGATAGTTGGCGACGAACGCTTCAGTGGCGGTAATCATCGCCGCCAGGGAGCCTTTCATGTCTGCCGTTCCCCGTCCGTAGAGCAGGCCATCACGGATCTCGGGCTGGAAGGGATCACTCTGCCATTCGTTCAGGGGACCGCTGGGTACCACATCCGTATGTCCGGCAAAGCAGAATAAAGGCGCCTGGTTTCCGCGACGTGCCCAGAAGTTTTTGGTATCCCCGAAATTCAGGGGTTCCGTGTCAAAGCCCAGTGCTGACAGGCGCGCCATCATCAGCTCCTGGCAGCCCGCATCTTCCGGCGTCACCGATGCGCGGCTGACCAGTGCTTTGGCAAGTTCCAGGGTTTCAGACATCAGAAATCCATGCCGACCGTAAACAGGACGGCGGAATTGCCGAGCAGAATGACGTCACCGCCGATACCGTTCTTTTTGTAACCCAGACTGGGAATTACTCCGGGCGCCCAGCCATTGGAGCTGTTGAACGGAATCTTGTTATCCCAGGGTTCCTTGTAACCATGAATCACGCCAGCGGTGAGCTTGAAATGAAAGTTCTGCCAGTCATTGGGGAAATTCCAGGTCTTGCCGCCGTAGAGATATTGGGAGAACTGCCCAAAGGAATTGTCGAACAGCGCCAAGCCATAGAGCCAGTCGTTGGATTTCTGGGCTTCCAGTGCGCCAAAAAGGTTTGGGCCATCATGGTCCTCGCTGGAAGAATAGTGAATGTAGGTACCGGCATGGAGGTAGAGATGGTCATATTCATACCATTTCTCTTCTTCAGCAAAACCCGTGCTTGAAACGGAAGTCAGTAGACCAAAGGTGGCAGCAGAGACAAATTTCTTCATTTTTCAAACAGCTCCGTGTAGTTTTGTTCGGAAAATCCAACCTCGATATGCCCGTCTTTGGTAACGAGCACCGGGCGCTTGATGATGGACGGTGTATCCAGCATCAGGCTGATGGCGTTTTCTTCATTGATAGCGTCCCTTTGCTCCTGGGAGAGCATGCGCCACATCATGCCGCGGCGGTTGAGCAGAATCTCCCAGCCAACCTTACTTATCCAGCCCCGCAATGTGGCCGCATCGATGCCGAGTTTCTTGTAGTCATGAAACTCGTACTCGATGCCATGATCTGCCAGCCACTTGCGTGCCTTTTTCATAGTATCGCAGTTGGGAATGCCGTATAGCCTGAGCATATTAGATATCGCGCAGCAATTCGTTGATGCCCACCTTGCTCAGGGTCTTTTCGTCAACCCGCTTGACGATGACCGCGCAATACAGGCTGTATTTGCCGTCTTTCGAAGGCAGGTTGCCGGACACCACCACGGAACCGGCGGGTACGCGGCCATAAAGCACTTCATCATTTTCGCGATCATAGATGCGGGTGGACTGGCCGATGTAGACCCCCATGGAAATGACCGAGCCCTTTTCCACGATCACGCCTTCGACCACTTCCGAACGAGCGCCGATGAAGCAGTTGTCCTCGATGATGGTGGGTGCGGCCTGCAGGGGTTCGAGCACGCCGCCGATGCCCACGCCGCCGGACAGATGTACATTCTTGCCGATTTGGGCACAGGAGCCTACGGTGGCCCAGGTATCGACCATGGTGCCGGAATCCACATAGGCGCCGATGTTGACATAGGAGGGCATGAGTACACAGGAGGGCGCGATATAGGCACCCTTGCGCACGCTGGCGGGCGGGACCACACGTACGCCGGATTCGCGGAATTCACGAGCATTGTAGTCAGCATACTTGGAAGGCACCTTGTCATAATAGTTGGTGAAGCCACCTTTCAGAAATTCGTTGTCATTGATACGGAAAGACAGCAGCACCGCTTTCTTGACCCATTCGTTGACCACCCAGCCATCGTCGCTCGGCTGGGCAACACGCAGGGTGCCGGCGTCGATCTGGTCGATGGTTTCCATGACCGCGTCGCGTACCAGGGTATCCACCGTGCGGGGGGTAATATCTGCACGCCGCTCAAAGGCTTCTTCGATTATGTTCTGCATATCACTCATGGTTGTTCCTCAAAAAGATTCAATAAGTTGTTTGATTCGGTTGGCGGCATCGATACATTCATCCATGGGAGCGACCAGCGCCATGCGTATGTGATTGCTGCCGGGGTTCAGCCCCTGTGCGGTGCGGGACAGATAGCTGCCCGGCAATACGGTGACGTTCTGCTGATCATACAGCGCACGGGCAAACTCAGTATCTGGCCCTGGCGTCTGGGCCCACAAATAGAAACCGGCTTTGGGTTTCCGTACCGTCAGTTTTCCATCCAGGATGTCCAGCACGGCAGTAAATTTTTCCTGATAGGCTCGGCGGCTTTCTTCCACGTGTTTTTCGTCCTGCCAGGCAATAATGCTGGCCGCCTGGTGGTGGGGTGGCATGGCGCTGCCGTGGTAGGTTCGGTAGCGGAGAAACTGTTTCAGTACCTCCTTGTCACCTGCCACGAAACCGGAGCGCAGGCCCGGGGCATTGGAGCGCTTGGAAAGGCTGTGGAAGACGATACAGTGCGTGTATTGCTCATTGCCCATGTTGGCGGCCGCCTGCAACAGGCCAGTTGGCGGCTGACCTTCGTCGAAATAGATTTCCGAGTAGCATTCGTCCGCGGCGATGATGAAATCGTGCTTGTGTGCCAGCTCGATGAGCCTGGCCAGGATATTCTCGGGTATCACCGCTCCCGTGGGATTGTGGGGAGAGCACAGGTACAACAACTGGCAATCCTTCCAGGTCTGCTCGTCCACCGCATCGAAATCCGGCATCAGGCCCGTTTCCTCGGTGCAGTTCAGAAATTCGGGACGGGCACCTGCCAGCAGCGCAGCGCCTTCGTAGATCTGATAGAAGGGGTTGGGCATGAGCACCAGGGGATTGGACTGGTTGCGGTCGACAACGGTCTGGGCGAAGGCGAACAATGCCTCGCGCGTACCGTTCACCGGCAGCACATGATGCTCGGGGTCGAGGCTCCCACCAGGGAGCTGGAAGCGCCGGGTCAGCCAGTCGCAGATGGCTTCGCGCAGTTCAGGTGCGCCCTTGGTCAGCGGATAGGCAGATAATCCATGCAGATGAGACAGCACCGCCTCGGTAATGAACGCCGGGGTAGGGTGCCGGGGTTCGCCGATGGACAGGGCGATATGATCGAGTCCCGCAGGGGGGTGGCATCCCTGCTTCAGCTTGCGCAGTTTCTCGAAGGGATATGGCTGGAGTTTTTGCAGGTCGCTGTTCATACTGCGCGGATGCTGCAGGGAATCTGCCCTGACAGCCGAATTCGGGAAAAGGGGAATTATACAACAATGAAGCCGCTGCTGAGTCTGCTGTTCGCGGCCTCTTTCTGGGGCGTGGTCTGGTATCCCTTGCGATCGCTGCAGGAAGCCGGTCTGAACGGTGCCTGGCAAATGCTGGTAGCTTATGGTGCCGCCTTCCTCGTGCTTTCCTGGGTCCGCTGGCCTGGTATGTCCGGCATGGCCGGGCAAGGTGGAAAGCTATTGCTGATGGCCATTGCTGCCGGCTGGACCAACCTGGGGTTCGTTCTGGCCATGCTTGATGGTAGCGTGGCCAGGGCGTTGATCCTCTTTTATCTTTCACCGCTATGGACCGTGTTGCTGGGGCATTTTTTTCTGCGGGAACAGCTGCGCCCCGTCACCCTGTTGACCCTCCCTCTCGGACTGGCTGGCGCCATGCTCATGGTCTGGAAGCCACAGACAGGGATGGCGGACTTCAGCTGGGCGGATATTGCCGCACTGAGCGCGGGTCTGGCATTTGCAATAACCAACGTCATCACCCGTGCCATGTATCACCTGGGAACCCGCCAGAAAACCCTGGTATCCTGGTTTGGTGTGATATTGGTGGCCGCAGCAATACTCGTATTCAGCAGGGAAAGTCTGCCGGATGTGTCACTTTCGGCCTGGGGCGGCAATCTGCTCCTCGGCGTATTGGGTTTTCTGCCGACCACTTTGGCGGTAATCTATGGCATCTCGCGTATGCCGGTTCAGCGCTCCGCGGTCATTCTGCTCATCGAGATACTGGTGGGGGCGCTTTCCGCCTGGTGGCTGGCAGGAGAGAGCTTGCGTATGCTGGAATGGCTGGGTGGTGGACTGATCATATTGGCCGGCTTGATCGCAATAATACGGGAAGATGTGCATGACTAAGATTTGTTCGATTCATCACGTGAGTCTGATAATTTCCAGTGTGACCAGATCCCTGGAATTCTATCAGGGGCTCCTGGGATTGGAGACGGTAGAACGACCGGACCTGTCTTTCCCCGGAGTCTGGCTGAAAATCGGTGATCAGCAGTTGCACCTTCTGGAGCTACCGAATCCTGATCCGGTTGCAGATCGCCCACAGCATGGGGGCCGAGACCGGCACCTGGCTGTCACCGTGCAGGATCTCGAGCATTTGGTAGCGTCTCTGGATAAGGCTGGCATCGTCTATACCCGCAGCAAATCAGGTCGCGCTGCCTTGTTTTGCCGGGATCCCGACGGCAACGCACTGGAGTTCATTCAGTGTTGATCGGCTATTAGGACAAGATTGGGACGCGGCAGCCATTGATGCCCTAGTGGATTGTTTCCAGACGGTTTATTAAGCTACTCGCAGCCCGGTGGATACTTAAAAGTATGCATGGAAATGACTTCCTTCGGTAACCAGCAAGGGCCGTGATAGGCTGAAGCCTGTCACCATTTAGGTGAAATGGCATTTTTGATGGTTTATTTTGACTTTCATTTGTTTACTGTAGGCTTTAGCCGCCACCATGAATAAGGTGGGATCAATGCAGTCTGTGCCTCGGGTTCGTAATTATTGCCCGGCTCACATTCCCCATCTGGAGTATCATGGGACTTCTTTGTGAAATGGTTTATACGTTGAGAACAGTACGATGGGCTGGTGGGGAAAACTAGCAGGTGGCGCCTTCGGTTTCATGTTGGGCGGGCCATTGGGCGCATTACTTGGCGCGGCACTTGGGCATAATTTCGACAAGGGCCTGGGAAGTCTTGAGCGCGACAGGATAGCAGGCCAAGGTGCCGGACAGGAACGCATACAAACGGCCTTTTTTACCGCAACTTTTTCTGTCATGGGCCATCTTGCGAAGGCAGATGGCAGGGTTTCCCCCGAGGAGATTGCACAGGCAAAGGCTGTCATGGCACACATGGATCTGGATGCCGACATGCGGCGTGCGGCCATCGAGCTGTTCAACCAGGGAAAACAGCGTGGCTTTCCTCTTGATGAAGTA
Source organism: uncultured Sedimenticola sp. (assembly GCA_964522855.1). Classification (GTDB taxonomy): domain Bacteria; phylum Pseudomonadota; class Gammaproteobacteria; order Chromatiales; family Chromatiaceae; genus Thiolapillus. Next base: position 25,639 of record CAZFXI010000012.1, read on the forward strand.
CTCACTCAATTTCGCCGCGAATGCCGCAGGCGTACTACCCTCATCCAAATGTTCATCGAGATTCAAATACAGGCCGCCTACTCCGATGGGAGGCTGGATCCTGCTGAAGATCATCTGCTGCTGCATATCTGCAACAAACTGGGGATTCCGGAGTTCCTGTATCGCCAGTTGGAACGCATGGTACGGGCAGAACACCATTTTGGCAGTAATGCGGGAGGCAGACAGGGCGCCTCCGCCCCCTCCATAAAAGATGCGTACGCCGTTCTAAACCTTCAGCCCGACGCTAACGCAACGGAAATCAAGAAAGCCTACCGACGCCTGATGAGCCAGCATCACCCCGATAAACTGGTCGCAAAGGGTTTGCCTGAAGAAATGATGAAAGTTGCCACTAAAAAAACGCATGAGATCCGCAAGGCTTATGAAATTATCAAGCAGGCGAAAGGGTTCTGAATTGATCTGGATGTCTGCAAAACGATATTTCCCACCGCTCGTTTTCAGAAGATGGCATAAACCGGTAATTAGTCACATAAACGGGTTTTCATTGTGCCGTATGACCTGGCATTTGATATATCTTATGGTCGGCAAAACATTGATCGGCCATATTGATTATTGGATGTAACATCAGGAATGGAGATGCGAGCCTATGGAAGGACGAAGCTAGAACAAGCTGCGACTCCAGGGAGGGTGCAGTCAGCGTTTATGATATTGAGCGATAAGAATATCGTGATAATATGTTTCGAGTGTATTGCGCAGGAATGTACAGTCGTGGTGGTTGAGGATGTCCACAGGCATGACTAACAATAATTGAGGTTCTTCGACGTTTCATGTGGATTTGGTTTCTCTGCTCAGCTCGGAATCCAGGCAAGATTTCAGCCCATCATCTTGCCTCGTTACGCCAATCATCCCGCAACGCATTGACTTTGCAAGGACTACTCGCGACATATCGCTGCGTTCCTCCTTGCAAAGTCCCTGCTCATGCGGATTGATGACTTCGCGAGGCGACGATGACGGGCAAGAAACCCCGCAAATTCCACTCAAAACGTCGAGGAGCCATAATTGATGAGTGATATTAATAGAGCGATAGCTGAAAACGGTATCAAAGGCAGCAGAAATCTTTGGCTGCACCTGGAATCTTGGTAAAAAAGGAGCTTCAGAAAATGGATAGTACGCCTGAACGAACAGTGCAACACAGTGTTGCCAAAAAGGTTGCGGATACTGTAGATAAAACCGGGCATTGCATCGTTGTTTATGATCCTGATCAAGAACATGGTAGTGCGCTGGAAGCGGTGTTGAGATTCCTGGGGTACGAATTGGTTACCGCTTATGACATGGAGCAGCTTGAACAACAGTTGAAACGAACCCAGAGGTTGCTGACTGTGATCGTTACAGGCATCCTGTCGAAAAACGAACAACAGCGAATCATGCAAATGTTGTCTCGTGAAGCAGCCCATGTCTTACCTATTGTGCTGTATACGGTTCCCGCTGAAGGCGATCAACCGTTGGTACTCGACTATCCGCCTGCCTGGCTCTCGATCAAGTTACCGCTGGTGCAGGCAGAATTTTCCAGTGCCCTGCAACATGTTCAAGCGCATCTTGACAGCAAACTGTCAGAAAAAGGACAGCGTCCTTCCCATCTGTTCCGAAGTCTGATCGGACGCAGCCCGGCCATTCAGAATATCCGTCGCGAAATTGAACAGGTAGGACCCACTGATGCTAACGTACTGATACTGGGTGAATCCGGTACGGGAAAGGAAGTTGTGGCACGCAACCTTCACTATCATTCGAAGCGCCGTGGTAAGGCGTTTGTGCCGATTAACTGTGGGGCTATACCTCGCGACCTGCTGGAATCGGAACTGTTTGGACACGAGAAAGGTGCTTTTACCGGTGCACTCACCGCCAGGGAAGGACGTTTTGCCCTGGCTGCAGGCGGCACCCTGTTTCTGGATGAAATCGGTGAAATGCCCATGGATATGCAGGTAAAACTGCTGCGCGTGCTGGAAGAGAGGGTGTTTGAGAAGGTTGGTGGCAACAAGTGTATCAAGGCAGATGTGCGCATTGTGGCGGCAACCAACTGCAACCTCGAACAGATGGTTTCGGATGGGAATTTCCGTGAAGATCTTTTCTATCGCCTGGAAGTGTTTCCCATCAATCTGCCATCCCTGCGTGACCGTATCGAAGACCTGCCATTGCTGATCTCGCAACTGAATGAGCGACTGGAGTATGAAAAACGGTTTTCGGTAGAATTCTCGCCCAATGCGATATTGGCCTTGTCCCATTATCATTGGCCAGGAAATGTTCGGGAACTGGCCAATCTCATCGAACGGCTGGCCATTCAGCATCCCAATGGATTGGTAGAAGCGCGTGATTTGCCGGGGAAATACCGTCCCGATTCTGTCAATCCTGCGAATCAAGATCTCCAACTCGAGTTCTTTGCCGGCCAGGATAGTCAGGTCCAGCCCAACAGCTCAAATAGAGGTTTTTACTTGCCACAGATTTCACCGGATGGCCTGGACATGAAATCCTATGTTTCCGAAATTGAAAAGAATCTGATATCCCAGGCCTTGGAAGAAACCGGAGGTGTGGTAGCACATGCTGCAAAATTGTTGGGTCTGCGTCGTACAACCCTGACAGAAAAGATGCGTAAGTATGGGCTACAGCGCCCACAGGCTGCTGCAGAGAAAGACTGAGTCGCTCCACAACAGAGGTCGGCCTCGATAGTAGCCTCTATGCCTGGTCACACCGTTGATCCGGAAATGGTTATTTGATTTTCATTCTTGAGCGTCTGCGTCGATCATCAGCCTCCTTTTGGAGGATATGCCGAATGATCAGGTCAGCATCTTCCTCACGTATATTCTTGAACTCCACGCCGATCGTATAAGGATACTGGCTGCTGCTATCCTTGCTTGAGCGCTTGCAATAGACGACGCTGGCAAACGTGATAATGCCCGTATGACAAGGTAGAAGGAGTAACCACAGCTCCAGCAATGTTCCCAACTCCAGAGGTTTTTGCGCCAGGAAAGATGTACCGCCAGCGCTGAGGCTGACTTTTTGTGTCGGAAGATTGTCGGGGTCATGTTCTTTCTCAAACGCGATATCAGCAAGCAAATCCAGTTTTTCATCGATGGCTTTCAGGTAGGTTGCCAACTCTCCTGAGCGTTGTTCCAGGATGTTGCGAACCGGGCGAAGTTTCTGGTTGAGGGCGGCAAATCTTGCCTTGATAGTAAAACTGCCGGTATCCGCAGGCAGGTCGCCATCGCTCGGCGTTGGCCCAAGCCGGTTTATCTTGCGATATCTTAGAACGATGTTGTCATCTATGCGGACAAAGCTGCGTCTTTCTGTCACTTCGTTGTATTTGGGTTCCATGTCTTTTCAGTCCTCTTCTATTTGGGGCTTGATCTCATCTACCACACTGGCTGTCGGTGGGAGATCGGCTGCAGCTGGATCAGAGTCTTCATACCCACTTCTCAGCAGTGCCGGGATATCATCCAGATTGCCTTCCCTATCTTTTCCGTAGACCAGTGTTACTTCCACCCGCCGATTCTTGGCCCGGTTTTCCGGTGTGTCATTGGCAACCAGAGGCCGGGTATCGGCAAATGCCTTGATTTCAAATCGTCCTTTCCGGATGACACTGTCCCTGCTCAACTCATGGAGTACCGTCACCGCACGGGAGGCCGAAAGCTCCCAGTTGGATCGGAAGTGGTCATTGTGAATAGGAACATCATCGGTGTGTCCAGCCACGATAATCCTGCCACTGCTCGGTTGGATGGCCTTGTTGATCTTGATGATCACTTCCTTGAACGGCTCAATCATATTGGCACTGCCAGAGGGAAAGGATCCTTTTTCCTGGATGCGAATAACGATCTTCTGATCTTCGATATCCACTTCGATCAGTCCTTCCTCGATCTCTTTCTGCAACGCAAGTTTGATCTTTTCGCCTTCCTTTTCAAGGTCAGACTTTTTCTTGTCATGGTTGCTGCCAAGTACCGGAAACTGCTGCGTATCATCGGCGGTGGACTGGCGCACCTGATTCAACGGAGTGGTTTGCGCGGTCCCTGGTGAAAATTCCCGGGCAATGATGTTGATTCCCTTGGGGGGATCCTTGACCTTTACCTGACGTTGCACACCGAAGGCATCACTCATGGAGCCAGCCACCTGCTTGTATTTTTGTGCATCCATTTCCGAGAAGGAGAACAACAGCACGAAGAACGCGAGCAGCAGAGACATCAGGTCCGCGAAGGTCATTACCCATGCGGGAATGCCTTCGGGGCATTTCGTTGGCTCGCAGTCTTCGCTCATGGTGATCTCGGCTCAGTCGTGGTCAATTGGTTTCTATTGCGGTTCAGGCAGCCTTTTCAGATTTCTCCCCCTCTGGGAGATAGTTCTGCAACATGCCTTCGATAACACGGGGGTTGAGGCCTTCCTGGATGGCACCGACACCCTCCAGGATCATTGACTTGTTGATACGCTCCTCCTTGTTTCGGTGTGTCAGCTTGTCGGCGATAGGCAGAGCCAATGCATTAGCGATGACAGCACCATAGAATGTTGTCAGCAGGGCTACCGCCATGGCCGGCCCCAGTGCTTTGGGATCATCCATATTCGACATCATCTGCACCAGACCGATCAGGGTACCGATCATACCCATGGCAGGAGCAACATCTCCAATTGCCTTGAAGATATTGATGCCATCTTCATTTCGCTCGATGGTCAGGTTGATGTCCTTGCCGAGCATTTTGCGCACGAACTCTGAATCGTGTCCGTCTACCAGCAGCTCGATACCTTTTTTCAAAAACTTGTTTTCCACTTCCACTTGTTCGAGACCCAGTAAACCTTCCTTACGTGCAATGTTGGCCAGTTCAACGCTCTGTTCGATCAACTCAGTGGGTTTTTGCGCTTTGTAAACGAACGCTTTACCTGCAACCTTGAATGCGCCCAGAGTCAGGGAAAGGGGAAATTTCATCAGGGTTACCATCAGTGTTCCTCCGATGACGATCATCAGGCCGGGAACATTCACAAACATGCCGAAGTCGCCCCCGAGGACAATGGAGATGGCGATGGCGGCAAGTGCGCCGAAGAGGCCAATGAGTGTTGCCAGATCCATGTTTGTGTCTCCCAGGCGTTGGTTGTTGTCTTGTTCCAAAATGGAATCATGCTGTGAGCAGCAATGAGCTTCTGGTGTGTGCGCTCACATCTAGATTGTCGGTAAAGGGCGGGAAAACTTTAGCAGGATGGTGAAAAAGCTCGTCCTTGGGCTTTTTCAATTCAGAAACAGAAAAATGTAATTTTCAGTTTTCTGCAGATTCAATGAAGTGCATTCACTGAATTTGGCGCTGTATCCCTGTGTCGCATGCGCGGTGTCAAGAAACGCTTTCTTTCAACATCTTGCCAGGGAGTCTTCGATAAATTTATTCGGGCAAATATGGATTTGTGATTGTATGGGCCTACCGGGTAATCCCGGGCCGTGCCGTTATGGGCCTGGGATGCCATTGGCAGCTGGCAGCTAACTGCATCTATCCGATCCTTGGGTTCAAGCATGAATGGCAGTACGATGAAAAACGGTAGCGTTATCCTGAACTGAACTGATTGCGTCCTTTGTGCTTGGACTTGTACAGAGCCTGATCTGCGCGTTCGAAGGCATCTTCAGGTTCATCTCCGTTCAGGTATTCGCTGATTCCACAGGAAACCGTGATAGTGACTTTCTTCTCACGGAAATGGAAAGCGCAGCGTTCCACTGCATCCCGTAGTTTCTCTGCTATGGTCATCGCTCCCTTGGAATTTGTTTCTGGCAGGAGCAGTACAAATTCATCTCCTCCGTAGCGAGCGATCAAGTCAGTTTCACGCGTCATCTTCTGTAGTTGGCCGGCGATAATCTTGAGTGCCTTGTCACCCGCACGGTGGCCGAAATTGTCATTGATCTGTTTAAAATTGTCGATATCCACAACCATGATGGACAGAGGCTGCTGATAACGCTTCCAGCGGGCAAACTCCTGATGAAGTCGCTCTTCATAGGCATGACGATTTGGAATGCCCGTCAGGGTGTCGTTGAAAGCCTGCAAACTGTGTTCGGTGACTTGCTGGCGCAGGCTTTCTGTCTCTTCCTCGACTTCGTTCAGGCGCTGAACGAGGTGTTCCATTTTTTCTTCCGCAGCCGTCAGCAGCTTTTTTTCCTGCTGCTGGAATTCATCCATGTTGGTACGGATGGCATCCACCCGGTGCTGAACCAGTGTTTTCAATTCATTGAGATCGGTGGCTTTCCTTGCCTGAGATTCAATGTGGCTGGTCTGTTTCTGAATGTCCTCTTCCAGTTCGTGGTGGCATTCATTCACAGCCTGATTGCTGGCGTTCGACTCTTCCAGAGCCCCGTCGATCATCGACAGGCGGCTCATGAGTTGCCCAAGGAAATCTTCGAGACCTTTTCTTTCCTTGTTAACCACACTGCGGATATTGTGTATGAGATCGGTGATGTTGCCGATGACCTCAGGTACCTGCTGCAGTTTCATTTCGTCTGCCAGGATTTGCTTCAGATCTTCGACTTGATCCTCGAGTTCAGACGGGATATTCAGATCATCCAGCAGTTGAAACAGCTTTTCATTGATCCTCGAGAGCAGCCGGCTGTTGTCGGGAGCATCTTCGGTTGTTCCTCCAAACAATGAGGAAAACAATCCACGATTCTTGCCCTGCTTGCCATCTGTCACCTGCAAAGCCTGATTGAGCAACGGAAGACAGGCTTCCAGATTGTCGGCAATTTGCTCTTTGGTGCGTGTTTCCTGCGAGCGCTCGAGAATGGGCTTCCAGTCTTTCTGCAGCTCATCCGGCATGTGCAAGCGTGCCATGAAGTCACTCAGCAACTCTCCCATTTGCACTGCCTGCGCGGGCCGGTTGGTATTGGCCTGCATCAGAAAACGATACAGCCTCTCGGAAATGCGCTTGAGGTCGGGGAAGCGTGCGCTGGTACGCAGATCGTCCTGCAGGGATTCGAGTACCGTGTCCAGCTGTGCGTCCCAACCATTGGCGGCAAAACTGAGTCGCAACAGGATGTCCTGAAAATATTCCCTGTTTTTCTGCATCAGTTTTTCTGCTTCCGATACAGGGGCAACAGGAGAGAGATTGACGGATCCTTGCTGCGTGTCGTCCTGCTCAATGGTTTGACTTGACTTTGACATGGTATTTACCATTTGGAAATAATCACTGCTTGGTTGCTTTTCGTGGATGCCTCCGAATCAAGATGTGCTTTGTTCAGCCTTGAACAGAGGCTCTTCTATCATTATTGTCGGCGCGAAATGTATAAACTTTAGGGATTTGTTTCTGAAAGTCTTTTATAGGGAGAGAAGGGAGATGGGCAAAGGAAGGCGGCTGTGGAGGAAAGCAAGGAGATTATCAGGCTTGTCCCAGAAGTCGGGAGGTGTTTGTCGCGGTAGCGAGGCCCTGTGGATCGTAGTTCTGATCATCCGTATTCTCGGCGCGAAGCAGACTCAATGCCTGTTGCAGGTGTTGGTGATCCAGCTTGATGATCGTGCCGTTGAGACGGTTACTCTCCTGACACTGGGTCGTCAATTCGAGCAATTGTTGCCATAGCTGGAGCAGTGGTTGATATTCCTCTGCTGAGCGCAGACAGTCGGTAATCTCCAGAGGATGGCTGCCCATACCCGCATTTTCGAACAGCTGCCCGCGCTCGATTTCCAGTTGTTTGAGTTCCCGGACTTTTGTGTCCTTGTCGGCAATTAGTTGCAGCAACCGGTCGGTGTTCCGTTCATAGGTCAATGCGGTGGTTTCATTGTCCAGAATCTGCTTGAGCTCACACATGTGTGCAAGCTCCTGATTCAATAACGAATACAGGATGCGATGAAAATCACCTTTTGCAGTGGCCATACTGCGATCAGCCTTTGGGCTTGAGAGCCATATCAAATTCCATCAGGCGTTCCGCGATGCGGGTCGGATCAATGCTATAGCTGCCATCCAGGATGGCCTGTTTTACCTGCTCCACCCGTTTGGTATCCACCACGGGTTGATTTTCCACAGCAACGCCGATCTGACCCAGGCGAATGGCCGTCTCGGACAAGCTGACGGTGTCGCTGACGGATGATTTGCCGGTAGATTGCTGAGCACTTGCAGCCTCATTTGCAGAGCCCTTAATCTGGGAGTTGTCTCCGGATCTGGCTGTTTGAGAGTTGCTCAAGCTGTTGATATCAATAGACATTATAGCTGTCTCCTGGTCTGTTTATTTACTGTTGCCAACCAATACATCGGCGCATGCAATAGAAACTTAAGTCAAAATTTTGGCGCTTTCACAGAAGTTTCCTGAAACTGTGAACCCGATGGCTTCTTTCATGTGCCAACCTGCACTTCACCGGATGCCGTAACGACGCCTTCAACAATTCTTTTTGAAGAGAGATTCTTTACCCGTATGTGCTCTCCCGCCGATCCGTTGGCCATTGCCTGGCCAGGCATGCGTACGGTAATACCGCTGCCTCGGGATATCAGCGTCACCCGTTGGCCACGCTTGATGACTTCAGGTGCCTCCACCATCATCGGCGTCAGGGGAAGGCCGCCTGAAACATTCCGTTTCAGCTTCATGCCCACCAAGCTTTGTGGATCGACGTAGTAACCTTGTGGCAATTTGGCCAGATTGCGCCTTGCCACTTTCACTTGCCTGCTGTTGAGTACGGTCCCTCGGGGCAGGGCATCCGTAGTGACCACCACCTGTTTGAAGATACTGACTGTTACCGGCACATAAAGAGTCCAGGATTTCGGGTGGGAACATCTCACACCCACGGTCGTGTTACCCAGAGTTCTCCCGCCGGAGGGCAGAAACGTTTCCAGAGCTTCCCCGCATTCAACCAGATGCAGGCGTGAATCGAGCCGCCCCATGTGAATTTCAGCGGGCATGTCGTGGAGGTTGGCGCTGTAGGTTTCCATGAACTGTCTTGCTGCATCCAGTATGGATTCGTGGCTTTGTATCCCGGCAGTTTCTGTAGCCTGGGCATTCAGCACGATCAGACTCAAGGGAAACGCCAGCAGCAGATGCAGTCTTTTTCGCATTGTGTTATCTCCGGCAATGAGTCTCTTGCAATTCATGTTTTGTTTGAAAGCAATATGCGTGCCGGATGTGCCATTCCTGTTTTCAATATTGCTCTGTGTGCGCATAGCAAAAATGTAAGCCACTGAATAATCGATTTATTACTTGGAAATAGCACGGCGTGTAGCGCTCTGTGTGGAGACCTGCCAGGAAAAATACTTGCCGGTGTTTGTGGTACCTGCTTGCTGAAGACAGAAATTTGACGGCCAATACCAACAAATACAGGCATTTCTTCTGCTTCAACTTATTTATATAGGGACGATAGAAAGCTGCCGGAACACAAAAAGAGCTTTGCCGGTGGCGGCAATCTATTGCCGCTGAGGCGTGAGTAAAACAGGCAGACAAGCATAAGTTACTGATAATACGGATATATACAATGTTGGCACGATTATCGCTAAGCTATTTAGCAAAATACTTAAGTTGGAGAAAAACATGCCGATATCGTTCGATTCCGCCCTGGGCATACACGTCAAAGCCCTTGATGTGCGTGCCAAGCGTACCGAGCTGCTGGCATCCAACATCGCCAACAGTGACACGCCGGATTACAAGGCCCGGGATATCGATTTCAAGGCCGCGCTTTCCACTGCCGGCAATCATCTGAACGCCGGATTGAATCGCAGCAACGCACGGCATTTGTCGCTGTCAAATGACGCGGACAGTCTCACCCTCCTGTATCGCGTACCCAATCATGCATCCCTGGATGGAAACACCGTGGATGGACAGCTGGAAAAATCCGCCTTTGCGGACAATGCCCTGCGTTATCAGGCCAGTCTTACTTTTCTTGATCAAAAATTCAAAGGGCTGATTGGCGCCCTGAAGGGAGAATAGCCATGAGTCTCTATGATGTTTTCAGCATCTCCGGTTCCGCCATGAGTGCCCAATCGGTCCGATTGAACACCGTGGCCAGCAATCTTGCCAATGCCGACTCCGTCAGCTCCACGCCCGAGGATGCCTATCATGCACGCCAGCCGGTGTTTGCCGCCGTACTGTCTGTGTTGCATGCAGGCAAGCAGTCAACAGGAGTGCAGGTGGCGGGCATTATCGAAAGCCAGGCGGAGATTCCACGGGAGTACCAGCCGAACCATCCGATGGCGGATGCAGATGGCTATGTCTACAAGGCAAATGTCAATTCTGTGGAGGAGATGGCAAACATGATTTCTGCCTCCCGCTCCTACCAGAACAATGTGGATGTGCTCAACACGTCCAAACAACTGCTGCTGAAGACCCTGAGTCTGGGCCGCTGAATACAGAAGGTGATCGCAGATGATAAATGAAACCACCAACAACCCGCTTGCTGCCTTGCTGGGACCACCAGAGGCACAAGGCACGGGGCGTTCTAGTTCAGATATGGGACAGCAGGACTTCATTGCGCTGATGCTGGCGCAGATGAAGAATCAGGATCCTACAAAACCATTGGATCCCAATGACTTCATGAGCCAGCTAGCCCAGTTTTCCACCGTCAACGGTATCCAGGAACTGAAGCAGTCTTTCGATGCGATGGCGGCGATGTTGTCAACGGATCAATCGCTGAAAGCGACGAGCATGGTAGGCCATGATGTCATGACACCCGGCAACACCGGTGTTCTGGAAGAGGGGGGCAATATTGCCGGACAGGTGCTGCTGAATTCAAGTGTCAGCGACATGAACATAAAAATCTACGATCCCCAGGGATCATTGATACGCACCATTCCCATGGGTGGGCAGGGTGCGGGTGCCGTGCAGTTCAAATGGGACGGTTTTGCCGAGGACGGCAGCCCGGCATTGCCAGCCAATTACAAAATTGTCGCCGAAGTCGAGGTGGAGGGTAGCGTACAGGAAGCGGCCATGGAACTGCGCAGCCTGGTAGAGAGCGTCAGCATCAGTCCCTATGGCGGTATTCTGCTCAATCTTGACAACGGCACGTCCATATCGCTGGATGCCATCCAGACCATAATGTAAGCAAGTTACTACAGGAGAAATAGTATGTCATTTAATACAGCACTGAGTGGTATTCGGGCCGCGTCCGGCGATCTCAGCATTATCGGCAACAACATTGCCAATGCGAACACCACGGGTTTCAAGGGTTCCCGCGCAGAGTTTTCAGACGTCTATGCAGCCAGCCTGATGGGGGCGCCGGGTACTGCCATCGGTCAGGGGGTGCGCTTGCAGGGTGCAGCCCAGCACTTTGGTCAGGGCAATATCTCCTTTACCGGGAGCGCGCTGGATCTGGCCATCAACGGTCGTGGATTCTTTCAACTTTCAGACAACGGTGGTGCCTCTGTCTATTCCCGCGCCGGGAATTTCCATCTGGATCGGGATGGTTACATCGTGAACAGCGAGGGCTTGTTCCTGATGGCGAGAGGCGCTGATGCCAATGGCGCCATAACCGGTGGCATCGGCCCCATGCGGATCGATACTTCTTATGCACAGCCAAACCCTACCAGTGCGTTGAATGCCAACCTGAACTTCGATGCGCGTGAATCGGAAACCGACAGCGGCTGGGCGCTCATTGGTGGTGTGCCGGATCCAGCAGGGTACAACTCCAGCACCACGACTTCGGTGTATGACAGCCAGGGCAATCCCCATGACATCACCCTGTATTACAGCAAGCAGGATCCGGCCACAAATCCCAATTCCTGGACGGTAAGGACTATGATCGATGGAGCGGTACAGGATACGACCACGGTGGTCTTCAATGATGACGGTTCCTACGGTAGCCCGGCCGCCATCAATATCACCTGGAACCCCGGTGGTGGTGCAACCCCTGGACAGGCTATCGCCGTGGATTTATCGAAAAGCACGCAATACGGCAGTGATTTCGCGGTCAACTCCATCTATCAGGATGGCTTTTCCACCGGTCAGATTCTCGGAGTCGATATCGATCAGGAAGGCACGATCTTTGCCCGCTATACCAATGGACAGTCCCGCAGCATTGGCCAGATGGTTCTGGCTAACTTTGCCAATGAGCAGGGTTTGCAGCCGCTGGGTGACACTTCCTGGGCGGATACCTTTGCTTCCGGCCCTCCCGTGGTCGGCGCGCCAGGCACTTCAGGACTGGGTGGGATTCAGTCTGGTGCCCTGGAAGAGTCCAATGTGGACCTTACCGAGCAGCTGGTAAAGATGATTGTTGCCCAGCGTAACTTCCAGGCAAACGCCCAGACCATACAGACCGAAGATACGGTCACTCAGACCATCATTAACCTGCGTTAATCGGAGTAAGTCATCATGGATCGCATGCTCTACATCGCCATGACCGGAGCCAGGGAGACAATGACCTCCCAGGCGGTGAACACCAATAACCTGGCGAATGCCAGCACCACCGGCTTTCGGGCAGACATGGAGTCTTTCCTCAGCCAGCCAGTACAGGGTCCGGGGTTTCCCGATCGGGTTTATTCGGTGATTGGCGGTGCAGGCGTGGATCTCACGGGTGGATCCATTCAGAGCACTGGCAGAGAACTGGACGTGGCGGTGAAGGGAGAGGGCTGGATAGCCGTGCAGGCACCCAATGGTAGTGAGGCATACACGCGTGCCGGTGACTTTCAGGTAGACAGTTTTGGTATTCTCACCACGGGTGCCGGCTATCCGGTGCTGGGTGAGGGAGGTCCCATCGCGGTTCCTCCCAACGGCAAACTGGATATCGGTGCCGATGGCACCATTACCGTGCAGCCATTGGGGCAGGGCATCAATGCGTTGGCCATCGTGGACCGGATCAAACTGGTTAACCCATCACCGGCAGGTCTTACCAAAGGTGAAGACGGACTCATGCGCTTGCGGGGCGGTGCGCTGGCAGAAGCGGATGCGGCGGTGCAACTGGCCTCCGGCGCGCTGGAATCCAGCAATGTAAATGCGGTGGAATCCATGGTGCGCATGATCGAACTGGCACGTCAGTTCGAAACCCAGATCAAGATGATGAAAACAGCCGAAGACAACGACCGTGCTGCTGCTGAATTGATGCGCATGAGTTGATCGAAAGACAACGGTATAGAACAAACAGGAGAAATAAAATGAATCCGGCACTATGGATCGCAAAAACAGGCCTGGAAGCGCAACAAACGCGCATGGCCACGATTTCCAACAACTTGGCAAATGCCAGTACCAATGGCTTCAAGCGTTCCAGGGCGGTGTTTTCAGATCTGCTCTACCAGAATCTGGCCCAGGTGGGCGCCCAATCCTCACAGGATACCCAGCTCCCTTCGGGACTGAACCTTGGAACAGGCGTGCGTACCGTGGCTACGGAGAAGCTCTTTACGCAGGGGAATATCGTGCAAACCGGCAATGCCCTGGATGTAGCTATCCAGGGACGTGGGTTCGTGCAGATACTCATGCCGGACGGCTCACTGGCCTACAGCCGGGACGGTACCATGCAGATGGATGCACAGGGACAACTGGTGACGTCCATGGGCTATCTTGTGCAACCGGGCATCAGTATTCCCGAAGATGCACAGAGCATCACCATCGGTTCCGACGGTACGGTTTCGGTAGTGTCCGCAGGTTCTTCTCTTCCCACCCAGGTCGGCAATCTTCAACTGGCAGACTTTATCAATCCTGCCGGTCTGCAGGCCATCGGTGACAATCTCTTCCTGGAATCCGGCGCGAGTGGCGCTCCCCAGGTTGGCACTCCCGGATTGAACGGGCTGGGCACCCTGATCCAGGGGTCCCTGGAAAGCTCCAACGTCAACACGGTGGAAGAACTGGTGAACATGATTGAAACCCAGCGCGCCTATGAGATGAACTCCAAGGCCATTGCCACGGCAGACCAGATGCTGCAGTACGTCAACAACAACCTGTAAGGAGACGAGATCATGCATCATCCATGGCGAAACAGTTTATGCTTTGCGAGCATGGCATCGATGTTGCTGCTGGGTGGATGTGCCATCCCCGAAAGGGGAGAGCAGAGCAGCTATACGGCAACTCAGCCTCTATATATACCACCTGCGCCTCCCTCCAGTGGCGCCATTTACCAGTCCGGCAGTGCCTTGGTTCTTTTCGAGGATATCAAGGCTAGACGGGTGGGAGACATCCTCACCATCGTTCTCAATGAGCGTACCAATGCCGAGAAGAAAGCAGATACCTCTGTAGACAAGTCTTCGGAATCCAGCATCGGGATTCCCAAACTGTTCGGACAAACGGTTCCCGAACTCGAGAACAGTGTCAGTGCCGGCCACAAATTCGAAACCGAGGGTGACAGCAAACAGAGCAATAAACTCGAAGGCAGCATTGCTGTCACCGTGGCTCAGGTACTGGTGAACGGGAACCTGGTGGTGCAGGGGGAAAAATGGATCACCATCAATCATGGTGAAGAGTTTATCCGCATCCGCGGTATCGTCCGGCCCATGGACATTGGTCCGGAAAACACGATCTCATCCACCAAGGTGGCGGATGCACAGATTTTATACAGCGGCCGGGGCAGCCTGGCGCGAGCCAACAAACCGGGTTGGCTGACGGAATTTTTCCTCAGTCCCTTGATGCCATTCTGATGTGGCAGGATAAAGGCAGAACAATGAAAATGATTTCTACGGCGCTGTTGGTGGTATTGGGGTTTCTCATTGCGCCGGTGCAGGCAGAACGTATCAAGGACATTACGTCCGTGGCCGGAGTGCGGGAGAATCAGCTGGTTGGCTACGGTCTGGTCGTGGGACTGGATGGCACGGGTGACAAGACCAGTCAGACCCAGTTTACGGCACAGAGTCTCAAGAGCATGCTAGCCCAACTGGGTGTGGTTATACCGCCCGGGGTGAATCCCAAGCCCAAGAATGTCGCGGCAGTCATGATCAGCGCCAATTTGCCGGCATTTGCCAAACCGGGGCAGTCTATTGATGTGACAGTTTCTTCGCTGGGCAACGCCAAAAGCCTGCGGGGCGGCACCTTGCTGATGGCGCCCCTGAAGGGCGCGGATGGGAAGGTATATGCTATCGCTCAGGGGAATCTGGTCGTTGGCGGTCTGGGTGTGCAGGGCAGTGACGGCTCCAAGGTGACGGTGAATATTCCCAGTGTAGGACGTATTCCCAACGGTGCTTCGGTGGAACGGGCGGTCGCCAGTCCCTTTGCAAAGTCGAACAAGCTGGTACTGAATCTGCATACCGCTGATTTCACTACCGCTCATCGGGTGGTGAAGGCGATAAATCACCTTATCGGCGAAGGAACGGCCAAGGCGTTGGATGGTGGTTCAATCGAGGTTCGTGCGCCCTCGGATCCTTCACAGAAAGTCGGTTTTCTTTCCATCGTGGAAAACATCACCCTCGAGCCTGGTGAGGCGCCGGCACGAGTGGTTATCAACTCCCGTACAGGCACCATCGTTATCGGTAGCCACGTGCGGGTGATGCCGGCGGCGGTGGCGCACGGAACCTTGGTAGTGACGATTTCCGAACAGACCGCCGTCAGCCAGCCGGCACCTTTTGCCCGGGTTGGATCTACAGAAGTTGTTCCACAATCCAGCGTTCAGGTTACCCAGGAAGATGCACGCATGTTCCTGTTCAAGCCAGGAGTCAGTCTGAACGATATCGTACAGGCGGTAAACCAGGTTGGTGCAGCACCGGGTGACCTGGTTGCTATTCTGGAAGCATTGAAAGAAGCTGGTGCACTGCGGGCAGAGTTGATCGTCATCTGATTGGCACTCATCATGAACAGTCATCTGAGCAAGGCAGGGATCTACACCGACTTCAACGGGCTGACAGAGCTCAAGGCCGGCGCTCGCAAGCAGTCTCCGCAGGCACGCAAGGAAGTGGCGCGCCAATTTGAGGCCATGTTCATCCAGATCATGCTCAAATCCATGCGCGATGCTGGCAGTCTGGGAGAAAGCGGAGATAGCGAGCAGGTACGCTTCTACCAGCAAATGTTTGATCAGCAGGTTGCCCTGGATCTGGCCAACAGCAAGGGCATCGGTCTGGCGAAGGTGTTCGAGCAACAATTGGGAGATGAGCCACAAAGCACGGCCAGTGGTGATCTTTCTCTGCTCACGCGCAAGCCCTTCACGGCTCAACAGGTCGTTTCGCAACCGGAAACAAATACCTCGACTGATGAGGTGCCAGCGCACCAGTGGTCACCTGAAAGTCCCGAAACTTTTATCCAGGACCTTTGGCCAGTGGCACAAAAAGTGGCCGCGAAACTGGGTGTCTCTCCTGAAGTACTGATTGCACAAGCGGCGCTGGAAACCGGTTGGGGCAAGAAAATGCCGGATGGATTGCAGGGCAGTAGCATGAATTTATTCGGTATCAAGGCCGATCCTGCCTGGAAAGGGCAAAAGGTCAGTGTGCCAACGCTGGAATATCGTGAACACGTTGCGGTACGTGAACAAGCGAGCTTCCGTGCCTACGATTCCACAGAGAGAAGCATGGAAGATTACGCCGCTTTTCTACAGAACAATCCCCGTTATGAAAAAGCATTGAAACATGCCGGTGACCCTCCAAGGTTTTTGCGGGAATTGCAGGATGCGGGTTATGCGACAGATCCCCGCTATGCCGAAAAAATCGAGGGGATCATGACCAGTGACCGTTTTGCCGGAGTGGTGAGCCAGCTGAAAGCGGGCTAAGGGAAGTTATTTTTCTCAAGTTTAGTTATCTGCTGCCGATAAGCTTGTCAGGGAAATTAACGACAAACGGTATTGCCGGGAGGGTTTGCCGTCCGGAGAAGGACAAATGAATACATTGATAACGCTTTTGAGAAAACTGATGAAGAATATTCTGCAAAGTATTGAAAAACTGGCCTGCAGCATCGAACCGCCCGGCGTTTCTTTGACCGCCATTCCGGTACGGGTGAATCGTATCCGGAAAAACAGGAGATAAGCAATGTCCACCAATGGAAGCCTGCTTGGGATTGGCACGTCTGCGCTGCAGGCTTTTCAACGTGCGCTCAATACGACCGGCCACAATATTGCCAATGCCAACACGCCTGGCTATAGCCGCCAGCGTGTGAATCTGGTTTCTTCCACACCACAATATACCGGCTACGGGTATGTGGGGACCGGTGTGCGCACGGAGTCCGTGCAGCGTTTCTATGACGCCTTCGTGGATAATCAGGTGCGAAGCTACACCGCATCCACGACTGAATTTCAGACGCTGCACAGTTATGCCACCCAGATCGATAATGTGTTGGCAGATCCGGATGCGGGATTGAGTACCGCCATGGCTCGCTTCTACAGCGCCGTGCAGGACTTGTCCAATGATCCCGCTTCCACCGCTGCCCGCCAGGCGATGCTCAGCGAAGGGCAGGGACTGGTCGAGCGATTTCATTCCCTGGGTGGCTGGCTGGATGACATGGATGCCCAGGTCAACAATGATCTGAAGGCCAGTGTGACCGATGTCAACCGCATTACTGCATCCATCGCCGACCTCAACAAGAAGATCGTGCTGGCCTATGGTGTGGCTGATCAACAGCCACCGAATGACATGCTGGATCAGCGTGACACGCTTATCCGTGAACTGGCAGAGCATGTTTCCGTGACCACCACGACCCAGGAAGACGGTTCCATCAACATCATGATCGGTACGGGACAGACCCTGGTGGTAAGTGATCATACTACCCAGCTCACCACCTATCGTGGCGCCGGGGTGCACGGGCCATTGAAGATTGCGTTACAGACCGGCAGCAACGGTCTGGTGCCCATTACCGACCAGCTATCCGGCGGAAAAATCGGGGGCTTGCTCGGGTTCAGGGATCGGGTACTCGAGCCTGCGGTCAACGAGCTTGGACGCGTGGCAGTGGGTATGGGAGAATTCTTCAATGCGCAGCATCAGCGGGGCATCGATCTGAATGGTGAACTGGGGCAGGCCTTTTTCTCTTATCCAGAGCCTCAATGGGACAGCTATCCTGGCGTAAGCAGCAGCCTGACTGTCGCATGGGACGATGTGGGACAGGTTACCGGCGCCAACTACAAGCTGCAATACGATGGCGCATCCTGGTCTATCAGCCGCACGGATACCGGTGAGCAGTTGGCCATGACAGGCACAGGATCTGCCGGAGATCCCTTTGTCGTCGATGGACTGCGCATTAGCGTGGATGCTGCGGCTGCCAACGGGGATACTTTCGTCATTCAGCCGACGCGCAACGGTGCCCAGTCGATACAGATGCTGGTCAATGACCCATCCCGGGTCGCCGCCGCCTCTCCGGTCCTGAGTCGTGCAGAAAATGCCAACACCGGCAGCGGAGTGATCAGCGCGGGAGAGGTGACTGATATCAACAACCCCGCGTTTCAGAGTGTGCCAGGCAGCCTGACGCCACCATTGATGATTCGTTTTACCAGCGCCACCACCTATGACGTATATGACAACAGCACGCCTGCGTCTCCTGCCTTGCTGGAGACAGTCAACGGCTATGATCCCGCAACCGGCAGCGATCTTTTTCCCACACCGGGCGGTCTTGAATACGGCTATCAGATGCGTCTCACCGGCAATCCCGCCGCCGGTGACGAGTTCACCGTGGGTTACAATGCCAACGGTGATGGTGACAACCGAAATGCCCTCGCTCTGGGCCAGGTATTGACCGGCAAGGTCATGGGAAATGGCACGGAAAGCCTGTCAGATGTCTATCGCAGCATGGTATCTGGCGTAGGTACAACCACCCGCCAGGCCGAGCTTGCCAGTAATGCACATCAGCAGCTGCTGGAACGCTCCCAGAACGCCAGTGACGCCATTTCAGGGGTCAACCTGGACGAAGAAGCAGCGAATCTGGTGAAATTTCAGCAATCCTATCAGGCAGCGGCACAGATGATCGCCGTCGCCAACGAATTGTTTGACACGCTGCTCGGTGCAGTGAGGAGATAAACCATGCGCATATCCACCGGCCAATGGTATCGGCAGGGCGTGAGCGCCATGCTCAACAACCAGTCTACATTGTCAAAAACCCAGTTGCAGCTCGCGACAGGGCAACGCATGCTCGCTCCCAGTGATGATCCGGGAGCCGCAACAAAGGTACTGGAGCTGGATCAGCTGTTGTCTTCTGTCAGTCAATACCAGCGCAACAGCGACGCGGCAGAATCACGTTTGCGCCGTGAGGAAAACGTGCTTGAAGGTGCCGGTGATATTCTGCAGCGAGTACGTGAACTGGCCGTGCGTGCTACTAACGGTTCTCTCAGCGCCGGTGATCGACAGGCGATTTCTGCGGAAGTCCGTGAACAACTCGATGGATTGCTGGCGATGGCAAATGCCACCGATACCAATGGCGAGTATGTATTTGGTGGCTATCGTACCGATGTGCCCGCCTTCACTGACGATGGGGCGGGCAACTTCAGCTATCAGGGAGATCAGGGGCAGCGATTGCTGCAAATCGGCAGTGCGCGTCATGTCGCCACGAACGATCCTGGAGACAGTATCTTCATGGGCATCGCCGACGGAAATGGTGGTACCACGGATGCCTTCAGTATCGTGCATGACTTTATCACGGATCTGGATAACAATTCCCCGACCGGCGTCACCCTGACTGCGCTGGACAATGCGATGGACAGGATTCAGGTGGTACGTACAAAAATTGGTGGACGTATGAATGCCATCGATAACCAGCGCGGTATCAATGATTCCTTTGGCCTGGTCATGGAGCAGAATCGTTCCATCCTCGAAGACCTGGATTATGGTGAGGCGGTCAGTCGATTGCAGCAGCAGCAACTGATTCTGCAGGCATCCCAACAGAGCTTCATGAAGGTGGAAGGTCTGTCCCTGTTCAACTATCTGTAGGACATCCTGAAAAAAATACTTAAGTTTGTTCCCTGATGGTCGATGACATGGCTGGAAGCGGTAATTGTCTTCCTGATTAAACAAGACATGTCCGCTAGTGATGAACGACACAGCCCATGACAGATCGGCTGTGTAGTACAGGAGAACAAGACCATGCCAATGGTAATCAATACAAAC
>CAZFXI010000013.1:0-45494 GCA_964522855.1 uncultured Sedimenticola sp.
CCGGCCATTCTCTATCCCCAGCTGGCGGAGGCCTCCACGCTGAAGCCAGAGGTGGTGTCCGGTTTGGATATCATGATCGTGCGCGAACTCACCGGCGGCATCTATTTCGGCCAGCCTCGGGGCGTGCGTGAACTGGACAACGGCGAGAAGGAAGGCTTCAACACCCTGGTGTACCGGGAGAGCGAAATCGAGCGCATCACGCGCGTGGCCGGGGACATCGCCCGCAAGCGTGACAGCCGGGTGTGCTCCGTGGACAAGGCCAATGTGCTGGAATGTACGGAGCTGTGGCGGGACGTGGCCACCCGGGTCATGGAGGGCGACTATGCCGACGTGGAGCTGAGCCACATGTACGTGGACAACGCCGCCATGCAGCTGGTGCGTGCGCCCAAGCAGTTCGACGTCATGGTCACCACCAACATGTTCGGTGACATCCTTTCCGACTGCGCCGCCATGCTCACCGGCTCCATCGGTATGTTGCCTTCCGCTTCCCTGGACGAGAACGGCAAGGGCATGTACGAGCCCATCCACGGTTCCGCGCCGGACATCGCCGGACAGAACAAGGCCAACCCCCTGGCCACCATCCTGTCCGTGGCCATGATGCTGCGCTACAGCCTGGACGAAGTCGCCATGGCGGATCGCATCGAGACGGCGGTGAACCAGGTGCTGGATGATGGCCTGCGCACGCCGGATATCATGGCTGATGGTATGCAGGAAGTCAGCACCGAGGAAATGGGCGACGCCGTAGTCACAGCGTTGTAGCGCGTAGGTCGGGCAAAGCGCAGCGTGCCCGACAAACTCCTGTTGGGCACGACCTGACGGCCTTTGCCCAACCTACCGGGTTGCAGAGGTTTCTATTTTGCAGGAGTGGCGCTTTTGCCACGCCATTATGTTGAAGAGAACAAAGACGATGAAAAGAGTAGGTTTCGTAGGCTGGCGCGGCATGGTGGGTTCCGTCCTCATGCAGCGTATGCGCGAGGAAAACGATTTCGATGCTATCGATGAGCCGGTGTTCTTCACTACTTCTCAAACCGGGCAGGCCGGGCCGGACATCGGCAAGGATATTCCTCTGCTGAAAGATGCCACAGATATCGATGAGCTGAAAAAAATGGAAGCTATCGTCACCTGCCAGGGGGGTGACTACACCAAACAGGTGTTCACCGACTTGCGTGCCAGCGGCTGGGACGGTTACTGGATCGATGCGGCGTCCAGTCTGCGTATGGCAGATCACACGGTCATCGTTCTCGACCCGGTAAACATGCATGTCATCCAGGACGCCATTGCCAATGGCACGAAGGATTTCATCGGCGGCAACTGCACCGTCAGCCTGATGCTCATGGGTCTTGGCGGTCTGTTCCAGAATGATCTGGTGGAATGGATGAGCGCTATGACCTACCAGGCCGCTTCCGGTGCCGGGGCGCGTAACATGCGTGAACTGTTGTCCCAGATGGGCGCCTTGGAAGAATCCGTCAGTGACCTGCTGGCCGATCCGGCTTCCGCCATCCTGGATATCGACCGCAAGGTCACCGAAACCATGCGCTCGGATGGCTTTCCGACTGAACAGTTTGGTGTGCCTCTGGCGGGCAGCCTGATTCCCTGGATCGATATTAAACTGGACAACGGCCAGAGCAAGGAAGAATGGAAGGGGCAGGTGGAGACCAACAAGATTCTCGGCCGTTCGGACAATCCGGTGCCCATCGACGGCCTGTGCGTACGCATCGGCGCCATGCGCAGCCATTCCCAGGCACTGACCATCAAATTGAAGAAAGACATTCCCTTGGACGAGATCGAAACCCTGCTGGCCGAGGCCAATCCCTGGTCGAAAGTCATTCCCAACGAGCGCGACATTACAGCAGTCGAGCTGACACCGGCAAAGATCACCGGCACCCTGGAAGTGCCAGTTGGCCGTCTGCGCAAGATGAACATGGGGAATGAATATCTGTCAGCATTCACCGTGGGTGATCAGCTGTTGTGGGGTGCAGCAGAGCCGTTACGACGCATGTTGATGATCCTTCTGCGGGGGTGAAGCGTGATATGCCGCAAATTGTACGGAATCAGTTGGCATTCCGAGGCTGTTTTGGTTGGTAAAAATTACGGTGTACGCTATAGTTAGCTGTGAATTGTCATATTTATCCTGAGATAGTTGATTGGCTGGAGATCAGGGGGATTGGGCGAAGGCCAAAGACGATTCAGAAATTTGTTGAGCGTGGTCAATTCGGGTTTTTGGTATCCGGAAAATACATGATCCATCGATCAGACAAGAAATTGGGGCGCTTCAGGGTAACTTTTCGTGAAGTTTCCGGAAATGTATAGCGGCAATCTCTAAGGGAGGGACTATGGTCCGCAAGCTGGCATTAGCAATATCACTCGCGGTGGGCAGTCTGCCCATGTCCGTGTATGCGTTGGGCATGGGAGGCATGAAAACCCATTCTGCGCTGAACGAGAAATTCAAGGCGGATATCGAACTGGTTTCCGTGCAAAAGGGGGCATTGGATACACTGAGAGTCACACTGGCACCGGCGGAAGTCTTTTCCCGCGTGGGGCTGGAGCGCAGCCTTTTCCTGACGCGTCTGAAGTTCGAACCCATGCGTCTGAAAAACGGCAAGGCAATCGTCCGTGTAACCAGTCACGACCCCATTAGAGAGCCCTTCCTGGATTTCTTTGTCAAACTCGACTGGCCGAATGGTCAACTTGTTCGGGAATACACCGCATTGCTGGATCCTCCCGCTGTCACCAAAAGAAATGCCCCCAGAGTGACTGCAGCAACCAGGCAATCAGCCAAGGCAACCGTCAGTACCAGGCCAGCCACAGCTTCCGCCCGGGTGCAACGTGCACAGGCCGAGGGTGAATATGGCCCGGTTCAAGCCAACGAAACACTTTGGGAGATCGCCGACAGCCTCAGATCAGACGGCATTTCCATCCATCAGATGATGATGGCACTTTACAAGGCCAATCCGGATGCTTTCCTCCACAACAACATCAATTTGTTGAAAAAGGGGCGAGTATTGCAGGTTCCATCTGCAGAAGAGATTACCGGTATCAACAGGAAACAGGCTGTCACCGAGTTTCAGCAGCAAACCGAAGCCTGGATGAGCAACGCTGATCAGGCGGCAGCAACTTCTCCCGAAGCGGAACAGACAACAGAACAACCTGCCTCTGCTGAGGAAACTGCTGCAGAAGAGGAGGTTCAGCTGAAAATTGCTGGAGCTCCAACGGACGAGTCGGTCGCGGCCGATGCGGATCAGGCGGTCTCTGATCTGGAAGTGGAAGCTGGCAGTGCTGATCTCAAGCAGAAAATGTTGTTGCTTGAAGAAGAGGCAGAAACGGCCCGCCAGGAATCCACGCAACTGCGCAGCGAGATGGACAATTTGCAGCAGCAACTCGAAGATACCCAACGCCTGTTGAAACTCAAGGATGAAGAGTTGGCGCGTTTGCAAGAGGGTATGAGCCAGGTGGTCACGGCGGAGGAGGCGACGTCATCCGAGGAAACGGATGAGACACCGGCTGAAGCCATCGCCACCGAGGAAATGGACGTCAGTGAAAGTTCGGAAACTATTGCCGAAACCGGACAACCGGAAGAGGTTGTCGAGGAAGTCACCGAAGAAGTTACGGAAGAAGTCGTTGCAGAAGAAGGTTCGGCTGAAGACAGCACGACCGCAGTGGAGCCGTCTGTTGAGCAGGTAGAGGAAGCTGCCGCAGTAGAAGAAGATGAAGTGGCGCCTGCCTCGACCGAAGAAACGGTAGCAGAAGAAGCGCAAGTTGAAGAAGAGCCCGCCGAGGAACAGGTTGCAGCCGCTGACACTGAAACAGAAACAGCGCCAGAAAAAACACCAGAACCGGCCAAGGAAGCCTCGATTGTCGATACGGCGTTGGCCTGGGTGCAGAAAAACTGGCAAATGTCCGCGGCGGCTGGTGGTGGGTTGTTATTGCTGCTGGCACTGCTCTTTGGCAGAAAGAAGAAAGATGCCGGTCGGTCGGTAATGCCAGCCTCACAGATGAGTGAACATTCTGTTGATCAGGAAAGCATTCTGCTGGAGGAAGAGTCCAGCCTGGCGGATACCGTTGCCGACAGCATGGCAGCAGGGGCAGTGGGTGATACCTCTTTCCTGAGTGAATATTCCACGGAGGAATTCAAGGGTCTGCAGGAAGATACTGCAGAAGTTGATCCTGTTTCCGAGGCTGACGTGTATATCGCCTACGGACGCTATCAGCAAGCCGAAGAAATCCTTCGGGATGCCATGGCAGCTGGCAACGATTCAGCAGCGGTGAAGTATAAAATGCTCGAAGTTCATTACGCCACGCAAAAGAAAGATGCGTTTGCCGCTCTTG
This sequence comes from uncultured Sedimenticola sp., assembly GCA_964522855.1. GTDB lineage: Bacteria > Pseudomonadota > Gammaproteobacteria > Chromatiales > Chromatiaceae > Thiolapillus. The sequence goes on from CAZFXI010000013.1 coordinate 4,327, forward strand.
CCGAAGAGATGGTGCAAAGTGGTCAGTACGAGGAAGACCCCAAGGCATGGGAACATATACAGACCATGGGCAGGGATCTCGATAAGGAAAACCCATTGTTTATTGTCGGTGTTTCGGCTGCCGTATCAAGTGTTGCCGCCGGTGGTGGCCCGGGTGAGGATAGTGAACTGTCTCTCGATCTGAGCAGTCTGGCCGAGGAAGTGGATTCTGTCCTGAGCGTGGATAGCGAACCCCTGGAAGGTTTTAGTGAACTGGATCTGGATTTTTCTAGTTTGGAAACAGGAGAGGATGCTGTAGCAGCCAAGTCGGACGACAGTATCAGCACCGATCAATTGGCCACCCAGGACGATGAGAAACTGGCTGAAACCGAGTTACATACTGAGATGCTGGACATCAACGATCTGGGTGATCTGGATGTAGGCACTACCAACCTCGATGAAGCACTGGCAGATCTTTCCGGCGACCTCGAAGGCGTGATGGCCGATTCGCAGATCCTGGATGAACCCCTGGATCTCGAAGATGATCGCTTCTCCAGTCTGGCAGAAGATATCACGCCAGACAGCCAGATATCCGGGCTGGAAGATGATTTGAATGTCTCCGTTGGTGAAGATTCCGTCATCGGCGATGAAGTCGAAACCAAGCTGGAACTCGCCAAGGCCTTCATGGAAATTGGTGATGCCGATGGTGCTCGTGGCATTCTTCAGGAAGTGGAGGAAGATGGTACGCCAGAGCAGAAAGAGTTGGCTGCGAACTTGCTGGGTCAGCTCGAAGACTGAAATCCTTTTACTCTTTGTTTGAAACAGGGCGCTTCGGCGCCCTTGTCTTTTTTGGAGGAGCAGTGAGAATTGCATTGGGGGTCGAGTATGATGGCAGCCGCTTCTGCGGTTGGCAAACCCAGAAAAATGGAGAGCGGACCATACAAGAGGCGGTAGAGCGAGCGCTTTCTTCCGTCGCCGACCATGCCGTTCAGGTTTTTGCCGCCGGCCGTACCGATACCGGTGTGCATGCAGTTCAACAGGTAATCCATTTCGACACCGATGCCGTGCGTCCTAGCCATGGCTGGGTGATGGGGAGCAATATCAAGCTGCCTGAAGATGTCAGCATGCTTTGGGCCAAGGAGGTGTCACAGGAGTTCCATGCGCGTTTTTCCGCCCAAGCAAGAACCTATCGCTATGTGATCCTGAATCGCATGAGCCGTCCCGCTATTCTTGCAAAACGGGCAGCCTGGATTCACCGGCCCCTGGATGCGGCTCTCATGCACGAGGCAGGGCGGGCGCTGGTGGGCAAGCATGATTTCAACAGCTACCGTACGGTACATTGCCAAGCGAAAAGCCCGGTAAGAACGCTGCATTCCCTGAAAGTAGAGCGCCATGGTGATTTTCTGATTATGGAAGTGCATGCAGATGGTTTTCTACATCATATGGTGAGAAATATTGCCGGCGTATTGATCGCCATCGGCTCGGGAGAGCGACCATCGGGTTGGGCGGCGGAAGTGTTGGAACATCGGGACAGAAGGCTCGGTGGTATGACCGCCGCCGCAGATGGATTGTATTTTTTTCGGGTGGATTATGATCCGTTGTATGAAATCCCCGCAAATACGCAAGATTCGAGCCTGCTAATGTTATAATTCACCGTTATGCGAACCCGAGTCAAGATTTGTGGTATCACCCGTCCGGAAGATGCCATGGCGGCCATAGAAGCTGGTGCCGATGCCCTGGGCTTTGTGTTTTATCCACCCAGTCCCCGCTATGTGGAAGTAGCCCGGGCAGCGTCCATCATCCGGCAACTGCCGCCCTTCGTCACCAGCGTGGCCCTGTTCGTCAATGCGGATCGGGAAACCATTGCCGAGGTGATCCGGGAGACGGGCATCGATCTGCTCCAGTTTCACGGCAACGAATGTCCGGATTACTGCGCGGAACACGGCCGCCCCTGGATCAAGGCCGTACGCATGAAGGATGACCTGGATCTGGACAAGGTGGTGCGAGACCATGCCGGCGCCCGGGCTCTGCTGCTGGATGCTTACCGGCCCGGCGTGCCCGGCGGCACCGGGGAGGCCTTCGACTGGGGGCGCATTCCGGCGGAACTGGCCGGGCGCATCGTGCTCGCCGGCGGCCTGACGCCGGACAACGTGGCGGACGCCGTGCGTCAGGTGAAGCCTTATGCCGTGGATGTGAGCGGTGGGGTGGAAGCATCGAAGGGAATCAAGGACCGGGAAAAGATAAAGCAATTCATGCGAGGTGTGCAGCTTGGACAAGAATGAATCATTCACAAAACTGCCTGACGAAAGAGGCCATTTCGGACCTTACGGTGGCATTTTCGTGGCGGAAACCCTGATGGAAGCCTTACAGGAGTTGCGCGAGGCTTATGAAAAATACATGGTCGATGCGGACTTCCTCGCTGAACTGGACGCCGATCTGCAGCACTACGTGGGCCGGCCATCTCCCATCTATCACGCCGAGCGCCTGAGCCGGGAGAACGGTGGCGCCCAGATCTATCTCAAGCGGGAGGACCTCAACCACACCGGCGCCCACAAGGTGAACAACACCATCGGCCAGGCTCTGCTCGCCAAGCGCATGGGCAAGACCCGCATCATCGCCGAGACTGGCGCAGGGCAGCATGGCGTGGCCACGGCCACGGTTGCCGCACGTCTCGGGCTGGAATGCGTGGTGTACATGGGCGAGGTGGACGTGGCCCGCCAGGAAGCCAACGTTTATCGTATGCGGCTGCTGGGCGCCGAAGTGCGTTCCGTATCTTCCGGCTCGAAAACACTGAAGGATGCCCTCAACGAAGCCATGCGTGACTGGGTGGCTACCGTCGACGATACTTTCTACATCATCGGCACTGTGGCCGGACCCCATCCTTATCCGGCCATGGTGCGGGACTTTCAGACCGTCATCGGCCGCGAAGCGCGTCAGCAGATTCAGGTGATGACCGGAGGGCTGCCGGATGCCCTGGTCGCCTGCGTGGGTGGTGGTTCCAACGCTATTGGCTTGTTTTATCCTTTCCTTGAGGATGAAAATGTTGCGATTTATGGTGTGGAAGCCGCGGGCGAGGGGCTGGAAACCGGCCATCATGCGGCGCCCTTGTGTGCCGGCCAGCCCGGTGTGCTGCACGGCAACCGTACCTATCTGATGGAGGACAAGGATGGTCAGATCATCGAAACCCATTCCATTTCCGCCGGTCTGGATTATCCGGGCGTCGGACCGGAACATGCCTGGTTGAAAGACATCGGCCGTGCCAAGTATGTGGCGATTGATGATCAGGAAGCGCTGGCTGCTTTCCATTTGCTGACCGTCACCGAAGGCATCATTCCTGCGCTGGAGTCCAGTCATGCCGTGTCCTATGCCTTGAAACTGGCTGCCGGCATGTCATCGGATCAGAAAGTGCTGGTGAACCTCTCGGGACGAGGTGACAAGGACATGCATACCGTGGCTGCCATTGAGGGGATCCAGATATGAGCCGTATCAGTGCCTGTTTTGCCGATCTGAAAAGCCGTGATCGTACCGCGTTGCTGCCGTTCATCACCGCGGGTGATCCCCATCCGGATGTGACCGTTGGCCTGATGCACGATCTGGTGGAGGCGGGGGCGGACATCATCGAGCTGGGTGTACCGTTTTCTGATCCCATGGCTGATGGTCCAGTTATTCAACGAGCCAGCGAACGTGCCTTGGAGCACCATGTTTCCTTGCATCATGTCTTTGACATGGTGAAGCATTTTCGCGAGCAAAACGATACAACGCCGGTGATTCTCATGGGCTACCTCAACCCCATCGAAGTGATGGGGTATGAGACATTTGCCTCAGAAGCAGCCGCAGCAGGCGTGGATGGGGTGCTGACCGTGGATATTCCCCCGGAGGAAAGCCACGACCTGATTCAGGCCCTGCGTTCCCACTCCCTGGATGCCATCTATCTGGCGGCACCTACCAGTCACCGCCATCGCTTGCAAATGATTGCCGATGCGGCCAGCGGATTTATTTATTATGTCTCGCTGAAGGGTGTTACAGGCTCGGCCAATCTGGTTCTCGATGAAGTGGCGGCCAAGCTCCGGGAGATACGGGATGTCACAGACATGCCCCTGGGTGTGGGATTTGGCATCAAGGACGCTGCGACGGCGGCTGCCATGTCGAAGATCGCCGATGCGGTGGTTGTGGGCAGTGCCCTGGTGTCCAGAATAGAGGCAAATGCCAGCAAACCTGATAAGATAGGCAGAGAACTTAAGCAACTGCTTCAGGAAATGCGGGTGGCAATGGATGCTGCCTGAGTATCATTTCCGAACCATTGAGGTATCTTCATGAGTTGGTTTGACAAACTTCTCCCCAGTGTTATTCGCACCGAAGGCAGTGCAAAGAAAGCGGTGCCGGAAGGTCTGTGGAACAAGTGTCCCGGTTGCGGCGCCATTTTGTATCGGGCGGAAATGGAAAGAAACATGGATGTCTGCCCCAAGTGCGGGTATCACAATCGTATCGGTGCGCGACGCCGCCTGGATCTGTTTCTGGACAAGGAGCCCCGAGAAGAAATCGGCGCCGAGCTTCAGGCGCAAGATCCACTGAAGTTCAAGGACAGTAAGAAATACAAGGATCGCCTTTCCGCAGCACAGAAGGCCACCGAAGAAAAGGATGCCCTCATCGTCATGCAGGGTAAGCTCAAGGGTGTGGATCTGGTGGCAGCGGCCTTCGAGTTCAAGTTCATGGGTGGCTCCATGGGGTCTGTGGTCGGGGAACGTTTTGTGCGGGGTGCCAATATCGCCTTGGAGAAACACATTCCCTATGTGTGCTTTTCAGCCAGCGGCGGGGCGCGTATGCAGGAATCCCTGTTCTCCCTGTTCCAGATGGCCAAGACCTCGGCTGTACTCAAACGCATGGCTGACAAGGGCGTGCCCTTCATTTCCGTGATGACCGATCCCACCATGGGTGGCGTGTCCGCCAGCCTAGCCATGCTGGGCGACGTGAATGTTGCCGAACCCGGTGCTCTCATCGGTTTTGCCGGCCCGCGGGTCATCGAGCAGACCGTACGGGAAAAGCTGCCCGACGGCTTCCAGCGCAGTGAGTTTCTTCTCGAACATGGGGCAATCGACATGATCGTTTCCAGGGAGCAGATGCGGGATCGTTTGTACAATGTGCTGGGTATCCTCAATCACGCAGCGGCCTGTGTGTGAAGCTTTGACCAGGGGTAGAGTCTTTACAGGCGAAGCCAACTCCATTTTTCATGAGATTCTCGACGCTCGAAGGCTGGCTCAACTGGCAGGAAAGCCTGAACCCTAAAATCATTGAACTGGGTCTGGAACGTACAAAGCAGGTTTGGCAGCAGCTGATTCCACCAGACCTTTCTGATAGCACCGTCATTAGCATTGCGGGCACCAACGGCAAAGGATCGACTGTTGCCTTGCTCGAAGCCATATTCAGGGCGGCAGGCTACAGTACCGGCAGTTATACATCGCCTCATTTATTGCGCTACAACGAGCGTATCCGCCTCGATGCCGTTCCGGTCTCGGATGAGAAAATCATGGCTGCCTTCGAAGCCATCGATCAGGCGCGTGGCAAACTTCCCTTGACCTATTTCGAGTTTGGCACGCTGGCAGCGCTGACTATCTTCGCTCACGAAAAACCGGATGTGGTGCTGCTGGAAGTGGGCTTGGGCGGGCGTCTGGATGCGGTGAACATCATCGATGCAGATCTGGCCATGATCACCAGTATCGCCCTGGATCATCAGGAATGGCTGGGTGATGACAGAGAAAGTATAGGCAGGGAAAAGGCAGGGATCTTCCGACAAGGAAAACCGGCTGTTTTTTCCAGTGGCGATATGCCGGCCAGTATTGCCGAACAGGCAAAAAAACTGCAGACGCCCCTGTATGTCAACGGCAGGGAGTTTCATTGCAAAGCCGGTGCTGAAAACTGGAGCTGGCATGGACCCTCACGGGCACTCACTGCTTTGCCATATCCCAATCTTCCGGGGCAGCATCAATTGGACAATGCGTCCGGCGTCATCATGGCGCTCGAACTGCTGCGTAAAAAAATTCCGCTAGACGGTACGGCTGTCGTTCAAGGGCTTGAAACGATCAGGCTGACCGGTCGGCAACAGACAGTAGAACGACAGGGTGTGCAATGGATACTGGATGTAGCCCATAACCCCCATGCCGTGGCCGTCCTGAAGCATCAGTTGCAGGAATGTCCGGTTAACGGTCGCACATTGGCGGTGTTGGGCATGTTGGGAGACAAGGACGTAGCCGCAGTGCTGGAACTGATGCAGAAGCACATCGACCAATGGCATTTCGCCACTATTGAGGACGCCCGCGGCATGACGGCAGAAAAGCTGGCCGCGATGGCACAATCCCTGTTGCCAGTGCCGCCCTTCGGTACACACGACACGCTTGCCCAAGCTTTGGAGGCAGTGGCAGAGGAGGCCATGGTTGGTGACAGGGTGGTGGTGTTCGGTTCGTTCTTCACTGTGGCAGAAGCACTGGCATATCTGAATTCACAGGCTTGATTTCATCCCGGGTCGGAGTCGCTCGCAAAGTGACTCCAACCCGATCAGCGCTTTTTTCTGGGAGAATGCAATCAAGGGCTTATCGACGCATGGAACACCGCATGGCGTTTTACCGCGAATCCACGCAGCAACATGACCTTTGATCCGGCCCGAAAGGAGACATCAGCGCCGGGCAGAATATTCACCTTGCCCTGAGTGGAGATGCTTCCTGTGGCGGTACATACAACAGGTGTGATCTGCCCGAAATCATAGTTCACAGTAACATTGTCGCCGCTGCAGCTGAAGGGTGTAGCCGCGTATTCATCTGCGCCGATATCCGGTGCTATGCCGTTGGGGCGGGGAGTGCCGTCCACGTCGGTGGTGATTGTGGAATCAATGCCCGCATCGATTGCTGCCGAACTCGAACCGAGATGATAGTCGTCGTTGGCAGCGTCCACAAAATCAGGATCACCATCCACCGGGTTGTTTCCTCTGAAGCCGTCATCGGTGTTTTGCCAGAAGAGTGTGTTGTCGGAAATGATCGCAGCCCCTTCGGCAGTCGACAATGTGATCCCTTTGTCGTGATCGGCAATGATGTTGTTTATCAGCGTGGCGGTCATGTTTCTCCCAACGTTGATTCCCTCGGTATTGTTCGCCAGTGTGTTGTGGATCAGATCAATGGCAGCGATGTGCCAGTCACTGTAGGCAAAAATTCCCTGGGAACTGTTGGCGATGACATTGTTACTCACGACGGTTTTTTTCTTGTCTGGAAAAGTGATCCTTATCAGCAAGGCACTGTTCTGGTTGGCCAGCAGGATGTTTTTGCTGATGGTCGAACCTTTGTCGTAATGGATGTAGATTCCCGAGCCTGAAACGGCATCGTTGCTGACAAAGTCGTTGCCGATGACCTGTGCGGCGCTCCAGACCAGGTCTACGCCACCCCCTCTATTAGCCTGGTTGTCGTGGATGAGGTTGCGGGTAATCAGGGGCTGTGCTTCCGTCCAGCCTACATTGATAGCGCCACCTTGGCCGGTGCAATTCCGACAGCCCTCGTTGTTTCCGAACTCATTGTCGTGAATTGCGCCGGGACTGCTGAGGAACAGTCCGCCCCCGTCTCCTAAATGTATGGCTATCCCTGCAGTGTTGTTCAAAAAATGATTGTGGCCGACAGTTGCAAAACCTGAAGTGCTTTGCAAGTAGACAGCACCACCCATGCCGCGCGCATCACTTTGAGTGGTTGCCACATTGTCGGTCAGGATATTGTTGGTGATAACCGGGGAGGCATCAATGCTGTAGATGCCGCCTCCGGCATCGGAAGAGACAAAACCGCCGCCCAGTCCAGTTGCATTTCCACGAGTGATGGTCAATCCGTCGATGGTGGGGTGGATGTTGGCAGCAATGGTGATCACCCGCCTCTGGTTCTCCCCATCCAGAATGCTGACATGGGTAGCGGGATCACGAATCACGGGATTGGCGCTCGTATTGTCCCATCCGCCCAGTAGGGAAACCGAATGTTCGATTGCGACGACAACTTCGCCGCTATGGGTATAGGTACCTTGGGCAAGATGGATGGTATCGCTGTTTCTTGCCTGATCCAGAGCCGTTTGCAGGCCGCAGGGGCTGGGCTGGGAACAGTCACCCGTTCCGGGAGGAGCCACGAAAAAGCTGTTGGAAGCCTGGCAAAGTCCGGTCGCCAGTAAGGAAAACCCCAGGATGAAGCACTTGCTGAACCGGTGTTGAAAGAGGGAAACGATAGAGTCGTTGCTGTACATGCTGGCTGCTCCTGAAACAACTGTGTCCTATTGGTATTTTTTTGATCATATTCCGGGTAGAGCCAACGGATATTGATAGCCGTCAGAGAAAGCAGCATTTCCTTGTTCCGCGGCGAAAAATGCAGCGTTGAGCTCATCAGTACGAAAAAGTCCCCAGAAAATATACACGGGTTATAATGCTGACTTTAGGTTCCTGTACTTGGGTTCAAACTGTGGACGAACAGTTAAAGCGCCGTTTGATTGGTGCCACGGTGCTGGTTGCACTGGCAATCATTTTTCTGCCTATGTTGCTTAGCCACAAGCCGGTTGCCCGGCATTCGGGGAAAATGGCCGATATTCCCGCAGAACCTGTGCGTAATTTCAATCCTTCTCTGCTGCAGGATACTCCCCCAGAAACGCAAGCCCCCGCGCCACCAGCAGTGGTAACCAGCCCTGCGTCGGATGCCAAGGCTGCTCCTGCTGTAACTCCGTCTCCATCGGTCGAGGTGCAGTCGGTCCCGAGACCAGAGCCGCCTGTTGTTGTTGCTAAAAAGGCCTCTCCCAAGCCCGAAAAGAAGGTTGAAAAAAAGGTAGAGAAGAAACCGGCGGCTCCCAAGCCTGCTCGATCTTCATCCCCTTCGGCCTGGGTGGTGCAGGTTGCCAGTTTTTCTTCCCGTGCCAGCGCAGACAAACTGGTGAAGAAGCTGCGCAAGGCTGGGTTGGACACCATGCAGCCTGCCGCAGTGACCGTCAAAGGCAAGAAGTATTATCGGGTTCAGGTGGGGCCGGAACTGGACAAGCAGCGGGCACAGAAATTGCTACCACGCATTAACAGGATTTCCGGCACCAAGGGCCAGGTTGTACGGTACCCCTGAATATGGCCGATACGCAGCTTATCTGGATAGACTTCATTATCCTGGGCATTATCCTGGTGTCGGCGCTGATCAGCCTGATTCGCGGTTTTGTGCGGGAAGCTTTTTCCCTGGCGGTGTGGGTGCTGGCGTTCTGGATCAGTTGGACCTTCTTTCGTGATCTGTCGCTGCGCATGGAATCCTTTATCGCCACACCGTCAGTGAGGTTGGGGGTGGCGTTTGTCATCCTGATGATTCTTTCCCTGACGGTGGGTGGCCTGGTGAACTACCTGGTGATCCGACTCATCAACAGTACCGGCTTGAGCGGTAGCGATCGTTTCATCGGCATGATTTTCGGTATTGCCAGAGGTGTCCTGTTCATGGCAATCCTGGTGCTTTTTGCGGGGTTGACGCCTCTGCCACAGGATCCCTGGTGGCAGCAGTCGATCTTGATCCCCTATTTTCAGGAGCTGGCGCTGTGGTTGAAGGATCTCCTGCCCCCGGACGTTGCCGACAAGTTCCAGTTTCTGACTTTGGAACTGCCCGCTTTGCCTGTGCCTGAAAGCCTGCCGCCGGCACCAGCAGTGGTCCCGCCGGGACAGTAATTTCTTGTACAGATCGCAGGACAGGATTTAGTATGAACAGTTCATTATTGATGATGCACTTCAGGAAACACTGACATGTGTGGAATTGTAGGAATCGTAGGCAGAGCACCCGTCAATCAATCCCTGTACGATGCCTTGCTGGTGCTGCAGCATCGCGGTCAGGATGCCGCCGGCATTGTCACTTGCGAGAATGGCAAGCTGCATTTACGCAAGAACAATGGTCTTGCCAGTGATGTGTTCAATACAGATCACATGATCCGCCTGCGGGGCAACATGGGGGTAGGGCATGTGCGCTATCCGACGGCCGGTTGCTCTTCTTCGGCGGAAGCGCAGCCCTTTTATGTGAATTCGCCATACGGTATCGTTCTCGCCCACAATGGCAACCTGACCAATGCGGATGAGCTCAAGCAGGATCTGTTCCGTGAGGATCTGCGCCACATCAATACCGAGTCGGATTCGGAAATTCTGCTGAACATCTTTGCCCACGGACTGAGTTCCTATCCACCGCATCTGACCTTGTCGGAAGAAGATATTTTCCGTGCCGTGGAAACCGTACACAAGCGCTGTCGTGGTGGCTATGCGGCAGTAGCGATGATTCCCGGCTATGGTGTGATCGCCTTTCGTGATCCTCATGGCATCCGTCCGGTGGTGTTTGGCGAGCGGGATACGCTCCACGGTAAGGAATTCATGGTGGCTTCCGAGAGCGTGGCTCTGGATACCCTGGGGTTCAGGCTGGTGCGTGACGTGGCGCCCGGGGAGGCGATCATCATCACGCGTACAGGTGAGTTCCATGCCAGAAAGTGCGCAGAAGAGACGGTGCGCTCGCCCTGCATCTTCGAGTTTGTCTATTTTGCCCGCCCGGATTCCATCATCGACGATATCTTCGTGCACAAGGCGCGGCTGCGCATGGGTGTCAAACTGGCAAAAAAGATCAAGCAGGAATGGCCGAATCATGATATCGATGTGGTCATTCCCATACCCGATACCAGTCGTACGGCGGCACTGAGTCTGGCAAACAAGCTCAAGCTGCGCTACACGGAAGGCTTCATCAAGAACCGCTATATCGGCCGCACCTTCATCATGCCAGGACAGACGGCGCGCAAGAAATCGGTGCGCCGCAAGCTCAATCCCATCGATGTGGAATTCAAGGGCAAGAATGTGCTGCTGGTGGATGATTCCATCGTACGGGGTACCACCTCGAAACAGATCGTGCAGATGGCCAGGGATGCCGGCGCGAAAAAAGTATATCTGGCGTCTGCTGCTCCGCCGGTGCGTTACCCCAATGTCTATGGTATCGACATGCCAGCAGCCTCTGAACTGGTGGCACACAATCGCACCACAGAAGATGTCTGCCAGATTATCGGAGCCGATAAATTGATCTATCAGGATCTGGAAGACCTGATCAATGCGGTGCAGAAAAAGGGCATGTTCAAGGTGGACCGCTTCGATACTTCAGTATTCAACGGCGAGTACGTTACCGGTGACGTGACCCGTGAGTATCTGCAGACGCTGGAGAACGATCGCAATGACCATGCAAAGGCGGTGCGGGACACCAAAACAGAAGTGATTGATTTACACAACGGAGCCTGAAATGGACGACTATTCTGAGTGGAAGATGGCAACCAGGGCGATCCGGGTAGGCCATCATCGAACCGTTGAAGGAGAGCATTCGCCGCCTATATTTACCACCTCCAGCTATGTGTACAAGAGCGCAGCCCAGGCCGCTGCCCGCTTTTCAGGGGCTGAGCCAGGAAACATCTATTCGCGCTTTACCAATCCAACGGTAAGAAATTTCGAAGAACGACTGGCGGCCATGGAAGGTGGCGAGGTCTGTGTGGCCACGGCTACCGGCATGGCGGCGATCATGACCACCTGCATGGGCTTGCTGGAGCAAGGCGATCATCTGCTCAGTTCCCGCAGCATCTTTGGTAGCACGGTGATTCTGTTCAACAAGTATCTGGCACGTTTCGGTATCGAGACCAGTTATGTGCCCCTGGCAGATGTGGATGCCTGGCGTGCTGCCATACAGCCCAATACAAAAATGCTCTTCGTGGAGACGCCATCCAACCCGCTGGGTGAGTTGGGTGATATTCAGCTGCTGGCTGATCTGGCCCATGAACACGATTGCCTGCTGGTGGTGGACAATTGCTTCTGTACGCCGGCATTGCAACGCCCGCTGGATTTCGGTGCCGACATCGTGATTCATTCCGCCACAAAATACCTGGATGGTCAGGGGCGCTGCATGGGGGGCGCAGTTGTCGGTGATGCCACTAATGTGGGTGAAGAAGTCTATGGTGTGCTGCGTACCGCCGGACCCAGCATGAGCCCCTTCAATGCCTGGGTGTTTCTCAACGGCCTGGAAACCCTGGATCTGCGCATGAAAGCCCATTCGGCCAATGCAGCAGAGTTGGCCAGTTGGCTGCAGGCTCAGCCCAAGGTAAGCAAGGTGCATTATCCTGGCCTGGATAGCAATCCACAAAAGGCATTGGCAGACAAACAGATGAAACTGCCCGGTGGTATGCTTTCGTTTGAAGTCGATGGGGGGCAGGCGGCCGCCTGGCAAGTGATCGATGCCACGCGCCTGCTGTCTATTACCGCCAACCTGGGTGATACGAAAAGCACAGTAACGCATCCTGCCACCACCACCCATGGCCGTCTGACGCCGGAACAGCGATCTGATTCCGGTATCAGTGATGGTTTGATCCGCATATCCGTTGGCCTTGAAGACATTGCCGATATCAAGGCAGACCTCGTCCGGGGATTGGACTATCTTTGAATCAGAAAGCGTACATTGAAAAATGGAACCTGCGGCACCGGGACGCCGAGGGTCAGGGCAACGTGGCGCAGGTATTGCTGAGAAACCGGCACCTGCTGCCGAGCCGTGGAAAGGCGCTGGATCTTGCCTGTGGGCGTGGGGCGAACGCCCTGCTGCTGGCGCAAGCCGGGCTTGAAACCCATGCCTGGGATTTCTCAGCTGTCGCTATTGCGCAGTTGGATGAACGAGCCCGTGAAAGCGGATTGAAGATACATACCCAGGTCAGGGACGTTGTGGATGCCCCGCCTGAAGCAAACAGTTTTGATGTGATTCTGGTGTCTTTTTTTCTGGAGCGCCAGCTGATACCGGCGCTGCTCCAGGCTTTGCGACCAAATGGCCGAATCTTCTATCAGACATTTGTGCGGGAGGTGCGTCTGGACAGAGGGCCCTCGACCGATGAATGGCGCTTGAAAGGAAACGAGTTGCTAAAGCTGTTCCGGAGCCTGCGGTTGCATTACTATCGGGAAGATGGCGAACTATCGACCGAAGCAAGCGACATTGCTGATCTGGCGCTGATCGTCGCTTCAAAAGGATCCTGAATGCCATGCCGCAAAGACTGACTGCCACCGTCGTCACCATCGCCGCCGTTATTGCCCTGCTGGTCATCGGCAAGTCACTCCTGGTACCGTTCGCCATTGCGCTCATCATCTGGTATGTCATCGATGCCATTGCCTTGAAAATTCGTCAGTTTACGATTCGTGGTATTCATCCTTTTCAGCATGTAAGCCTTTTCCTGGCACTGGTTGTTGTGATTCTGCTGTTCAGCGGCATGATAAACATGATTGGCGATACGGTGGAACAGGTGAAGATCGCCGCGCCGGAATACCAGGATAATGTCAGCAAGATATTGGAGCGATTCGCCTCGGTAACCGGTGTGGAAGTGGCGCCTGCCATTCAGCACTGGGCAAAGGATCTGAATATCGGCGGGGTGATCGGTGATTTTGCCGCCGCCATCATGGCACTGGCCGGCAATGCCGGACTGGTGGCCATCTATGTGGCTTTCCTGCTGCTGGAGGAGCGCTATTTCGGTATCAAGTTGCGCATCATGTTTCCCGATGCCGACAGGCGCAGAAAGGTCAATCAGATGCTGGAAGCCATACAGGTGCAGATTCGCCAGTATGTGTATATCAAGACCATGGTGAGTGCACTGACTGGTGTTGTCAGCTATGCCATTCTGCTGTGGGTGGGTGTGGATTATGCGCCGTTCTGGGCCTTGCTGATCTTCATGCTCAACTACATACCCACCATTGGCTCCATGATTGCGGTGTTGCTGCCCACGGCCTTGTCCCTGGTGCAGTTTGATACTTTCGGACCGTTCATGACCCTGCTGATATCACTGGGTACGGTGCAGATGCTAATCGGTAACCTGCTGGAACCGCGCCTGATGGGGTCATCACTCAATCTCAGTCCGCTGGTGGTGATACTTGCCTTGTCCCTGTGGGGGCAGATGTGGGGCGTGACCGGAATGTTCCTGAGTGTGCCGATCACGGTGATAGGCATGATCGTGCTGGCCAATTTTCCGCAGACCCGGGCCATTGCCGTGGCCATGTCGGAAAATGGCCGTCTGAGAATACCTACCTGATCTACACACGGCTGTCGTCACAGCTTTTTTTCCCAGAATAGCGCCTGTCCAATTTCAGGATTCAGTTCATAGCTGCTGAAACCGAATTTCTGATAGGCATTCCTGGCGATCCGGTTTCCTTCCAGTACCTCCAGCGTGAGCTTGCAGCAACCGCGCTGGCGTGCCACTTCCTCCACCTTGTCCAGCATGCTTGTACCGATGCCTTGCCCCCGATACTGTTCTTCGACGGTAACATCGTGAATGTTGAGCAACGGTCTGGCCTGGAAGGTGGAGAGTGTCTGAAAGCAATTGATCAGCCCCGCAGGGATGTTTTCATCAAATGCCAGAATACTCAAGGCGCCAGGCTGTGAGGCGAGGGCAGGAATGAGTGTCTGCTTCACTTCATCCCGGAGTGGGATACCACCGCCCATGGGATCACGGGCGTAGGCGTCCAGCAGGCTTACAATGGCTTCCTGATGCGCCGGGTTCTCATAGTCTGCGACGGTGATATCGATCATTCGGTGTGTGTCCTGTTGGCGACATAGTTGTCAGGAATCAAGATAGTGGGCTGGCGCTGATTCTCATCTTGCCATGGGTAGTCGCGATTGAAATGCAGTCCACGGCTTTCTCGTCGGCGCATGGCAGACAGGATGATCAGCTCCGCCACATCTGCCAGGTTGCGCAGTTCGAGCAAGTCATTGGTAACGCGGAAGTTGCTGTAATACTCGCGGATCTCGTGCTGCAACAGGTTGATGCGCCGCTGCGCCCTGGCAAGACGCTTGTTGCGCCGCACGATACCCACGTAATCCCACATGAAACGTCGCAGTTCGTCCCAGTTGTGGGCGACCACGACGGCTTCGTCAGAGTCGGTTACCCGGCTCTCATCCCAGTGCGGTAACGAGGGTAGTGGGGTGCTTTCCTTTTGCAGTTGATGGGCAATGTCTGCCGCGGCCAGTTCACTGAATACCAGGCATTCCAGCAGGGAGTTACTGGCCATGCGGTTGGCCCCATGCAGCCCGGTGTAGGCAGTTTCACCAACCGCATACAAACCCCGGATGTCGGTACGGGCCTTTCTGTCGGTCCAGATGCCACCACAGGTGTAGTGGGCGGCGGGGACGACAGGAATGGGCTCCCGCGTGATGTCGATGCCCAGTTCCAGGCATTTGCTGTAGATGGTCGGAAAGTGATGTTTGATGAAGTCGGCATCCCGGTGACTGATGTCCAGAAAAACGCTGTCCAGACCATGCTGTTTCATTTCGTTGTCGATGGCACGGGCCACGATATCCCGGGGCGCCAGTTCGCCCCTTTCGTCATAGGCATCCATGAAACGACTGCCATCGGGCAGTACCAGGATACCGCCTTCGCCGCGCACCGCTTCTGTCACCAGGAAGGACTTGGCTTCCGGGTGGTAGAGACAGGTAGGATGAAACTGGATGAACTCCATATTGGCAATGCGGCAGCCTGCCCGCCAACCCATGGCAATGCCGTCTCCCGTTGCCACATCCGGATTACTGGTATAGAGATAAACCTTGTTGGAGCCCCCGGTTGCCAGTACCACGCTTTTTGCGCCAATGGACGCCACCTTGTCTTTCTTGAGGTCCAGCAGATAGGCACCATAGCAACGCCTTGCCTGCTTGCCATCACCACGTGGAGTACAGATGAGGTCGATGGCGATATGGTATTCCAGCAAGGTGATATTTGGCTGCTTGCGTGCCTGATCTTCAAGGCTCAATTCCACCATCCTGCCCGTCGCATCCGCAGCGTGAATAATTCGTCGATGGCTGTGGCCCCCTTCTCGTGTAAGGTGATAGCCGGAAGATCCCGTAGAGGGTTGCTGGGTGAATTCCACCCCCTGGTTCAGCAGCCAGCGGATATTCTGGGGGCCATTTTCCACCACCAATTTCACGACCTCCTCGTCGCACAGATCCGCCCCGGCACGTAAAGTGTCCTGAATATGGGATTCTGTGGAATCTGCCTCATCCAGGACGGCAGAAATGCCACCTTGGGCATACAGGGTGTTTCCTTCCTTGAGTTCCCGTTTGGAAATCACCGCAATGCGGGTCTCGGGGGGTAAACGCAAGGCAAGGCTGAGACCTGCCGCTCCGCTGCCGAGAATTAAAACATCATAGTTCGTTTTTTTTGACATAATAGGGGCTGTTAAATTTTTGGGTTTCGAGCACCGGTTCAGACCAAATAAGTATTCATGAAACAGAACTTTATAACAATAAGAATGTCACATTGGCATAAGATGCAAAAGCCATTGTTGTATGGCTCAGGATTTGAGCCATGACTTCAAATGCCGAAGCTGACCTCAAGTTGGTGGAAAAAGTCAAAAATGGCGATAAAAAGGCTTTTGATCTGCTGGTCTTAAAGTACCAGCAAAAGGTGGCAAATATCATCTCGCGCTACATTCATGACAGTAGTGAGGTGTTCGATGTCAGCCAGGAGGCGTTCATCAAAGCCTACCGGGCGCTGCCAAAATTTCGCGGTGACAGTGCCTTTTACACCTGGTTATACCGTATTGCCATCAATACCGCAAAAAACCACCTGGCGGCCAAAGGTCGCAGACCGCCAGCAGATGATGTGGAAGCGGTAACTGCGGAACAAATGGATTCCGGTGCTAGGCTGAAGGAATTCGATACACCAGAACGTTTGTTGTTGCAGGATGAAATAGCCCGTACTATCCGGGATGCATTGAATGAATTGCCGGATGATTTGCGTACCGCTATCAGTTTGCGAGAGCTGGAAGGACTTAGCTATGAAGAAATCGCGCAGGCAATGGATTGTCCTATCGGTACCGTCCGATCACGTATCTTTCGGGCCCGCGATGCAATTGACAAGAAATTACGACCTTTACTGGATTGAATGAGAATGCACCATGTCTGAATACGGAAACGACAAAGAACAGGGCTGGTTATCTGCTGTTATCGACAATGAACTTGGCGAGGTGGAAACATTGAGCCTGAGCCACCGTGTCAACAAGGATGATGACCTGCGGGAAACGCTCGTCAGATACCAGTTGGTCAGCGATAGCCTTAGTGGTGAAGATGTCAATCTTTCGTCCATGCGCTTGGTGACTGCAGTCAGCCGTCGTCTTGAGTCAGAACCAACGATCCTGGCGCCGACAAAGTCCCGTACACACATACCCAAATGGGTACAACCCGTCGCTGGTGCAGCACTCGCCGCTTCGGTAGCCGCTGTGGGAATTTTGCTGGGACCACAATTCATCAATGGCACACAGCCGAAAACACCGTTGAACAGTGGCTTGCAGGTCGTGGCCCAACCCGTAGGAAAAGTAACGCCAACTACAGCCTTGGTGGCGCAGAAGGAAAATCACTGGAAAACCATCGAGGACAAAACGCGCACTCGTCTGGATCGGTATCTGGAGCAACATAGCCAGTATGCAGTTGCTCCTGGTGGCGTACAGGGTGTGATGCCTTATACATCGTTTGTCAGTTATGGCAAACCGCAGAATTAAACTTATGAAAAGCGGATTCCTGGCCTTGTTGTTGTGCCTGTTCAGTACAGGATTTGCCTCTGAAGATAATCCCACTGAAGATAATCAAGGTGTCGCCATACAGTGGCTTGAAAAAATGAACCAAGCCGTCATCAGCATGGATTATGAAGGTCATTTTGTGTACCAGTGTGGCAAATCGCTTGAAGCCATGCGTTTGCGACACCAGATTGGAAAAAATGGCCCCAGAGAATCGCTTTCATCCCTTACCGGTGTTCCCAGAGAAGTGATTCGGGACAGTGATTCCATTACTGTAATCACCAACCAGAATGGCAAGCTGCATATCACCCAGCAGCCGGCTGCCGGAAAGCTTTCGCCCCTGAAGTCCCTCCAACCGGATAGGTTGCAGCAAAATTACCGCATTTCGTTGGGGGGGAGTGTGCGTGTTGCCGGGCGTCCCGGGATAGTCATCAATCTGATGCCGAATGACCGTTTACGCTACGGGTATCATCTAACCCTGGATAAGGTCAGTGCCTTGCCTCTGGATTTAACCGTAGTGGACGGGGACGGGAATATACAGTCCAGAATCATGTTTACCGATCTCCATATTACCGATGTGGATCTGTTGACGCTGAAGCATTCGGATGAAAACAGGACTCGCGTAAAGCCACTGATGCTGGCGAATCTTGGAAGTGATGCAGGGGACGTGGAAATTCTGAAAAAACCGGCGTTGTCGCCGGTTCAGCCCAGTGATACCAGCTGGAATTTTCAATCCCTCCCGACGGGTTTTAACCTGATCAGCCACCAAAAATCGCCCAAGACCGGACTCGAACACTTTGTGTTTTCAGACGGTCTGGCAACAGTTTCTGCGTATTTCGAGCCATTGGACAGTGAAAGAGCTTTCGAGGGCTATACAAACCTGGGTTCTGTCCGTGTGCTTGGACGCCGTCTGAAAGAATATCAGTTGACGATTGTCGGTGAGGTTCCCGAGAAAACCCTGGAACTTGTGGCTACCAGCGTGCAGTATCACGATTCCTGAGTAGCAATTGATCAGGAAGCAAGAGGTTCCCTAGGCATGTTGGAAGAAGAAGGGGTCGTTTTATCAGTTGATGGCAGCCTCGCCGAGGTTGTTGCTGAAACTACATCGACCTGCAATTCATGTTCCGCAAAAAATGGTTGCGGTACTTCGCTGCTCGCCAGCCTGTTTCCACAGCGTAACCGTTCATTTCGGGCCAGCAATCCCGTGAGCGCCCAGGCCGGTGATCGGGTTATCATTGGCCTTGATGAATCCGCATTACAGGTCGCCGCTCTTCTTGTATACCTTGCCCCATTGCTGGGATTGATCGGCGGGGCAATTATCGGCTCGTGGATGGCTTCACAGTGGATGTTGGAGCATACTGAGCTTGTCAGTATCGGTCTTGGTATTGTCGGATTTGTTCTGGTGTTGCTATCGGTGCGAAAAATCAGTCCCCGCCTATCCGGGAACAGTCGCTATCAGGCCAGAATATTGCGTGTTCTAAGCTCGGAAACTGTTTCTTTGGGTGCTGCTGTCATAAAACTACAGGGTATTAATGCGGATGAGAAATAAATCCAAACTGTTCGTTTTCTTTCTACTGTGCTCTGTCGCGAGTTTTGGAGAAGCACTGTCTCAAGGTCTGCCGGATTTTACCCGACTGGTTGAAAATAATGCGCCGGCGGTCGTCAATATCAGCACCGTTTCCCATGGCAAGCCGGGCTATCATGGTTTTCATTCGCCGGATAATGTACCGCTACCGGAAAACAGCCCCTTCAGTGATTTGTTCCGGCGCTATTTCGACGATGGCCGCGGAGAGGAGTTGCCGCCTGAAGAAAGCGAATCACTGGGATCCGGGTTCATCATTTCCACCGATGGCTATGTACTGACCAACCATCATGTGGTGGATGGCGCCGATGAAGTGATCGTACGGCTGAACAATCGCAGATCCTATGAGGCGAAAGTGGTAGGTTCAGATAAAGCCAGTGATATTGCGCTGCTGAAAATTGATGCCGAAAACCTGCCCGCTGTAAAGATCGGCAGTAGCAAGAACCTGAAAATCGGCGCTTGGGTGTTGGCTATTGGTTCGCCGTTTGGCTTCGATGCGACGGTGACGGCCGGTATTGTCAGCGCCAAGGGGCGCAGTCTGCCCAGCGAAAACTATGTGCCCTATATCCAGACTGATGTCGCCATCAATCCGGGGAATTCCGGTGGGCCGTTGTTTAATCTGCAGGGGCAGGTCGTCGGCATCAATTCCCAGATCTTCAGCCGCTCCGGTGGCTTTATGGGGCTTTCATTTGCGGTACCCATTGAGCTGGCGATGAACGTGGTGGAACAGTTACGCCGGGATGGGCATGTGACTCGTGGCTACCTGGGCGTGCTTATTCAGGACATTGATCGCACGCTGGCAGAGTCTTTCGGCATGATACGCCCTCAGGGAGCGCTGGTCGCCAGGGTGATCAAGGACTCTCCTGCGGAAAAGGCCGGGTTGCAGGTCGGGGATGTCATCCTGACGTTCAATCAACAGCAGTTGCATGATTCCACGCAGTTGCCTCCGCTGGTGGGAACAATGGCTGTCGGGGAAGAGGCCAAACTCAAGGTGCTGAGAAATGGCCGGGAAATCGACCTTACAGTACGGATTGCCGAACTGCCATCGGAAGACGTTCCGGAGAAGCCTGAAGAGACAAAAGCAGCTGAAACAGCCAAGAGCAACAAGTTGGGACTCGTGTTTTCCGAGCTAACTGCAGAAGAACGCGAGCAGCTGGAACTGACTGCCGATGAAGGCGTGCGGGTAGAGGAGGTGCGGGAAGGTCCCGCAGCAGATGCCGGGGTGCAACCAGGTGATGTGGTGTTGATGGTGGATGGAAGAAAGATTTCAAGCTTGCTCCAGTTGCAGCAGATCATTGAGGAAGTGCCAAAAGGCAAAACAGTCGCCTTGTTGTTGTTGAAGCAGCAAGGACCGGTGTTCATAGCGCTGCGGGCTGCAGAGTAACCCCCAAGTCTCCATCTGACCGGCTTTGACCTCGGTTCCTTATCCAGATTCCCTAGCTTGGATTTCTCGCCGGGTGGCGAGATGATCACGCAGGGCTATGGGTTCACAAGGGATTTTGCGAAGGAGCGGAATACCCCTATGTATTTCTGACTGAGCAAAATGCCTTGTGAATTCAAAGAATAAGCAAGCATTCGTCAATCCGGTGAGAAATCCGGGCTAGACTAAATCCACCGGGAAAAAATTGTCAATCCGGAGTATCATTCGCCGTTGCTGATTTTCCTGTAAACCTTGTCCCGCCAAGAATACGCCGGATCAGGATTCCATTAAACCCGAGGACTGATGTCTAAACTGGACCACATTCGAAACTTTTCCATTATTGCCCATATCGATCACGGAAAATCCACGATTGCCGATCGCTTTATTCAGCTTTGTGGGGGGCTTACGGAAAGGGAAATGGAGGCGCAGGTGCTTGACTCCATGGATCTGGAGCGTGAGCGAGGCATCACCATCAAGGCACAGAGTGTCACCCTGGATTTCCCGGCGAAAAACGGTGAAACCTACAAGCTCAATTTTATCGACACCCCCGGGCATGTGGATTTTTCCTACGAAGTGTCCAGATCCCTTGCCGCCTGTGAAGGCGCATTGCTGGTAGTGGATGCGGCACAAGGCGTGGAAGCACAAAGCGTTGCAAATTGTTATACCGCCATCGAGCAGGGCCTGGAAGTGGTGCCGGTGCTCAACAAGATCGATCTGCCTTCTGCTGAACCGGAAAAGGTAATTACAGAAATAGAGGAAATCATCGGTATCGAAGCCGAAGATGCATTGCGGGTGAGTGCCAAGACCGGATTGGGCATCGAAGAATTGCTGGAACGCCTGGTGGAGCGCATCCCACCTCCCAAAGGAGATCCGGAGGGGCCGTTACAGGCGCTGATTATTGATTCCTGGTTTGATCCCTATGTGGGGGTGATTTCCCTTATCCGGGTGATGAATGGCCGTTTGAAGCGCAGGGACAAGTTCATCATCATGTCCACCGGACGTGCCTATCAAGCGGAAAAAGTGGGCGTGTTCACCCCCAAGCGTACCGATACTCAAGTACTGGATACTGGCGAGGTGGGCTACGTCATTGCAGGCATCAAGGAGATCGATGCCGCTCCTGTCGGAGATACCATCACGCTTGCGGACAACAAGGCAGCAGAACCTTTGCCCGGGTTCAAAGAGATGCAGCCACGGGTTTTTGCCGGCCTGTATCCCATCAGCTCGGACGACTACGAGAGTTTTCGTGAGGCGCTGCGCAAGTTGCGTCTGAACGACGCGGCGCTGCATTTTGAGCCGGAAACCTCCCAGGCACTGGGTTTCGGATTTCGTTGCGGCTTTCTGGGTATGCTGCACATGGAAATCATTCAGGAACGCCTGGAAAGGGAATATGATCTCGATCTGATCACCACGGCACCCACGGTTATATATGAAGTTGAAAAAACGGATGGCCAGATCGTCATGGTGGACAATCCGGCAGACCTGCCTGATCCCGGTCAGATCGAGGAGATCCGCGAACCCATCATCGAGGCGCATATCCTGGTGCCCCAGGATTATCTGGGTAATGTCATTAGCCTGTGTATCGAGAAGCGGGGCGTACAGAAGAACATGCAGTATCTGGGTGGTCAGGTACAGCTGGTCTACGATCTGCCCATGAACGAGGTGGTGCTGGATTTTTTTGACCGGCTCAAGTCTGTCAGCCGAGGGTATGCCTCTTTCGAATATGAACTGGATCGTTTTCAGGCAGCCAACCTGGTAAAGCTGGATATCCTCATCAATGGTGAACGCGTGGATGCGCTGTCACTGATCGTACACAGGGATTATGCTGAAAGCCGGGGCCGGGAACTGACGGACAAGATGAAAGAAATCATCCCCAGACAGATGTTCGAGGTGGCCATACAGGCCGCGTTGGGGAGCAAGATTATCGCCCGTTCCACAGTCAAGGCGTTGCGCAAGAACGTGACCGCCAAATGCTATGGTGGTGATATTACGCGAAAGCGTAAACTGCTGGAAAAACAGAAGGCCGGCAAGAAACGCATGAAACAGGTAGGGCGGGTTGAAATACCCCAGGAGGCCTTCCTGGCCGTGCTTAATGTGGGTAAAGACAAGTAACTCCCGATGGAGCTTAACCAATCATGACCGAACAAAAAGAAACGTCATTGTATGAAATTATATTGTTGATAGGGATCGTCGCCGTTTTTGTCTGGCTGTTGTATGCCTTTGGGATTGAACCAGCACTGGCCTTTGCCACCGTCATTTCCGGTGTGATCTGGGGTTTGTATTTACTATTCAAACGTAAATCCACAGCAACGGTGGGTGCAGAAAAAAAAGCAATAAAAGAACCCTTGATGGTGGATTATGCCCGTTCCTTTTTCCCCATTTTCCTGTTTGTCCTGCTATTACGCGCTTTTGTCGTCGAACCCTTCCGTATTCCTTCCGGTTCCATGATGCCCACCTTGCTGGTCGGGGATTTTATTCTGGTAAACAAGTTTGCATACGGCTTGCGAGCGCCGGTAACCAAGACCAAAATTCTTGAAGTGGGTGAACCGGAACGGGGCGATGTTGTGGTATTTCGCTATCCTAAGAACCCCAAGCTGGACTATATAAAACGTCTGATCGGTTTGCCGGGAGACCGTATCGCATACAGGAATAAAACACTGTATGTGAATGGGAAAAAAATGCCTCAGACCAAGGTGGGTGTTTATGAGGCTGTTGGGTCTGGTATAAGAATGCGCGGTGCCTGGGAGTTGAAGGAAAACCTGGAAGGCGTGGAGCATTCCATCTTGATCAACCCCCGGGTGCCGGATTTCGGGCCAGGCTGTCGGGTGCTGGCGAATGGTGAAATTACGGTGCCGGAAGGGCATTATTTCATGATGGGAGACAACCGTGACAACAGCAATGACGGTCGTTGCTGGGGTTTTGTACCGGAACAGAATTTGGTTGGAAAAGCCTTTATGATATGGTTAAGCCTTGACTGGAAGCGTTCTGGAATATTCGATTGGTCACGTATTGGCAACGTGATCGAATAAAGGGGAATTTATATGCAATATCTGAAAAAGCCGCAGCAGGGAATGAGCATCACGACCTGGATTTTTCTTATAGCAATTGTGCTGTTTTTTGTCTTGCTGGGGGTGAAAATGGTGCCTACTTATCTGGAATACCACTCCATGAGCAAAGTCCTGGAGAGTATCAAGGAGGATCGGGCGTACCGACAGTCGCCACCCAAGGAATTGCGCAAGATTTTCAACCGCCGTATCGATATCAACGGTATCTATGATTTCGATCAGAAGAATTTGAAAATCGACCGCAGCAAGGGCAAGACCAGCATGATACTGGATTACGAAGTTCGCAAGCCTGTGGCCGGGAATGTTGAAGTGCTCATGAGCTTCCACAAAGAGGTGGACTGGAAATAGTTCGGAAACCCAGGTGGCAGATCTCAAGAGGTTGCAGCGTCAGTTGGGATATGAGTTCAGGGATGAAGCCCTGTTGACTCAGTCCCTTACCCATCGAAGTGCCGGCTCCAGAAACAACGAGCGTCTGGAGTTTCTGGGGGATGCTATTCTGGGATTCGAGATCGCCGAAAACCTGTGCCGCCAGCATCCCAATGCTAGCGAAGGGGAGCTTAGCCGGGCAAGGGCACAGTTGGTGAAAAGGGAAACCCTGGCGGGTGTCGCCAGGCATTTGGGGTTGGGAGACTACCTGATCCTGGGTACCGGAGAATTGCGCAGTGGCGGTCAGACCAGGGATTCTATCCTTTCAGATACAGTAGAGGCTATTATTGCTGCGGTGTTCATGGATGCAGATATGGAATCGGCACGAGCACTGGTTCGTCGCATCCTGAAGCAGGAAATCGAGGAGATATCACCAGAAGCACAGCCCAAGGATTCGAAAACCCAGTTGCAGGAATACCTTCAGGCACGAGGGAAAACGCTCCCTGTCTATGAGGTCATTTCCGTGGAAGGCAGTGCCCATGAGCAGTTGTTTGTCGTTGAGTGTAGGGTCGACAGTCTTGGTTTGACTGAACGGGGAGAAGGCTCGAGTCGACGCAAGGCAGAACAGGTGGCCGCTTTCAAGGCGCTTTCCAAAACCGGAGCAGCAGATTCGTGACCTATCGTGCAGGGCATGTGGCGCTAGTAGGGCGCCCAAATGTTGGCAAGTCCACCTTGCTGAATTATCTGCTCGGACAAAAGCTGGCCATCACCTCGCACAAACCGCAAACCACACGTCACAGTATCCTGGGCATCAGTACAGTGGAAGGCGGGCAGATTGTCTATCTTGATACGCCCGGTATCCACCAGCGTGGCAACAAGGCCATGAATCGTTATCTGAACAGAACGGCTACCAGCACCTTGTCTGGTGTGGATCTGGCCGTATTTATCGTCGATAGTGATCACTGGACCGATGAAGATGAAATGGTGCTGCAACGTATCAACAACAGCGGGATTCCGGCTATCCTGGTCGTGAACAAGATCGATACCATACACCAGCGTGAAGCACTCCTGCCATTGCTGTCCGAACTGACCGAGCGAACCGGGCTGACCACTGTGGTTCCTGTTTCCGCACGCACAGGAGACAACTGCGATCATTTGCAGCAAGTCATTCTCGAGTTGTTGCCGGAAGGGGAAAACTTCTATCCCGAGGATCAGATTACCGATCGACCGGAACGCTTTTTTGCAGCCGAGTTGATTCGGGAGCAAATAACCAGACGCTATCACAAGGAGCTACCCTATTCGGCAACGGTGGAAATCGAGGAGTTTGACGTGCAACCCCATATTTACCGTATCGGAGCTATCATCTGGGTGGAGCGCGACAATCAGAAAGGTATTCTGGTCGGGAAAGGGGGCTTGGCGTTGAAGGAAACGGCTACCGAAGCACGTCGGCAGCTGGAGAAGTTTTTTCAGACCAAGGTTTATCTGCGTCTGTGGGTGAAAGTAAAGAAAAGCTGGTCTGCCGATCAGGCCAGCCTGTCCCGCCTGGGCTATTCCGAATAGAGAAGCGTACGGGTGTCTGAGGAGTTGACTCCAGCCTATGTGCTGCATTCTCGCAAGTATGGTGAACACCATCTACTGGTTGATATGCTGACGCTTGCTGCGGGCAGAATCCCCCTTATGGTGCGTGGAGCAGGCTCTGCCAAAAGTACCAGACGCGGCCTGTTGCAGCCATTCAATCCACTGCTGATCAACTGGTCAGGACGTGGCACGATCCCCAACCTGAAGCAGGTGGAGCAGCGCGCTACCTATGCGATGCCTTCTGGGAAGGCATTGTTCAGTGGTTTTTACCTGAATGAATTACTGATTCGTCTCATTGAACAGAATGAACCCGTACCCGAACTTTTCCATAGTTATGAAGAAACCGTTGAAAGCCTGGGCAGTGAAAAAAACCTTGAGTTGTCGCTACGCGGCTTTGAGCTTGAATTACTGCAAACCCTGGGTTATGGCGTGGATCTACTGTGTGAAGGACAGTCCGATACCCCGGTAATTGCAGAAGCTCGCTACTCTTATGAACCACAAATGGGGCTGAAAAGAGCTTTTTCAGAAGAGCAATCGCTGGTGAAGGGAGATACACTGATTGCATTGGCGCAAGGGAAAATGCTGGATGTGCGACAAACCCGTGAAGCCAAAGGGCTGATGAGGCATATACTGAACTACTATCTCGGCGACAAACCGCTCAAAAGCCGGGAATTTTTTCGTACCCTGTCCTGAATCAACAGGACCCCTTCTATCGGAGAAATAGTCATCATGCACCAAGGGAAACTACTTGGCGTAAACATCGATCATGTTGCCACCTTGCGTCAGGCCAGAGGGACACGCTATCCAGATCCAATCCAGGCTGCCTTGATATCGGAACAAGCAGGAGCAGATGCGATTACCCTGCATCTACGTGAAGATCGGCGGCATATCCAGGACAGGGATGTGGAATTTCTCAAAGATATCCTGCAAACCCGGATGAACCTGGAAATGGCCGCAACGCGTGAAATGCTGGATATTGCCACCCGTATCCAGCCAGCAGACTGTTGTCTGGTGCCGGAACGACGGGAGGAGCTTACCACCGAAGGTGGTTTGAATGTGGCGGAAAGCATTCCGTATCTGCGGGAGTATTGTTTGCAGCTTGCGGAAGCAGGTATTCGTGTCTCGCTTTTCATCGATGCGGATCCCCAGCAACTGGAAGCGGCAGCAATCATTGGCGCGCCAGTGGTAGAAATTCACACCGGCCATTTTGCGGATGCAGGAAACAGTGAACGACGTGCCCAGGAACTGACCAGAATCGTGGAAAGTGTGAAACTGGGTGATTCACTGGGGTTGCAGGTCAACGCGGGTCACGGGCTGGATTATCACAATGTTACGGATATCAGCAATATTGAAACTATAAAAGAACTCAATATTGGTCACGCTATCATATCGAGAGCGGTATTCAGCGGATTGGAGCAAGCTGTGAGAGAGATGAAACAACTTGTTCATTCTGCATCTGCATGATAGCGAAGCAGTCGCTGCATTTCCAGGATGGTTTCTTCCAGTTCATTTTCTGTTGCCTTAGCGTTTTTGTTTTGAACCGCCACTTGCAGGCGATTCAAAGCCGCAGAAAAAGCAGGCACAGCACAAATGGATACTGCTCCCTGCAGTTTGTGGACGCTCTGCCATAATGCTTTCCAGTTCTTGCTACCGACCAGACGGGATATGTCTTCCATGCTGGGGGAAAGAATATCCATCAGCTGGTCGAGCATGGTAGCAGCGATGCTTGGTGAGTTGCCGGTGATACGCATTGCCTGAGAGCGGTCATAAACGGAGAGCTCATGCAGATCTGCTTCATTTTTCAGGTCGGTTTTCTCGAAAGTACGCACTCCTGAAAACTCCTTGTGGAGAAAGGCGGCGATTACCGAGAGCAGTTCTTCCTCTTCGATGGGTTTGATCAAGAAGGCATCAAAACCACTGTGCTTGATTTCGGTGCGGTTTCTGCCCATGGCATCTGCTGTCATGGCAATCAGGGGCAGCTTCTGCCCCTGAGGCAATTGTCGAATCTGCTCGACAGCTTCAAAACCACTCAGCCTGGGCATATGTATGTCGATCAGGGCGACGTCAACACGCTCTATACTGATGGTTTCCACAGCCTCTTTACCATCTTCCACGCTGAGAATGGTTGCGCCGTAATTGCCAAACAGACTTTCCATCAGCTGGCGATTGATAGCATTGTCATCTGCGACCAGTATCCGCGTGTCGGCAAGCCAGCCTGCAGGGCGAGGAGATGCGGGAGGCACTAGATTTGCTTCTTCTGCATCACTGTCAGGCAGCAGAACATCATTCATTGCCTGCAGCAGTACACCGGGTTTTATCGGTTTGCTCAGACATCGGGTGGCACCCAGTGCAAGCATACGCTTGATGTCTTCCTGCTCGGAACTTCCCAGAAGGATCAGTACCGGTGCCGATGAACACTGAATGATGGTTTCAATCTCTTCTGCAGTGGTTTTGGCAGTAAGGTCTCTTGCGGCTACAGCGAGAATGATCAGTTCAGGCACGTCCCCTTGTTTCAAGATCCTGATGACGCTTTGGTAGTCGGAGTACGCTTGGCTGGTGACCCCGATGTCAGACAGCATGTTTCCCAATGCCGCCTGATAGGTGCTATTTGGCTCCACCATCCAGATGCTTTTACCTGAAATCAGGCTGCTGCTATCGTCAAGAGATACTGTTGCTGTAGAGAGGGCTTTTTGCAGTTCTATATACAGCTCGAAACAGCTTCCAGCCCCGGGACTGCTT
Source organism: uncultured Sedimenticola sp. (assembly GCA_964522855.1). Lineage (GTDB taxonomy): Bacteria > Pseudomonadota > Gammaproteobacteria > Chromatiales > Chromatiaceae > Thiolapillus. The sequence goes on from CAZFXI010000013.1 coordinate 32,612, forward strand.
TGTACGGAGATGGAACCGTGCATGGCTTCCACCAGCCGTTTGCAGATATTCAATCCAAGGCCGGTACCGACGGTGGTCTTGGTGCTGAATGTTGATCCCTGGGAAAAGGCGGCAAATACTTCTGTTTGATCCTCTTCCGGAATTCCGATGCCGGTATCGGTCACACTCATTTTCAGGATCACCTTGGTATCGCTTTCGGCTTCAACCATGACGCGCAACACTACTTCACCCTGGTCTGTAAACTTGATGGCATTGTTCACCAGGTTGGTGATGATTTGAGCGATTCGTGTGGGATCGCCCCGCAGATTGTCGGGCACATCATTGTAGATGAGTGGAATCAATTCCAGCTGTTTTTGATGTGCCATGGGGGCCAACAGGGAGATAGCGTCGTGAAGACACTGTCGAAGGGAAAATGCCTGATCTTCCAGAATCAGTTTCCCCGCTTCCAGCTTGGACAAGTCCAGGATATCGTTGATGATCATCATCAGATTTTTGGACGACACCTTGATGGTTTCCAGGTATTCTGCCTGTGTCCTGTTCAGGCCGGTATTGCGCAACAGATTGGTAAAACCGAGGATGCCGTTCATGGGTGTGCGGATTTCGTGGCTCATGTTGGCGAGGAATTCCGATTTTATGCGGCTTGCTTCCACGGCTCTCTTGCGCGCCAGATCCAACTCTACGTTTCTGATCTCCAGTATCTCCATGCTCTCCTGGAGTTCGATGGTGGCCCGATCAACTTGCGCATGCAGGTTTTCACTGGCAATGCTGATTTCGTCTGCCATTTCATTGAACGCTGCCTGCAACTCCCCGATTTCTCCACTGGCATCGGTGGTTACACGGGTCTTCAATTTTCCCTGGCGCAAATCACGGGCGGCACGGGTAAGTTGCTCCAGGGGCTTTGCCAGGCGTTGGCTGAGAAACAGGGCGAGCAGCGCGGTGAGCAACAGTCCCAGCAGCGTCAGTATCAACGTCGTGGTAACGATCGACCGTTTCTTTCCAACCAGTGTTGCAGGATCAAGCCAGAGAATGATTTTTCCCAAGTTCATCTGACCGTTCTCAGGCTGCGGAAGTGGTTGGTCCGGGTAATAGTGGTAGATATCCTTGAGATCAAAGGTTGTTGTAATCGTTGCTTCAAAACGGTTGTTGATGGAAGGAGAAGACCTGGCTTCTTCTCCTGACTGGATCAAGACCAGTCCATGGGAATCCAGAATCTTGATCCCCAGAATATCCGGATGCAGACGCCTTGTTTCTTCAGCCAGTAACGTCAGGGATTCGTGTTTGTTGGACAGTACGCTGTTGAGGGAGGCGGTTGCCAGTTGCCCGGCAAGGGCTTCACCCCGGGAGTAAAACTGCAACTCCAGATCCTGCAAACGTGTGAACAACAGATAAATGGACAATACGGCGATGAGGAGCAATGCCGGCAGCAGCGCGATGAAGAGTATTTGTTGTCGGATATTATGCATTTGCCAATCCTTGGTACTTGAAGGAACTTCTGTTCAAATCATGAACTCGTATCTTGCGCCCAGAATGTACAGCTTTTTCGTTGCAAATCTCGATACTTGCTGCTTCGTCCAGATTTGGTCAGAGGCTCTTAACAAAGCATGTGCCCACGGAATAAAAAACCACTATAGCAACTTGTGCAGGGTTCTTGAACTACTGAAAATTATCGGGTTTTTCTGTGTCCCCATTTCGAAGCAGGAGAGTAAAAGAAAGTTCCTATCTGTACGAGGCGCGGTAAAATACAAAATGATCCAATCAAATCCAGGCGAATCATGAATTTTCAAACCCTGTCCTCCACTATTGGTAACACGCCGCTGGTGCGGCTACAGCGTTTGCCCGGTCAGAGCAGCAATACGCTGCTGGTGAAACTCGAAGGCAATAACCCGGCAGGTTCGGTAAAAGACCGGCCGGCGCTGTATATGATCGAACAGGCGGAGCAGCGGGGAGAGATTGAGCCGGGAGACGTCCTTCTCGAGGCAACCAGCGGCAATACCGGTATTGCCTTGGCCATGGTGGCGGCCATAAAAGGCTATTCGATCAAACTTATCATGCCAGATAACATGAGCATGGAACGCAAGGCGGCGATGGCTGCGTATGGAGCGGAGCTTATCCTCGTGAGCCAGGATGAAGGCATGGAGGGCGCCCGTGATCTTGGCCTGTCAATGCAAGCCAAAGGCCAGGGGAAACTGCTGAACCAGTTCGATAACCCGGATAATCCCCTTGCACATTATCATGGCACCGGTCCGGAGCTTTGGCGGGATACCCACGCGCGGATCACGCACTTTGTCAGCGCCATGGGTACCACGGGTACTATTATGGGTGTCTCCCGGTTTCTCAAGGAAAAGGACGGGGATGTGCGGATAATTGGTGTCCAACCGGAAGAAGGGGCGCAGATTCCGGGTATTCGCCGCTGGCCCAGAGAGTATCTGCCCCGTATATTTGATCCCAGCCTGGTAGATCGGGAAATGGATGTCTCGCAAAAGGAAGCGGAAGACACCACCCGCAGGTTGGCGGCGGAAGAGGGCATATTTTGTGGCGTATCATCCGGCGGTGCCGTTGCCGCCATGCTGCGGCTATCCCGCGAACTGGAAAATGCCATGCTGGTTGCCATCATTTGCGATCGTGGCGATCGTTATTTGTCTACCGGTATCTTCAACCCCGGTGAGAATTGAAATGTCACGTAAAAGACGCAGGCAGAAATTACCCCAGGATCCCGTGGCAGCGCAGGTTGATTCCCTGAGCCATGACGGGCGAGGTGTTGCAAGGATTGATGGCAAGGCCACCTTCATTCATGGCGCATTGCCCGGGGAAAAGGTCATGTTTCGGTACACCGGCAGGCGCAAGAATCATGATGAAGGCGAGGTCATGGAAGTGCGACAGGCCAGTGCGCAGCGGGTAACACCTGGATGCGACTATTTTGGTCTTTGCGGCGGCTGCAGTTTGCAGCATCTGCAGGCAGATGCACAGATTCAGTACAAGCAGCAAACCTTGCTAGACGCATTCTCCCATATCGGGAAAGTCATACCAGAACAGGTTTTGCCACCGCTGACGAATCCATCGCCATGGGGTTATCGTCGCAAGGCGCGTCTGGGCGTGAAGCATGTGTTGAAAAAGGGGAGAGTGCTGGTGGGCTTTCGCGAGCGCAATGCCAGTTTTGTTGCAGACATGCAAAGCTGTGAAGTCCTGCATCCCAAAATTGGCCATGCGCTGACAGCGTTATCGAAATTGATCGAGAGCCTGTCCATTTCAACCCGGGTGCCACAGATTGAAGTGGCCATGGATGACGAGCGCTGTGTGCTGATTTTTCGGATTCTGGAATCACTGTCAGATGCCGACACGGAAAAGATGTGTGCTTTTTCTGCTGCGCATGACTTCATCATCTACTTGCAGGAAGGAGGGCCGAATACGGTAAGACCTCTGGATGCAGAAGCCGATCTGCACTATGCGCTGCCGGAATATGGGCTGGAATTGCATTTTCAGCCCACAGATTTTACTCAGGTTAATTCAGACATCAATCGCCAGATGATCGCGCAAACCCTGGATCTGCTGGCCCCCGAGAAAAGCGATGCGGTGCTGGATCTGTTTTGTGGCATTGGCAACTTCACCTTACCTCTGGCGACAAGAGCGGGGCAGGTGACCGGTGTGGAAGGTGCGGAAGAACTCGTCAATCGTGCCAGGGATAATGCGCTGCGCAACCAGCTGGACAACGTCAGATTCCACACCGCCAATCTGTACGAACCCCTGGAACATGAGCCCTGGCTGCAGCAATCCTACGACAAGGTCCTGCTGGATCCGCCTCGCAGCGGTGCTTTTGACGTGCTGGAGCATCTGCCGAGCATGGGTGCGGAACGTATCGTCTATGTTTCCTGTTATCCGGGCACCCTGGCGAGAGATGCCAGTGAGTTGGTAAACCGGCTGGGATACCGCCTGGTTTCGGCGGGGGTGATGGATATGTTCCCCCATACCGCCCATCTGGAATCCATCGCATTGTTTGAGAAAGCTTGATATGGGAATCGAGATCGAAAGAAAGTTTCTGCTTGCCTCGGATGCCTGGAAAGGCAGCGTGGAAAAATCACTGCAGATGTGTCAGGGTTATCTGAGCCGTGATGCGCAGTCTTCCGTGCGTGTGCGCGTCTACAGTGATTGTGCAGATATCAACGTCAAGAGTACCCGGGACGGCATCTATCGTCTGGAGTATGAATATCCGATCCCCTTGCCCGATGCTGAAGAGTTGTTGAGCAAGGTCGCCCATCGCCCGCTTATCGAGAAAACCCGCCATGTCCTTCATGTCGCGGGACACTGCTGGGAAATCGATGAATTTCACGGGGAAAATGCCGGATTGATCGTTGCTGAAATCGAATTGGCGGCTGTTGATGAAAACTTTCATCGGCCACAATGGCTAGGACAGGAAATTTCTACAGATGCGCGTTATTACAACAGCAACTTGAGCAAACTCCCCTATCGCTATTGGTCTGAAGACACATGAGCCTGCACTTGCAAGTTGATCTGGACTCACAGGAGCTGCATTTGTGGAAAGGCGGGATACTGCTGGCAACCTATCCGATTTCGACGGCAGCAAATGGGCCTGGAGAGTTGTTCGGCAGTGAATGCACGCCAGTGGGACGACATCGTATTCGCCTGAAAATTGGTGAGAACTGCCCTCCCAACACGGTATTTGTCGGGCGTCGGCCAACCGGAGAAATTTATACGCCGGCACTGGGGGAGAAATTTCCAGGTCGAGACTGGGTGCTTACACGGATTCTATGGCTGAGCGGTATGGAACCAGGAAAAAACCGCGGAGGAGATTGTGATACCCTCAGACGCTTCATCTATGTACACGGGACACCTCAGGGTACACTCCTGGGACAGGCCGTCTCGCACGGGTGTATTCGAATGGATAACAATGATTTAATAGAAATGTTTGATCGGGTTTCAAACAATACCATCGTCGATATTGGGCCTGCAGGTTCATGACTCACGGACCACTGATGCTGGATCTCGCGGGTACTGTTCTGATGCCGGAAGAGCGGGAACTGCTGTTGCACCCCGGTACGGGTGGCGTGATCCTGTTCAGCAGAAACTATGAGACCCCGGAACAGATCCACAGCCTGATAAACGAGATCCATGATTTACGTTCACCGGCGTTGCTGGTATCGGTAGATCAGGAAGGTGGACGCGTGCAGCGCTTTCGGGACGGATTTTCCCGGCTTCCGGCAGCGACAAAATTTGGGGAGTTGTATGACGTTCATCCACAAAAAGCGCTCGATGCGGTGCATCATATCGGTTGGCTGATGGCAGCAGAATTGCGTGCCGTCGGTGTGGATTTCAGCTTTGCGCCGGTGCTGGATTTAAAGACCGCCATCAGCCAGGTCATTGGTGACCGCGCATTTTCAGCCGATCCGCTGACCGTAGGAAAACTGGCTTTCAACTGGGCAGCAGGGGCACGGGAGGCGGGCATGCCATCTGTCGGCAAGCATTATCCGGGACACGGGTGTGTGGAAGCGGATTCCCATCTCGACCTGCCGGTGGATCCGCGCCGTTTTTCCGAAATATGGGAACATGATCTGCAGCCTTTCCGGCACATGGTGGATAATCACCTGGAAGGCCTGATGCCTGCCCACGTCGTTTATTCTGCGGTGGATGACAAACCCGCAGGTTATTCAGCCTACTGGATTCAGGATGTATTACGTCAACGCATGGGGTTTGACGGCGTGGTATTCAGTGATGATCTGAACATGGTCGCGGCCAACGTCGCTGGTGGCTTTGCCGAAAGGACTGCCGCAGCGCTGCAGGCAGGCTGTGACATGATTCTGGTATGCAACAATCCTAAAGGGGCGGGGGAAGTGCTGGATTCACTGGCGGATTACTGTGAACCTGTCAGTCAGATACGCATGGTGCGCATGCATGGGAAAGGGCATTATTCTGCACAGGATATACGCGAGGATCCGCGTTGGCTGCGTGCCATGGAATATCTGAATCTCCTGGAGGCTGAAGAATCGCTGGAGCTGGAGCTGTAAGCAATGACTACTACAGAAGCAATGCAGAAAGTCCGTGATGAAGCAGAACTGCTGTATTCCCGCAAGGAAGTGGAAGCAGCCCTGGACCATATGGCAGTTGAGCTGACTGAAAAAACGGCGTCCAGCAATCCGATTTTTCTGGCGGTAATGACCGGGGGGTTGATTCCCATGGGCCTGTTGTTGCCACGTCTGGATTTCCCCTTGCGGGTCGACTACCTGCATGCCACACGCTATCGGGAGCGTACCTTTGGAACGGATTTACAATGGAAGAAAACACCTGAGTACCCCCTTGCCGGAGAAACCGTCGTCGTCGTGGATGATATTCTGGACGAAGGTCATACGCTGCAAGCCATCATGGACTATTGCAGAGAGCAGGGCGCAAAAGAGGTCCTTTCGGTCGTGCTGGTGAAGAAAAATCATGAGCGCTGCATCGATATTCGGGCGGATATAGTAGGACTGAACACACCGGACAAGTATCTGTTCGGTTATGGCATGGATTACAAAGGCTACTGGCGTAACGCTCCAGGTATATTTTTCATACGGGATGAACAGCATGACTGATCGCATAGCAATTCTTGGTGGTTCGGGACTGGCCTGGCTGGAAGCGCTGGAAGTGGAGCGCCAGAAGATCGTGGTGACTCCTTATGGTGAGCCTTCTGCGCCGCTGACCTTCGGGCAGTTTGCGGGGCTGCCGGTGGTGTTTCTGCCGCGCCATGGTGGAGGGCACACCATACCGCCGCACCGGGTGAATTATCGTGCGAATATCTGGGCACTCGATTCGGTAGGGGTGAGGAGTATCATCAGTGTCGCCTCTGTGGGTGGGATTACCATGGAGCCAGGCATATTATGTATTCCCGACCAGATCATTGACTACACCTGGGGCAGGGAGCATACGTTCGTCGATTGTTGTGATGTCGCCCCGATAAGGCACGTTGATTTTTCGGAACCCTATTGCGAGCAACTGAGGAATATCCTGATACAGGCGGGAAAGCGTGCCAGCGTGCGCATCAAAACCGAAGGCACCTATGGTGCAACCCAGGGACCGCGCCTTGAAACTGCTGCTGAAATCCAGCGTATGCACCGCGATGGCTGTGATCTGGTGGGAATGACGGGTATGCCGGAAGCTGCCCTGGCACGAGAGCTCGATTTGTGTTTTGCACATCTGTCTCTGGTAGTAAACTGGGCGGCAGGATTGGGTAAAGGCCCGATCACCATGCAGGAAATACAGAAGAACCTGGATGTATCCATCGAAGCGGTAAAGTTGCTGCTTGAAAATCTGGAAGTGAAGCAACCATGATCTTTTCGCAAAAAGCGCTGCAGGTAATGCTGATTGCCGGTCTGTCCGTCACCTTGTATGCGGCTGCCAGATCTGCAGATGGTGAACTGGCAAAGCCTGACAATACACTATTATCTGTCAGCTCCGAGGCACATGAACCACCTTCGGTTGTGTCAAGCAAGCAAAGCCGTGGATTGATCGATGGTTTTGAACTGCGTGGAGACCTGGATGACGATGGAGAACAGGAAATTGTGCTCGCATTGTGGGATGAGCCAGGTGGGAGCGGGGTTTTCAATTACCTGGTGATCCTGGACCTGGTAAAGGGCAAGCTGGCAAGCCAGTCACTGTTTGTTGGTGACAGAGTACAGATTCTTGGTGGAGAGATCGTTGGCAATACGATCAGTATCGATCTCATCGAACATGGCGATAGCGACCCTTCCTGCTGCCCCACCCAAAAAGCGACGCGAACCTGGGCCTATGACAGCAATGGACATTTCAAGGAAATGCCCGTGAAGCTAAGAGGGAAACTGTCTGTTGAGGATATTGGCGGGAAGGAATGGATTTTGAACCGTATCAACGAAGAGCCTGTTCCCAAAGGGCTGGGCATCAGCCTGATCTACGATGATGGTCGAATTACAGGCAGTGCTGGTTGCAACAGCTATTTTGCAGATATGAAAGATCTGGAAGGCTCGGGTGGAGGCATTAAGGTCGGTCCGGTAGGCAGTACACGCAAGGTCTGTCCGGATGAAATCATGCACATGGAGAGCAGCTATCTGCAAAAACTGGGTAACGCTACAGGCTTTAGTTTTATTGGCAGACAGTTGGTAGTGTCGTGGAATGCTGAAGGCCAGAGTGGTGCCCTGTTTTTCGTTTCCGGCCAGAAGCTCGAGTAAATGCTATTGTGCTGCGTCGGAATTAGCCGGTCATTCAGCGCTGCCGGTGATTTTCGCATTGATCGATCCAATCCGACAGCCTCTTAGACGATCTTTATCGCCATGTCCTCCAGGGTATTGGCGGAAACATGTATTCTCTTTGCGATTTCTTTGAGCTGTAGCAGAATGGCCTGGTGGCGGATAATGTGCTTTACGTCGTCTTGAGCCAACAGCTTCGCCATTGCCTTGGCACAGGCCTCCACCACCTCATCATATTGATCATGCACTTGATCGATCCTCGGGGTAATGGTACCCAATGTTCTGACGGACAGTTTTGAAATGCCTTGTTCCAGCGCAATGGCCATTGTGACCAGTATTTTCAGAACGGGTTCATAGTTGGCCAAGGCATGGATATCATAGACCTTCGTTTCCAGGAGAAAATGTTTGACGCTCAGTGTGATCCAGTCCAGTTGGGTGATCATGCGGTAGATCGATTCCTTGTCGTAGGGGGTAATGAATACATTCAACAGTTGTGACATGTTATGTACCTTGAGTTCACGGGCCTGCAGCGCGGTAGCAGCTATGGAAACCATCCTGTTCTTGTCTTCAAGGATGCAGGCCTGATAGAGATCTTCGACCATGCTTCTGCTGATGCTGGCCTGATGTAGCAGTGCCGCATTGAAATCTATTTCCTTGGGAAGCAGGTATTTGTCGATGAAGCCCATGTTTAACTCCGGATAGAAAGGTACAAGAAACAATAACTACAGCCAAGCAGCATGGATATGGGGATATTAAGCCACCATCCGGCCATGATGCTTGCCGCTGTCTTCCATTTCACATGCTGGGGCTTTTCTGCAGAACCATTGCCCAGCAGTGTTGCTGTTACCACCTGGGTGGTTGAGGTGGGAGCACCGATACTGGTCGCGATGCTGTTGACCAGTGCAGAGCCCAGCTGATTGGCAACGGCATGCAGGGTGCGCAACCGATACAATCCAAACCCCAGGGTCTTGATGATACGCCATCCCCCAAATACGGTTCCCAGGGTTATGGAGGAAGCGCAAACCAACACCGCCCAATCAGGGATGCTGAAAGTCTGGGTGCTACCGCTGGCCAGAAGCATCATGCCGATGATTGCCATACCTTTCTGGGCATCGTTGGCACCGTGGGAAAAGCCCAGCCAGGCGATACTGAAATACTGTGTGATCACGAATAACGGGCGAACATGATGGGTAAAATGTTGAAATATGCTGATAAACAGCTTCATGATCAAAAAGCCGATGATGAAGCCGAACAGGGGTGATACCAGCAATCCTGCCAATACTTTCATGACGCCTTGCAACTCGAGATTGAGCAGTGCATCCAGACCCCAGTTGATATTACTCGTGCCTACAGCATACAGGCCAGCTCCAACCAGACCGCCTGCCAGGGAGTTTGAGGACGAAGAAGGGTAACCAAACAGCCAAGTGATCAGGTTGTAACTGATTGCCGCCAGTAGTGCTGCAATGACCACGGCTTCACCCGTCAAGGCAGAAACATGGCTGATGTTGACAAAAGTACCCACTGTATCGGCGACCGCAAGACCAACGGTAAAAGGCGCAATGAGTGTAAAAAAACTGACGATGCCAATAGCCACCGCCGGTCGTATGGCGCGGGAAGCGATGGCCGCTGCCACCATATCTGCGGCATCATGAAAGCCATTGGTGAAATCGTAGACGGCAACGGCAATCACCACCAAAAACAGAGCAACGTTCGCCTCGCTCATCAATGCGCTTTGTAAACCAACCGACGTTGGCTGAAAAGTAATTCGGCGACGATAACTGACAGATAAATCAGCCCTATCCACAGTAAATTGCCTGGGTTATTGTTCCACAAGTAAATTAGCAGAGCCAGCCAGGAAGCGAGTGACAGCAGCAGGCCAATCAATGGCAGAATCGGTTCACAGGAAACTTTCCTGCGTAATCGCCAGGCAGAAAGGTTGATGGCCGCAAAGATCAGCAGGAAGGTTGAGCTGGCAAAAGAGGAAATAATGGTCAGGTTTGCCAGATTGACAAAAATTAGGGTTGCCACTGTGATGGCCACCAGGCTGACCCAAGGGATGTTTTTTTGCTTTCTTCTGAAGCCAAAGGCAGTAGGCAGCGCCTTTTCCCTCGCCATCACCATGCCTAGGCGTGCCGTGCCAAACATAGTTGCATTGATCGCCGAGGCCGTGGAGAACAGGGCCGCCAGCCCTATCAGCAGGAAACCTGCCTGGCCCAGAAATGGTTTCGCAGCCATGGCCAATGCATATTCCTTGTATTTGTTGATTTCATCCGGAAGAAGGTTACCTACAGCCACCAGGGAAACTAGAACATAGATGACCATGGTTATGGAGACAGACCACATGATGGCGCGCTTGAGATTGCGTTGTGGATTCTCCATTTCGTTGATGGTATTGGGAATCAGCTCAAAGCCTTCGTAGGCGACGAAGATCAGTGCCGCTCCCATGAGTACGCCAGCATGACCCTGATTGAATACCGGTAACAGATATTGGCTTTTGACATAAAAAAGGCCAATCCCGGCAAACAGAAATAAAATAAGGACCTTCACCGTAACGATCAACAGTTCACTGGTACCGCTGGCCTTGATCCCGTACAGGTTGATGCCCAGAAAAGTCATCAGGATGAGGGTTTCCAACAGATGATGCATGGCTGGGGAGGCGCCGTCACTACCCAGCATGGCACTTCCATAGACGCCGAAGGTATAGGCATAGAGCGCCATGGTGCCGACATAGCCCACCAGCAGCAGCCATCCACCCATGGCGGCAATGCTACGGTTTCTGAACGCGTGCTCCAGAAAGGTGAAACTGCCACCGCTGGATTGAAAAGCCAGCCCCAGATGCACATAGGACAGCCCCGTGAGTAGCGCTATGATGCCTCCCAAGGCGAAGGCGATGGGTGCAGCATGTCCTGCCTGAGCGATGGCCAGTCCCAGTACGGAGAAAATGCCGCCGCCCACCATCCCGCCGATGCCCATGGCGATGACTTCTTTGAGAGAGAGTTTTTCGTCGTTGCTCTGGGATCCGGAACCTTTCATGTATAGTCCTTTGTGATCACTGATAGAAGCCAACTTTTGATAATAAGGTATCGTGTGCGTTGACGCATTATTTTACCGGAACGTTCGGAGCAGTACTTGCAGAAACCGGGGATTCCCGTGTATAGTTCGCCCTCGCAACAGGCGCGTAGCTCAGCTGGTTAGAGCACCACCTTGACATGGTGGGGGTCGGCGGTTCGATTCCGTTCGCGCCTACCAACAAGTAGTCCCAAGAAGACCCATAAAAACCCGTAAGACAAGCACTTACGGGTTTTTTTGTGCTAGTCTTTATCTCATAACGTCCCATGGATACCCACTGAATACCCGTAAAAATTGGGTACAGGATTGGGTATTTTGAAAAGGCCATGGGTATTTTTGAAAAGATGAGGTGAAACATGGCACTTGCAGCAACCGAGGTGGATCGAGCCAAATCCGACCAGAAGGTTCGGTGATTGTTGGATGGAAACGGCCTTTATCTGGAGATAAAACCCAACGGCGGGAAGTGGTGGCGGTTTCGCTATCGCAAACTTGATACTGGCAAACCCACCATGCTGTCCCTGGGGAAGTATCCGGCGGTATCGCTGAAAGAGGTTAGAAAGCGATGTCTGAAAGCAGAGGAATTGTTACATGCGGGCACTGAGCCGGGTGCACAGAAGAAATTGGAAAAGGCACGGCGTAAACAGATTGCTGAAAACACCCTGGAAGCAATAGCCAATGACTCGAACGAACGATACCTGAGCAAGAAAGCCCCAGCCCATCAGAAGCACGCCTGGGGTATCGTTCGACGCTGCATCCTGCCTTACCTGGGCAAGTCCCCGATAGCAGATATTACCGCCCCGGATACTCTGGCTGTGGCCCGCATCCAGGAAAAGCGAGGCACTATTGAAACGGTAAAGCGGGTGATCCAGACAACCGGACAGATTATTCGGCACCCACGATGTCCTATCGGCATCTTAGCCCATGTGAACAAAAAACATTGCCTCAAAGCGTTCAACTGGCAATAGCCGCATAACCCCTGCTTTTCGCGGGAGCTAAATATGGGGGGATTACCGTTTTATCTCTCTATTCCCTTACCTGCAATCCGCAGTAAATCATTATGATGTTTGTCAATGCAAATAAGATTGTTTATTAGTATCATTATTATGAATGAAATGTCCTAGACAGGACTTAAGGACACCTTTAAAAATTGACATTCTGGCGTATGCTGGAATTCATAAGCTCATGAAAATTTTAGGCTCCGGCCTCGGCTCTGGCCTGCTTCTCCACCCTATCTCCTTCATCCCCGGAGTCGTAACTCGGTGTGACGAAAACCAAATTATTCGAGGCGTCCTTGATTAATGTACTGCCGAAATGATTCAAGTAGAGGGAAATACCATGGACAGTAATGCGCTGGCTGAAATGCTAAACGAAGCCCTGATGGATGAATACAAGGCAAGAGATACGTACCAAAGGATTATCGATACCTTCGGCCCTGGACGTGGCAGAGGGGGGTTAGACGAGGCTGCCACTTTAGCCGGTAAGCGTGTATTTGGATCAATACTTTTCCAGTACAGGCCCTACATAAGATAATTTTGACAACCTAGGAGCAATTCCATGAAACAGGTACTTCTGAAAGACAAATTTCCCGTATACACCCTGGATATTCTTAA
>CAZFXI010000014.1:0-16825 GCA_964522855.1 uncultured Sedimenticola sp.
CTTGAGGGGGTAGTGGCGCAAGCCGTGCCGGTTCAAGTCCGGCCTTCGGCACCATACTGATAAACGGTATCCGATGACAGGATACCGTTTTTTTATGCCTGCAACAGTATTTATCCAGCCAATAAAAACAGGTGCTTATCGATATTGCCAAATTTGACCTTGGGCCTGCACTGCAATAGACTAGACGCGCCTGATAATTCATCAAAACGAATACGCCAGGGGGCTGCTTCCAAGTGCTGGAAAACTATCTGCCAATACTGATTTTTATTGTCATCGGCCTGTTTGTCGGCGTCGCCGCGATGGGTATGGGTTTCATGCTTTCTCCGCACAATCCCGGCGAAGAGAAGGGGTCGCGATATGAATGCGGTTTTGAAGCCTTCGAAGATGCACGCATGAAGTTTGATGTGCGTTTCTATCTGGTTGCCATTCTGTTCATTCTGTTCGATCTCGAAATTGCATTTTTCTTTCCCTGGGCCGTGGTGCTGGATCAGATTGGCCCGGTGGGTTTCTGGGCGATGATGATCTTCCTCGGTATTCTGGTGATCGGTTTCATCTACGAGTGGAAAAAAGGAGCGCTGGAATGGGAATAGAGGGCGTATTCGAGGAAGGCTTCGTCACCACCTCGCTGGATACCGTGATCAACTGGGCGCGCACCGGCTCCATGTGGCCCATGACCTTTGGGTTGGCCTGTTGTGCCGTGGAAATGATGCAGGCAGGCGCTTCGCGCTATGACCTTGACCGCTTCGGCATCATCTTCCGTCCCAGCCCCCGCCAGTCGGATGTGATGATCGTGGCTGGTACCCTGGTCAACAAGATGGCGCCTGCATTGCGCAAGGTATACGACCAGATGCCCGACCCCAAGTGGGTGATTTCCATGGGTTCCTGCGCCAATGGCGGCGGCTATTATCATTATTCCTATGCGGTGGTGCGCGGTTGCGACCGTGTGGTGCCGGTGGATGTGTATGTTCCCGGTTGCCCACCTACCGCCGAAGCCTTGCTCTACGGCATCGTGCAACTGCAGAACAAGATTCGTCGTGAAACCACGATTGCGCGAACCAAAGTCGAGGAAACCGCATGAGCATGGAGGACAGACTCGACGATCTGGAAGAAGCGCTCGAAGAACGGTTGGAAGAAGATTTCGAGGACTGCAAGTGGACCCGGGCCATCGGCGAACTGACCCTTGTCGTTCCGAAGGAACAATTGCTGCCGGTGATGCAGATCCTGCGCAGTCATCGGGACTTGGGTTTCGAACAATGCATCGATGTCTGCGGTGTGGATTATGCCGCCTATGGTCAATCAGAATGGAATGCCGAAGATGCGCCGAACACCGGCTTCAGCCGTGGCGCCGAGCGTGGCACGCACGCGGATATCGATATGGAGAGCCGCTTTGCGGTGGTCTATCATTTGTTGTCCCTGTCGCATAACGTGCGCCTTCGCGTAAAGGTTTTTCTCGATCCCGACTACCCTGTCGTGGATTCGGTGACCGAGATATGGAATGGCGCCAACTGGTTCGAAAGGGAAGCCTTCGACATGTTTGGCATCCTGTTCAACGGTCATCCCGATCTGCGCCGCATCCTCACCGACTATGGCTTTATCGGTCATCCGTTCCGCAAGGACTTTCCACTGATCGGCCAAGTGGAGATGCGCTATGACCAGGACAAGGGCAGGGTAGTATACGAACCTGTAAGCATCGAGCCGCGTACCCTGGTGCCCCGGGTGGTGCGCCACGATTACCGTTACGAAGAAGGCTGTGAGCCGGTGCAGGAAGAGGAGCAGGCCGATGGCTGAGATTCGCAACTACACCCTTAACTTCGGTCCTCAGCACCCTGCCGCTCACGGCGTGTTGCGCCTGGTTCTGGAAATGGACGGTGAGGTCATAGAGCGCGCCGATCCCCATGTGGGCCTGCTGCATCGTGGCACGGAAAAGCTGGCCGAGAACAAGCCCTACAATCACTCTATCCCCTATATGGATCGTCTCGATTACGTGTCCATGATGTGCAACGAGCACGGCTATGTGGGCACCATCGAGAAATTGCTGGGGGTGGAAGTGCCGGAGCGTGCTCAGCATATCCGGGTGTTATTCGATGAAATCACCCGCATTCTCAATCATCTGATGTGGCTGGGCGCCCATGCCCTCGATGTCGGTGCAATGACCGTGTTCCTGTATGCTTTTCGTGAGCGTGAAGACCTCATGGACTGCTATGAGGCAGTATCCGGCGCACGCATGCACGCGGCCTATTATCGTGTCGGTGGCGTCTATCGTGACCTGCCAGATCAGATGCCCCGTTACACCAAGGAACTGCTAGGTAACGAAAAGGATGTGAAATACCGGAACCAGGCTCGGGAAGGCTCGTTGCTGGATTTCATCGAAGATTTTACCGCACGCTTCCCCAAGTATATCGACGAGTATGAAACCCTGCTCACCGACAACCGCATCTGGAAGCAGCGCCTGGTGGGTATAGGTGTGGTTACTCCCGAGCGGGCACGCCAGCTGGGCTTCACCGGCCCCATGATTCGTGGCTCCGGTATCGCCTGGGATCTGCGCAAGAAACAGCCTTATGCCGCCTACGACAAGGTGGATTTCGACATTCCCATTGGTACCAATGGTGATTCCTACGATCGTTATCTGGTGCGCATTGAGGAAATGCGACAGTCCAATCGCATCATGCAACAGTGCGTGGAATGGCTGAAGAACAATCCCGGTCTGGTGATGGTCGACGACTACAAGGTTGCGCCACCGCCGAGGGAGAAGATGAAGAACGACATGGAAGCCCTCATTCATCATTTCAAATTGTTTACCGAAGGCTACAGTATTCCTGAAAGCGAAGCTTATTTCGCCGTGGAAGCGCCCAAGGGAGAGTTCGGCTGTTACATCATCGCCGATGGCGCTAACAAGCCGTACCGATTGAAAATCCGCGCTCCTGGTTTTGCACACATGGCAGCCATGGATGAAATGACCAAGGGGCATATGCTTGCAGATGTG
Organism: uncultured Sedimenticola sp.; assembly: GCA_964522855.1. GTDB lineage: Bacteria > Pseudomonadota > Gammaproteobacteria > Chromatiales > Chromatiaceae > Thiolapillus. The sequence goes on from CAZFXI010000014.1 coordinate 2,984, forward strand.
GTGGCCGTGATCGGCACCATGGACGTTGTTTTTGGGGAGATCGACCGCTGATGACCCTTCGTTGTGAACCCTGGGCTCGTGCCAACAAGCGGGCAGACAAGGAAAACCTGTTTTCGCCGGAAATTCGTGCGGAAATCGACCAATGGGTGGCCAAATACCCCGATGAATGGAAGCAGTCTGCCGTGATGGCTGCGTTGCGTATCGTACAGGATGACAATGGCGGCTACTTGAGCCGGGAACTCATGGACAAGGTGGCGGATTACCTGGATATGCCGCCGATTGCCGTCTACGAGGTGGCGACTTTCTACTCCATGTACGAACTGAGCGAAGTCGGAAAGCACAAGATCTGCGTCTGCACCAACGTGTCCTGTATGATCTGTGGTTCCGAAAACATTGTCGAACATCTGGAAAAGCGTCTGGGAATTGGCCTCGGGCAAACCACGGAAGACGGCAAATTTACCCTCAAGGAAGTGGAATGTCTGGGCGCCTGTGGTGGTGCGCCCATGTTCCAGATCGGCAAACAGTACTATGAGAATCTGACCCCGGAACTGGTGGATTCCATTCTCGACAGCCTGGAGCAAGACCATGGCGAATGAAGTCTGTCTGCGTACAACGCATCTGGATCGTCCCTGGTTGCTGTCCACCTATGAATCCGAAGGCGGTTATGAGGCCTTGCGCAAGATCCTGAAAGAAAAAACACCTCAGGAAGACATCATCGAGACCGTCAAGACCTCCGGTCTGCGAGGTCGCGGCGGTGCGGGTTTTCCCACCGGCCTGAAATGGAGCTTCATCAACCGCAGCGCCCCGGGCGACAAGTATATCGTCTGCAATTCAGACGAAGGTGAACCGGGTACGTTCAAGGATCGGGATATCCTGCGTTACAATCCCCATGCTCTGATAGAGGGCATGATCATCGCCGGTTATGCGACGGGTGCGACCGGTGGCTACAACTATATCCGGGGTGAATTCTGGGAGCCCTATGAGCGTTTCGAAGCTGCTTTGCATGAAGCCAGGGACGCGGGCCTGCTGGGCGACAACATACTCGATTCCGGTTTCAGCTTCGATATCCATGCCCACCTGGGTGGTGGCGCCTATGTCTGCGGTGAGGAAACCGCCCTGCTGGAATCCATCGAAGGCAAGAAGGGGCAACCGCGCTTCAAGCCACCATTCCCCGCCATGTTCGGGCTCTACGGCCGTCCTACCATCATCAACAACACCGAATCCCTGGCTTCCATTCCCGACATCATCCGACAAGGGGGTGAATGGTTCCGCGACATCGGGGTGGAGAATAGCGGTGGTTCCAAGCTGTTTTCCATTTCCGGTAACATCAACAATCCCGGAGTGTTCGAGATCCCCATGGGTACGCCATTTTCCGAACTGCTGGCAATGGCCGGTGGCATGAAGGATGGCTACAAACTGAAAGCCGTCATACCTGGTGGATCTTCTTCTCCGGTATTGCCTGGTGAGGTGATGATGGATCTGACCATGGATTATGACGCCATCACAAAAGCAGGTTCAATGCTCGGTTCCGGTGCGGTGATCGTCATCGATGACCAGCAATGCATGGTGAAGTTGCTGGATCGCATTTCCTATTTCTATTACGAAGAATCCTGTGGCCAATGCACGCCCTGCCGGGAAGGAACCGGCTGGATGCACCGTGTGATACACCGCATCGAGCACGGCCAGGGTCGTCAGGAAGACATGGATTTGCTGGACGATGTGACCAAGCGCATCATGGGTCGCACCATCTGTGCCCTGGGTGATGCCGCAGCCATGCCCGTGGCGGCATTCATCGAGCATTACCGGGATGAATTCCAGTACCATATCGATCACAAGAAGTGCATGGTAGGGGGGCGCTAGCAGCTTATGTCCGATCAGCAGAATATCACCATCGAAGTCGATGGCAAGAAGCTCGAAGCCACCCCGGGTCAGATGCTTATCGAAGTAACGGACGCCGCCGGCATCACCGTGCCACGCTTCTGCTACCACAAGAAGCTTTCCGTGGCAGCCAACTGTCGCATGTGCCTGGTGGAAGTGGAAAATGCCCCAAAGCCGTTGCCGGCCTGCGCCACGCCTGTAGCCGACGGCATGAAGGCTTGGACCTGTTCGCCCCTGGCGCGCCAGGCACAAAAGGGCACCATGGAGTTCCTGCTCATCAACCACCCTCTGGATTGTCCCATCTGCGACCAGGGCGGCGAGTGTGAGTTGCAAGATGTTGCCATGGGTTTCGGAGAAGGCATTTCCCGTTTTTCCGAAGGTAAGCGGGTGGTTCCCAACCAGAATATCGGCCCGCTGATCGCCACCGACATGACGCGCTGCATTCATTGCACCCGCTGTGTGCGTTTCGGCGATGAGATCGCTGGCATCCGCGAATTAGGCGCTATCGGTCGTGGCGAGCACATGAAAATCGGCATGTATGTGGAAAACAGCGTCAGCTCCGAGCTGTCAGGCAATATCATCGATCTGTGCCCCGTGGGGGCGTTGACCTCCAAGCCTTTCCGCTATCGTGCGCGGGCTTGGGAACTGACCACCCATGACGCCATCGCTGCCCATGATGGGGTGGGTTCCAACATTCAGGTGCACGTACGCAATCATCAGGTGATGCGCGTGGTTCCGAAAGACAATGAGGCGGTGAACGAGACCTGGATTTCCGACCGGGATCGCTTCAGCTATCAGGGATTGTATAGCGAAGACCGTTTGCAAAAGCCGATGTTGCGCAAGAACGGCGAACTGCAGGAAGTGGAGTGGCAGGAAGCGTTGCTGGAAGCTGCGGAACTGCTCAAGGGCGTGAAAGCCGAGCGTCTTGGTGCTTTGGTATCACCAAGTTCCACTCTGGAAGAAATGCACCTGCTGCAGAAATTATTGTGGAGCCTGGGTTCGAACAATATCGATCATCGTCTGCGCCAGAGTGATTTCCGGGGTGATGCGGCTGATCCTGCAACACCCTGGCTCGGTCAGCGTTTCGACAAGCTGGAGGACAATCGGGCCGTATTGCTGGTCGGTTCCTGGTTACGCAAGGATCAACCGCTGATCAATCATCGGGTGCGCAAGTCGGTGTTGGCTGGCTGTCAGGTCATGGCCATCAATCCCATCGATTACGACTTCAACTATGAATTAAGCAACAAGCTGGTTGGCAATCCGGCGGAGATGGTGGCCCATCTTGCCGGCGTCGCAGCTGCTCTGGGTGCAGATACTGCGGGAGTGGATGTCCGGGCAGAAACTACTCATCAGGCCATTGCCACGGTGCTGAAAGGAGCCGACCAGGGTCTGGTATTACTGGGTAGCCTGGCCCAAATGCATCCTGATTATTCTCTGCTGCGCCAGTTGGCAAACAACATTGCCCAGGCTGCAGAAGTGGACCTTGGCTTCGTCGGGGAGGGCGCCAACAGCACAGGTGCGGCCTTGCTGACTCATGTCGGCGACAGGGGGCTTTCCGCCGGGGAGATGCTGACCCAGGGGCTGGATACCTGCGTACTGATGAATGTCGAGCCGGAATTCGATACCGCCAATCCCGCAGCGATGGCCAAACTGGTTTCCAGCGCAACAGTGATTACGCTGGCGACTCACCTGGGCTCATGGCTGAAACAACATGCCGACATTGTGCTGCCTGTTGCTGCCAATCTGGAAACTTCCGGGAGCTTCGTGAACCTGCAGGGCGATATACAATCCTTTCAAGGTGCAGCGCGCCCGGTAGGGGAAGCCAGGCCTGGATGGAAGATATTGCGGGTATTGGGCAATCTGACAGATCAGCAGGGCTTCGATCAGGAATCGTCCCGGGATGTGCTCGATGACGCATTGAAAGCCATCGGGGAAATCACGCCCAGTAATTCATTGCAAGATGCTGAGGCTACTCCGGCCAGCCTGCAATCGGATAGTCTGCAGCGTATTGGCGGCGTGCCCCTTTACAACGTGGACATGCTCGTGCGCCGGGGAGGCGCCCTGCAGCATACACCGGATGGCTGGAAAGCCGGACTGAGGGTGAACAAGGCTTTTGCCCAGGCGCTCGGACTGGAAGATGGTGATTCGGCTGTGCTCGTTCAGGGTGATATGCAACTGACCCTGCCGCTGGTGGTGGATGATCGAGTACCCGGCAATTGTGTCTGGATGCCCACGGGAGTTCCCGGTAGCGAACTGCTGGGCGAAGGTTTCGGCGCTGTTTCACTGGAGAAGGCGTGATGGATTTTCTGATCGGACTCTATGAATGGCTGCCGGTGTGGATCCAGATCATCCTCAAGATTGTGGTGATCATGGCGCCTTTAATGGTCCTTGTAGCCTATTACACCTATGCCGAGCGCAAGATCATCGGCTACATGCAGGTCAGACTTGGTCCAAATCGGGTTGGACCCAAGGGCTGGGGGCAACCCATCGCGGATGCGGTCAAGCTCATGTTCAAGGAGATCGTGCTGCCCACCAATGCAGACAAGACCCTGTTTCTCATTGCGCCCCTGTTGAGTATCGGTCCGGCCCTGGCGGCGTGGGCGGTGTTTCCTTTCGATACCGGCCTGGTACTGGCGGATATCAACGCGGGGCTGCTGTACCTGCTGGCCATGACCTCCATCGGTGTATATGGCGTGATTATTGCCGGCTGGGCTTCCAACTCCAAATACGCGTTCCTGGGTGCGATTCGCTCTGCGGCACAGATCGTCTCCTATGAAATCGCCATGGGCTTTGCCCTGGTTGGCGTACTGGTGGCTGCTGGAAGTCTGAATTTGGGGCAGATCGTTGAAGGGCAGTCCGGCAGTGTTTTGCACTGGTACTGGTTGCCCCTGCTACCTTTGTTTGTCATCTATTTCATCTCCGGTGTGGCGGAAACCAACCGCTCACCCTTCGACGTGGCAGAAGGGGAATCCGAAATCGTCGCGGGTTTCCATGTCGATTATTCAGGCATGGCTTTTGCGGTGTTCTTCTTGGCAGAATACGCCAACATGATTCTGATTTCTGCCTTGACCGCCCTGCTGTTTATGGGGGGTTGGCTGTCTCCTTTCCAGGGTACGTTCCTGGAATCCTGGTTTGCCTGGGTACCAGGGATCATTTGGCTGGTGGCCAAGACTTTCTTTTTCATGTTCCTGTTCCTGTGGTTCCGGGCGACTTTTCCCCGTTATCGCTATGACCAAATCATGCGTCTGGGATGGAAGGTCTTCATCCCCATCACTATTGTCTGGATCGTGGTTGTCGGCGCGGCACAGGTCTACAATATCGGCCCCTGGTTCCAGTGAGGAGGGATAGGTAATGAAAACCATGATCCATTACATCCGCTCCCTGTTCCTGCTGGAGCTGTTCAAGGGTATGAGCGTGACGGGGCGTTACCTGTTTCGCAAGAAATTTACGCTGAATTACCCGGAGCAGAAGGCGCCTGTATCTCCACGTTTTCGCGGATTGCATGCCCAGCGCCGTTATCCTAACGGTGAAGAGCGTTGTATTGCCTGCAAGCTCTGTGAGGCTGTCTGTCCGGCAAATGCCATTACCATCGAGGCCGAACCTCGCGAAGATGGTTCGCGCCGCACCACGCGCTATGACATCGATTTGTTCAAGTGCATCTTCTGTGGTTTTTGCGAGGAATCCTGCCCGGTAGACGCCATTGTCGAGACACGCTTGTACGAGTATCACTTCGAGGACACGGACAAGGCGGCGGGCAATTACATCATGACCAAGGAAAAGCTGTTGGCCATGGGTGAAAAGTACGAGGCACAGCTGGCGGAAGACCGCGCAGCCCAGGCTAAATACAGGTGATCAAATCATGAGTTTCGAGAAATTTTTGTTTTACCTGTTTGCCGTGATCCTGGTCGGGGCTGCGCTGATGGTGATTACACGCAAGAACCCCGTGCATTCAGCGCTGTTTCTGGTTTTGGCGTTTTTCAATATGGCCGGCATCTGGATACTGGCCGAAGCAGAATTTCTGGCCATCGTGCTGGTGCTGGTATATGTAGGAGCGGTCATGGTGTTGTTTCTGTTCGTCATCATGATGCTGGATATCGATCTTGCTGCCGTACGCGCCGGTTTTATCCGGCATCTGCCCTTGGGTATTGTGGTTGCAGCACTGATGCTGGCAGAAATGGTGCTGGTGCTGGGACCAAAGCATTTCGGGCTGGCCAAGTATGCGGCACCGGAAGCAGCGCCTGCTGATTACAACAATACCGCGGAACTGGGCCTGTCACTGTTCACCCAGCATCTGTATGCTCTGGAAATCGCTGCAGTAATCCTGCTGGTGGCCATGATCGCCGCCATCAGTCTGACCCTGCGCAAGCGCCCCCAGACCAAGCGGCAGAACGTCACCGAGCAACATATGGTGAAAAAGAAAGACCGTCTGAAGATCATCAAGATGGCAGCGGAGGAGAAGGGCTGATGATTTCCCTGTCTGAATATCTCATCCTGGGAGCGCTGCTGTTCGTGATCAGCGTTGCCGGCATTTTCATCAACCGCAAGAACCTGATCGTGTTGTTGATGTGTGTCGAACTGATGTTACTGGCGGTCAATATCAACTTTGTCGCTTTCTCACATTTCCTGGGGGATGTGAATGGTCAGGTATTCGTGTTTTTTATCCTGACGGTGGCGGCGGCAGAAGCGGCCATTGGCCTGGCCATTCTGATCGTGTTGTTCCGTAACCGCCATACTATCGATGTCGATGACCTCGATACCATGAAGGGATAATGCCATGGGTGATATTGACATGAAAACCATCTATCTCGCCCTGGTACTGGCACCGCTTGCAGGTTCCGTCATTGCCGGCCTGTTCCGCAACCAGATAGGCAGGGCTGGCGCGCACTGGGCAGCCATCCTGGGTGTTGCTGTGTCGTTCGCGCTGTCGGCCTATGTGTTCTGGCAACATGTGATGAACGGCGTGCCGGTATTCAACGAGAATATCTATACTTGGATGGTAGTCGATGGTTTGCAGATGCATGTGGGTTTCCTGGTGGATAACCTGACGGCCATGATGATCACCGTAGTGACATTCGTGTCTCTCATGGTGCATATCTACACCATCGGTTACATGGCCCATGAGGAAGGCTATCAGCGTTTCTTCAGCTATATTGCGCTATTCACCTTCTCCATGCTGATGTTGGTCATGTCCAATAACTTCCTGCAACTGTTCTTCGGCTGGGAAGCCGTGGGTCTGGTGTCCTACCTGCTCATCGGTTTCTATTTCAAGAGGGAATCAGCCATCTTCGCCAACATGAAGGCGTTCCTGGTAAATCGGATCGGGGATTTCGGGTTTATCCTGGGTATCGCCGCGGTAGCCATGTATTTCAACAGCCTGGATTATGTGCAGGTATTCAGTGCCGCACCGGATCATGCTGGAGATACCATCAACATCTGGGGTGACAGTCAGTGGTCTTTGATGACCGTGATCTGCATCCTGTTGTTTATCGGCGCCATGGGAAAATCGGCGCAGATGCCGTTGCATGTGTGGTTGCCGGATTCCATGGAAGGCCCGACGCCCATATCGGCGTTGATTCACGCTGCGACCATGGTTACCGCCGGTATCTTCATGGTAGCGCGCATGTCGCCGCTCTATGAGCTGTCCGAGACGGCGCTGAGTTTCGTGCTCATCATTGGCGCGACTACCGCATTCTTCATGGGGCTGATCGGCATCGTGCAGAATGACATCAAGCGGGTGGTGGCCTATTCCACACTGTCACAGCTGGGTTACATGGTTGCGGCTCTGGGGGCATCCGCCTATGCGGCAGGTCTGTTCCATCTTATGACCCATGCGTTTTTCAAGGCACTGCTGTTCCTGGCGGCTGGTTCTGTCATCATCGGGATGCACCATGAGCAGGATATCCGCAATATGGGTGGCATTCGCAAGTATATGAAGATTACCTGGATAACCGCTCTGCTGGGTTCCTTGGCCCTTATCGGCTTCCCTGGCTTCTCCGGGTTTTTCTCAAAAGACGCGATTATCGAAGCGGTCGGCCATTCCCAGATCGTGGGAGCTGACTATGCTCATTGGCTGCTGGTTGCCGGCGTGTTTGTGACGGCGCTGTACAGCTTCCGTATGTACTTCCTGGTATTCCACGGCAAGGGACCGAGGGACGAGCATGCCAGGGATCATCTGAAAGAATCCCCGGCAGTGGTAACTATTCCCCTGGTACTTCTGGCGATACCGTCCGTGTTTATCGGTTGGTTCGCCATCGAACCCATGCTGTTCGGTGATTTCTTCAAGGGCGTGCTGCATGTGGCTTCTGCTCACGATACGCTGGGAGAAATCGGTGAGCATTATCACAATCAGATCGGGTTCATCTCCCATGGCGTGATGGCACTGCCATTCTGGCTTGCCATGGGTGGTTTGGCTGTCGCTTGGTATGTGTATCTGATGAAGCCTTCCATTGCTCAGGATTTGCGCATTCGCTTCGACTGGCTGTATGCACTGCTGGATCGCAAGTACGGTTTCGATGAGTTCAATCAACTCATTTTCGCCGGTGGCAGTCTGCTCACAGGAAAGCTGTTGTGGAATGTGGGTGACAAAACCCTCATCGATGGGATTGCAGTAAACGGTTCAGCGCGCTCGATCGGTGTGCTGGCTCAGGCGGTGCGTTGGATGCAGAGCGGTTATCTGTATCACTATGCTATTGCCATGATATTGGGCCTGCTGGGTCTGTTGTTCTGGTTCGTGGTTCGCTGAGTTAAGGATTGGATAGAAGATAATGAGTGCAGATTGGCCAATTTTGAGTGCGGTAATCTGGTTGCCCGTCCTGGGTGGCCTGTTGGTGGCGTTTAGCGGCGACAAGGCGCCCGATGTCAGTCGCTGGCTGGCCCTGACGGTTGCTGTGCTGACGTTCCTGCTCAGTCTGCTGCTGTATACAGGGTTTGAATCCGGCACAGCTGCCATGCAGTTTCAGGAAAATATTCCCTGGATAGAATCCTTCAAGGTCAATTACCACCTGGGTGTGGATGGTATTTCCATGCCGCTGATCATTCTGACTACCTTTATCACCATATTGGTGGTTATTGCCGGTTGGCAGGTGATTCAGCACAAGCCGTCCCAGTACATGGCAGCTTTCCTGATCATGGAAGGTGTGATGGTAGGCGTATTCTCCGCACTCGACGCCATGCTGTTCTATGTGTTCTGGGAAGCGATGCTGATTCCCATGTTCCTGATCATTGGTATCTGGGGTGGGCCAAACAGGGTGTATGCCACGATCAAGTTCTTCCTGTACACCTTCCTGGGTTCGGTGTTCATGCTGGTGGCGCTGATCTATATGTATTTTCAATCTGGCAGCATGGAGATCCTCGGTTTCCACACACTCAAGCTGGACCTGACCGAACAGATACTGATCTTCCTGGCTTTCCTGGCCGCCTTTGCGGTGAAGGTGCCCATGTGGCCGGTACATACCTGGTTGCCTGATGCGCATGTCGAGGCACCCACAGGTGGCTCCGTGGTCCTGGCGGCCATTATGTTGAAAATTGGTGGTTACGGTTTTCTGCGCTTCAGCCTGCCCATCACCCCGGATGCAAGCAAGGAACTGGATTGGCTGATCATCGGCATGTCGCTGATCGCGGTGGTCTATATCGGATTTGTGGCGCTGGTGCAGCGCGACATGAAAAAACTGATCGCCTATTCATCCATCGCACACATGGGCTTTGTGACCCTGGGTTTCTTTATCGCCTTTATCATCATGGCCAAGCCGGAGGTCAGCAACGGCGTCGTGCTGGGCATGCAGGGCGGCATGGTGCAGATGGTGTCGCACGGTTTTATTTCCGCCGCCATGTTCCTGTGCGTCGGGGTGCTTTATGATCGCATGCACAGCCGAGAGATTGCCGACTATGGAGGCGTGGTGAACACCATGCCCTGGTTCGCCGCTTTCATGGTGTTCTTTGCCATGGCCAATGCTGGCCTGCCTGGAACATCCGGATTCGTCGGTGAGTTCATGGTAATCCTGGCCAGTTTCCGTGCGGATTTCTGGTTTGCGTTCCTGGCAGCGACCACACTGATTATCGGCGCTGCCTATACCTTGTGGATGGTCAAACGAGTGGTCTTTGGTGAGATCTCCAACGACAAGGTGGCTGCCTTGCAGGATATAAACAAGCGGGAAGCGCTGGTTCTGGCTTCTCTGGCGATTGCCGTGCTGGTGCTCGGATTGTGGCCTGAGCCACTGATTCAGGTCATGGATGCGTCCATCACCAATCTGGCCAATCACATTGCCATTCCGAAACTGTAACTTCAGGTAAACCTGATGGATTTTAATGCCTCAACATTGCTGTCACTGTTGCCGGAGATCGTGTTGCTCTCGGCGATTGCCGTCATTCTGATTCTGGATCTTTTTCTTGATCAGAACAAACGCATGTTTACCTACGGATTATCATTGGCCGCGTTGCTGGCAACTATAACCGCAGTCATGTGGGGAGACGACAGTACCCGGGTAATCATGCAGGGCAGCTATGTGGTTGACGCCATGGGTAGTGTGCTGAAAATTGCTCTCTTGAGTGTGGGTATTTTTGCCTTCATTTATTCCCGTCGCTACCTGACGGAGCGAGATTTGTTCAAAGGCGAGTTCTACGTGCTCGGCATGCTGGCCATCCTGGGTATGATGATCATGGTTTCTGCCGGCAGTTTCCTGACCTTGTATCTGGGATTGGAACTGTTGGCCCTCAGCCTGTACGCTCTGGTTGCGTTCGATGGCAATTCGAAAAAGGGCTCTGAAGCGGCGATGAAATACTTTGTACTCGGTGCGCTGGCCTCAGGCATGTTGCTGTATGGCATTTCCATGATCTATGGCGCTACCGGTATGCTTGATTTCGCCGGCGTCGCCAAAGTCATCGCCAGCGGACAAGCTGATCAGACTGTGCTGACCTTTGGCCTGGTGTTTGTGCTCATCGGTATCGCCTTCAAGTTTGGTGCCGTACCGTTCCACATGTGGGCACCGGATGTCTATCAGGGCGCTCCCGTGGTGGTTACCGCTTTTCTGGGCAGCGTACCCAAGATTGCCGCATTTGCCATGGCCATGCGCATCCTCGTTCAGGGTATGGGCGGGTTGGGACCGGATATGGGACCGCAGGGCTGGCAGGGTATGCTGATCATCCTGGCGGTACTGTCCATGGCATTGGGTAATATCGTTGCGCTGGTTCAGGACAATATCAAACGCATGCTTGCCTATTCCACGATTTCCCATGTCGGTTTCATCTTTCTGGGCCTGCTGGCCGGTGCTGGAAAGGGATATACCGCTGCCATGTTCTACACCATCGTTTATGCGCTGACGGCTGTCGGTGGTTTTGGCCTGCTGGCCATACTCAGCCGCAAGGGTGTGGAAGCCGAAAATCTCCATGATCTCAAAGGCCTGAACAAACGCAGCCCGTGGCTGGCGGCCATGATGATGCTGATCATGTTCTCAATGGCAGGTGTACCTCCGACCGTCGGCTTCTTCGCCAAGCTGTTCGTGCTGGATGCCCTAGTGAATGCCGGCATGCTGTGGCTAGCTTTGGTTGCCGTATTATTCTCCGTGATCGGTGCCTTCTATTATCTGCGAGTGATCAAGGTTATCTATTTCGACCAGCCTATCTCGCAGACGCCAATCGTCGCCAACGTGGATGCGCGAATGGCCATTTCCGTCAACGGCCTTGCCATGTTGTACTATGGAATCTTCCCTGCATCGCTACTTGCTGTGTGCCAGGCGGCCATCTCAGCCCTGTAAAGGCCAGACCCACATGATCATCGGGATTGATACCAGAATGATCAGAATTTCCAGCGGCAATCCCATTCGCCAGTAGTCTCCAAAGCGATAACCACCAGGCCCCATGATCAAGGTGTTGTTCTTGTGCCCGATGGGTGTGAGGAAGGCACAGGATGCGGCTACCGCCACTACCATCAGGAATGGATCAGGACTGACCTCCAGACGATGGGCAATATCGACAGCAATGGGGGCTGCAATCACGGCGGTCGCCGTATTGTTCATGACATCAGACAGCGTCATGGTAACGACCATCAGCATTGTCAGCACCACTACCGGTGAGTAGCCGGCAGACAAGGTGGTAATCACATCGGCAATCAGCGCTGTGCCACCACTGCTTTCAAGAGCACTACCAATGGGAATCATCGATCCCAACAGGACGATGACCGGCCATTCGATGGAAGTATAGACGTGCCGCGCCTGGACGATATTGAACAATATGTAGCCGACCACGACCACCGCCAGGGCGACGGATAGATATACCATTTCCAGACTGGCAAAAAGGATGGCCAACGCAAAAAGTCCCACAGCCAACCAGGCCTTGTGACGCTTGATCAGATCGAGGTTGCGTCCAGCCAATGGCAATGTCCCCAGCCATTGGCTGATTTCCGGAAGACTGTCGCTGGCAGCGTACAGCAGCAACACGTCACCTTCCTTGATCTTCAGATGACGCACTCGTTCACGAAACTGCTTGCCCTGGCGTGACACCCCCAGCAAGGTAGTGCCATGACGATACTGCAGTTGCAAGGATTGTGCGGTACGCCCTTCTATTCGGGCGCCTTCTGGTACCACGACTTCCCAAAGAGCCATATCTTCGGTGCTGAGTGGGCTGCTGTCCTTCCCTCTGGTTGAATAGTCGAGCTTGAGTTCACCGACGAATTTGTCCATGTTCTTTGGTGTGGCATCCACTACAAGCACATCTCCCTTCCTTATTTCGGTCATTCTTGCCTGTCCGGGAAGGCGTTTTCCTCGCCGCACCAGGCCGATGATGGCTACATCGTTTTCCTCGGCGATGCTGTCCAGTTCACGCACGGGTTTTCCAATAACGGGTGAGTCTTCCGGAACGTGTAGCTCTGCTATATAGCCACTTGTATCAAGCAATTCCTGGGTGGAATCACGGCTGATACGCCCCTCTGGCAGCAAACGCCACCCTATCGTGGTCACAAACAGTACACCAACAACTGCACAGGCCAGACCCACTGGAGTGAAGTCGAACATGCCGAAGCTTTCTCCGAATGCTGTCTGACGAAACTCGGCGATGATGATATTTGGAGGTGTGCCGATGAGGGTAATCAGCCCTCCGAGTATGGATGCAAAGGATAGCGGCATCAGGGTCAGGGAAGGACTGCGTTTGGCTTTGATTGCGGCCTGAATGTCTACTGGCATCAACATCGCCAGGGCGGCAACGTTGTTCATCACCGCAGACAATAGTGCGGAAATAGTGGCCATCGCTGCAATATGTGTTTGCAGGGAAGAAGCAAATCGGCTTATTTGTTTAGCGATCAGTTCAATGGCGCCAGAATTGGATAAGCCTTTGGAAACAATCAGGACCAGGGCAATGATGATGGTAGCGGGGTGACCAAAACCGGAGAAAGCTTGTTCCTTGGGAACCACGCCGAGTAACAGTGCGGCAATCAGTGCGACGAACGCCACCAGATCATAGCGCCAGCGGCCCCAGATCAGAAATACAAAAACAAAGAACAACAAGCTGAACAGCAGGATCTGATCTGTGGTCATTTGCCTTGACTGGATGACTGGGGAGAGGACAGGGTACCCCAGCTATGCCAGAGGATGCAAAAGCTGATCCGTTTCTTACTGGTGTTGAGTAACCAAACAGACGGTTTTCACTCGCGGCGAGTAGGTGCACAGTACGGCAGTGATGTGCTCTGCAGCAAGCTTTGCTAACGCAGCCCAGGGGCCGGAATGCGGCGGCCTGCTTTATAATATCAATCGGTTAGATGCTTCAGATCTGAATGCGATGTATATTGCTACCGGGTCAATAATGTATATCGCAAATCCGCCGAACCTGATTCAGCGTGGGTTCATAAAGGATCCGCTATCCTGATGCAGGTGGTTCTCATCTTGCGACGGTGTAGAATGAGTGTCAAGTATCAGCTAATGAACAGATTTTGATGAACAGTCGTTTTGGTTTTCAAGTAACTCGCAAGTCGGTGGCAAT
>CAZFXI010000014.1:16925-20928 GCA_964522855.1 uncultured Sedimenticola sp.
AGATTTTGATGAACAGTCGTTTTGGTTTTCAAGTAACTCGCAAGTCGGTGGCAATGTTGCTGTTGGCGTTCTGTTTCGGGTCTGTTTTTGCGGGGGATCGAGGAAAGCGCAAGCAGCATCCGAATGCGGACATGCGGCACACGATGAAAATGGAAAGTAGTGCAGCTTACCTGAGTCTTGACGAGGTGGTTGACCGGGTACGCTCACAAACCGAGGGGCGCATCTTGTCTGCTGAAGAAACTGATTCAGGATACCGTATTCGCGTGCTCACTGGCGAGGGAAAGGTACGCCGGTTCCGTATCGATCCGAGTACGGGCAGAACCATCAAACGGCATCGTTGATTCCATGCGCCTGCTCCTTGTCGAAGACGAGATTCCGCTGCTGAAACAACTGGCGTCCCAACTCGAGAAAAAAGGCTATGCTGTTGAACAGGCAGTCAACGGGACTGAAGGACTCTATCTGGGGCGAGAACTGCCTGTTGATCTGGCAATTGTCGACCTGGGTCTGCCGGACTTGCCCGGGATGGATGTGATTCGTCGCTTGCGCAGCGGAGGCAAGACCTTTCCCATTCTTATTCTGACCGCTCGGGGGCGGTGGGAAGAGAAAGTAGAAGGGCTGGAATCAGGCGCCGATGATTATCTCGTAAAGCCATTCCAGTTCGAGGAACTGCTGGCACGCCTCAATGCCCTGTTGCGACGCAGTGGTGGCTGGGCCACGCCGGTACTTCGGTTTGATGGCGTCAGCCTCGACACGATGTCACAACAGCTAACGGTGAATGGGAAACGTGTAGAACTGACTGCATATGAATACCGGGTACTGGAATACCTGATGTTGCATGCAGGAGAAGTCATCTCCAAGACAGAACTTACGGAACACATCTATGAGCAGGACTATGATCGTGACAGTAACGTGCTCGAAGTGCTGCTCAGTCGACTGCGCCGCAAACTGGATCCGGACAATGATCTCAAACCCATTCTCACACTTCGGGGACGGGGCTATTGCTTCCAACTGAAAAAAACCGGTAGTTGATGCCTTCCATCCATCTTCGATTGTTGCTGGTTGCCACCCTCGTATTGGGGGGGTTTCTGGGAATCGCGGGCTGGGCGCTGGAAACAGCGTTTCGAGACAGTAGCAAAACTGCGCTGCAGGAAAAACTGCAATCTTATGTGTACGGTTTACTGGCTGCGGCGGACGTCGACACACAAGGAAAAATGCGGCTGCCACAAACTTTGCCGGAACCCCGTTTCTCACAGCCGGATTCTGGCTTGTATGCTTTTGTCACCGATGCGAAAGGGGAGCTCTTCTGGAGATCCCCTTCGACATTGGGGTTGCAGATTCCCACCAGTCCTTCGATGTCGGCGGGCAAGACCACGCTGCGGCGTGAGAACGGCTTGTTTCTCTTTTCTCATGGTGTGGAATGGGAAGATGACGCGGGAGGCAGTCAGGAATTTACCTTCAATATTGCAGAACAGGCGCGTTTTCTTGACCAGGCCGTCGGCAGCTTCCGCCAGACATTGTGGTCATGGCTGATTGGCCTGGCACTGATGTTGCTGATTGTGCAGGCGACGGTATTGCGTTGGGGCTTGCGACCATTGCGTGAGGTCGAGGAAGACCTGGAATCCATCCGGAAGGGGAAATCGACACATTTGCAGGCTGAGTATCCCCGTGAGCTGCAGGGGCTGACTTCCAGTCTGAATGCATTGATCAAACAAGCGGGAGCGGCGCAAGAGCGCTATCGAAACAGCCTGGATGACCTTGCGCACAGCCTCAAGACGCCGCTGGCCTATCTCGATTCCGTGTTACAGGATCAGGATGCTTCATGCGAGCAGTTGCGTGCCGTAACAAAAGAACAGCTCCGGCGCATGGATCATATCGTGCAGCATCAACTGCAGCGGGCCGCAGTTTCGGCACGTACAACGCTGATGGAGCCCGTCGCCGTCGCCCCCCTTGTCGAACGCCTGTTGACCGCACTGGAGAAGATCTATGCTGAAAAGCGGTTGAAGGTCAGCCGCTCGCTGAATGCAGAAGCCGTCTTTGTTGGTGACAAGGCAGACTTGATGGAGGTGCTGGGCAATCTCCTCGAAAATGCATACAAGTATGCGCGAAGCCAGGTACGTGTCAGTGCTTATATGCGTGGGGGTCTTGAATTGTTGATCGAAGACGACGGCCCGGGTATACCGGAAACGCAATGGGAAGTTGTACTGCAGCGTGGGAAGAGAGTCGATGAAACCCAAACTGGACAGGGTATTGGACTGGCAGTGGCGAATGAAATCGTGGCTTTGTATGCAGGCTCGTTGGCGGCTGGAAAATCTGAACTGGGAGGCTTGAAGCTCGGCATCAGCTTTCCGGACAACGAAGGCGGTGCGGTTTCCATTGGCCAGGAACAGAGGTGAGGGAAAAGATCATAAAACCATATTTATGACATGATATAGCAAAGGTTGTCTTGCTAAGCTATGGCTATTCAAGGTCTTTACGAGGAGTGGCCTTTTGAATAAGAAGAACGCCATCGCTGGTGACCCGTTCGCGGGATAGTATCCTGGCGCAGATGGATGACATCATTGCCTTGTATGTGGCTATTTATTAATAGTGAGGCAGAGCAGCCGCCTGTTGTTTCATCAGTTCAACCAGGGCATAGATACCAAAATGTCGATTAGGTGACAGGTGTTCGTCCAGCTTCAGGCGGCTGAAGAATTCGTCCACATCCATGTGCTGGATTTCCTCTGCGGTTTTCCCGTCAACCAGTTGAATCAAAAGCGCCAGCACGCCCTTGATGATGCTGGTGTCGCAATCACCGTGAAAGTGGATGAGCTCGGGCTGCTCCCGGTCACGATAGGCATGCACCCAAACCTGGCTCATGCAGCCCTTGACCTTGTTGTCTTCGGTCTTGAATTCTTCGGGCATGGGAGGCAGCTTTTCGCCCAGTTCCACCAGATACTGGTAGCGTTGATCCCAGTCGCCGAGGATGTCGAAGATATCGACGATTTCATCCAGATTCATGCTCATACGTTGAAGGATTCTCCGCAGCCGCAGGTATCCTTGACATTGGGGTTGTTGAACTCGAAGCCCTGATTGAGCAGATTGTCGCTGGTAAAATTCAGCTCCAGGCCATCGAGCATGGGTAGGCTCTCCTGATCAACGATGAGCTTTATGCCATGGCTTTCCAGCACCTGATCATTTTCTCCAACGGCATCTGCATAGTCCACCACATAGGCAAAACCCGTGCAGCCGGACTTCTTGGTGCCGAGGCGCAGACCGATGGCCTGTTCCTGTGTGGCCAGCATCTTCTTGACGTGTCGTGCGGCGTTTTCTGTCAATTGTATGTTCATGTTCTTTCTCCGTTACAAAAGCCCCAGAGCGAGCTGTGCTTCTTCACTCATGCGGTCCTGGCTCCAGGGCGGATCCCACACCAGTTCCACCGTGGCGTCGTCGATGCCTTCCACGTTCCTGACAGCTGTTTCCACCTGGCCGGGCAGAATGCCGGCCACGGGGCAGGCCGGTGCGGTGAGAGTCATGCGGATGTGGGCCTTGTTGTGGGCATCGATATCGATGTCATAGATCAGCCCAAGATCATAGACATTAACCGGGATCTCCGGATCGTATACGGTCCTGATTGCTTCCACAACCTGCTGTTCTAGCGTGCTGTCTACAGTGTCTGTGTTCGTCATTCCGGCAATTTCTCCAGTGTGTCCTGCAGTCTCTGTAGTGCCTGTTCGCGCAAATGCTCCAGATGGATGTGATCTATGATTTCCTGGGCGAACCCCTGACACAGCATATGGGTCGCGGTGGTTTCTTCGATACCTCTTGAGCGTAGATAGAAGATCTGTTGCGGATCGAGCTGGCCGACCGTAGTACCGTGGCTGCATTTGACATCATCGGCATAGATTTCCAGCTGCGGCTTGGTGTCCACTTCGGCATTGCGAGTGAGCATCAGATTGTCGTTGGTCAGTTGCGCATCGGTCAGTTGTGCCACCTGATCCACCAGGATACGTCCGTCGAACACGGC
>CAZFXI010000014.1:21028-23621 GCA_964522855.1 uncultured Sedimenticola sp.
TCACCGCCAAGAAAATGCTCGACGAGGGTTGCCTTTGCATTCTGTTCCATCACAATCAGATTGCGTGGCTGCACCAGCAGTGCCTGATCAGAAACCGTGTTCAGATAAAACACTTCGATGGGTTCCTCGATGCGCGTATCTGCAGCAACTTGCAGGAACAGGCCGTCATTGATCAACGCCGTGTTCAGCGCGGTGAACAGGTTTTCCCCGGCATTGGCAATGCCGCCCAGGTTCTGCCTTAGCCGCTGGTCGCCATCTTCCAAAGCCTGATGGATGCTGGTCAACGTAACGCCGCCGGGCAGGCTGCTGGTATTGGACAGGGCAGGGCTGAACCAGCCATCCACGAACACCAGCACATGGGGACTGGTACTATTGGGCTTCTTCAGGGCACCGCTTTGAGGTGCCTTCACTACAGGTGTGAATTGCTGTTTCAGCAACGTATCCACCCGGCTGTAGCGCCAGGCTTCGAGCTTGCGTCGGGGCTGCGGAAGACTGTCCAGCTGAACTTCCGCCTGTTGGCGGAGGGCGGCCAGCCAATCTGCCGGGGCCGGGGTGCTGCCTTGCCGGGTCAGTTCCCTTGCCCAGTTGCTGGTGCTGGACTGTGTCATGCCGCATCTTCCTCCAGCACCCAGCCGTAGCCTTTGTCTTCAAGCTCCAGGGCCAGTTCCTTGCCACCGGAGCGAATGATGCGACCGTCCGCCAGTACATGCACGAAGTCGGGCTGGATGTAATCCAGCAGGCGCTGATAATGAGTGATCATGATGATGGAATGCTCGGGATTGCGCAGCAGGTTGACGCCATCGGACACGATACGCAGGGCGTCGATGTCCAGGCCGGAGTCTGTCTCATCCAGGATTGCCAGTTTGGGCTCCAGCAGGGTCATTTGCAGGATTTCGTTGCGTTTTTTCTCGCCACCGGAAAAACCCGCATTGACGCTGCGTTTGAGCAGCTTGTCGTCCAGTTTGACGCTGGCCGCCTTTTCCTTGATCAGTTTCATGAAAGCCACGGCATCCAGCTCTTCCTCACCGCGGGCCTTGCGGATGGCGTTCAGAGACTCGCGCAGAAAGGTCATATTGTTGACACCGGGCAGTTCCACCGGGTATTGCATCGCGAGGAAGATGCCTGCCCATGCGCGCTCTTCCGGTGCCATTTCCAGCAGATTCCTGCCTTCAAAAACCACCTCTCCCTGAGTAACTTCATAGCCATCCCGGCCGGAAAGCACATAGGAGAGGGTGCTCTTGCCCGAGCCGTTCGGACCCATGATGGCATGGACTTCACCCTTGCCCACCTCCAGGTTCAGCCCCTTGAGGATTTCCTTGCCGTCGACGTTGACATGCAGATTCTTGATACTAAGCATTGTTCTGTAACTCCTGAGTTATCCTACGGCGCCTTCCAGCGTGATGTTGAGCAGCTTGCGCGCTTCCACGGCAAACTCCATGGGCAGTTCATTGAACACTTCTTTGCAGAAGCCGTTGACGATCATGGACACGGCATCCTCTTCCTTCAGGCCACGCTGGCGGCAGTAGAAAAGCTGGTCTTCACTGATTTTTGATGTGGTGGCTTCATGCTCTACCTTGGCCGTGGGGTTGCGCACTTCGATATACGGGAAGGTATGAGCGCCGCACTGATCACCGATGAGCAGTGAATCACACTGGGTATGGTTACGAGCATTTTCGGCCTTCACTCCCATGCGCACCAGCCCCCGATAGGCATTCTGCCCATGGGCGGCGGAGATACCCTTGGAAACGATGGTGCTGCGGGTGTTTTTACCGATGTGGTACATCTTGGTGCCGGTATCTGCCTGCTGGTATCCGCGGGTCACGGCAACGGAATAGAATTCTCCCACAGAATCATCGCCCTGCAGGATGCAACTGGGATACTTCCAGGTGATGGCCGAGCCGGTTTCCACCTGGGTCCAGGAGATATGGGAGCGGTTACCACGACAATCGCCGCGCTTGGTGACGAAGTTGTAGATACCGCCCACGCCGTTCTCGTCCCCCGGATACCAGTTTTGCACTGTGGAGTATTTGATCTTTGCATCCTCCATGGCAATCAATTCCACCACGGCGGCGTGGAGCTGGTTCTCGTCCCGCATGGGGGCGGTACAACCTTCCAGGTAACTGACCTGGCTGCCTTTTTCCGCCACGATAAGGGTGCGTTCGAACTGGCCGGTTTTGGCCTCGTTGATGCGGAAGTAGGTGGAGAGCTCCATGGGGCAGCGGACACCCTCGGGGATATACACGAAGGTGCCGTCACTGAATACTGCGGCATTCAGGGCGGCAAAGAAATTGTCGGTATGGGGTACTACAGAGCTCAGGTATTTCTGGATGAGCTCGGGATAGTCGTGTACGGCTTCGGATATGGAGCAGAAAATCACGCCCACATCCGCCAGTTGTTTGCGGAAAGTGGTGGCCACGGATACGCTGTCGAACACGGCATCGACCGCAACGCCGGCAAGTGCCTTCTGTTCTTCCAAGGGAATACCCAGTTTTTCATAAGTAGCCAGCAATTCCGGGTCAACCTCATCCAGGGATTGGGGGCCGTCTCCCGCTTTCTTTGGTGCCGAAAAGTAGGAAATATCCTGGAAATCGAT
>CAZFXI010000014.1:23721-43774 GCA_964522855.1 uncultured Sedimenticola sp.
ACATTGAATTTCAATCCCTATTTTTGTAATGCTTTTATCGGGTAAGCAGCTATGAAAGCACCACATATCAAGACCGCCGTTCCCAGGCGTCGCTATGAAATCGATAATTTCTCCGTGGTGGTACTGGGGGAAATTGAAAGCACGGATCCCGTGAGCTACAAGTACATCATGGCATTGGTGGATGTATCGGAAACCGAGCCGCTGATGTATATCACTTCCGAAGAAAATCCGCCCAATCAGCGGGGCAACGGGCGTTATCGGGTGCGGGTTCTCTATGGCAACGACGAGCAGGATATGGGTTCTGATGAATTCCCCGGCGATCTCGAACAGTTTACCGAGTATGGCTTGCAACTGGCCTCCAGACTTCTGCAGTTGACGGAAGAAGAGCCGATACGCCTGCTGTAGCAGCGGCATTCAGGAGGGGTAGCGCTGTGTTCCGTATGATCGTCGATGCCGACCTGAAGCTGGTGTTCCTTGAAGAAAGCCTGGCGCCTGTCCTGTTCGATCTGATCGATGCCAATCGGGATTATCTTGGCGAGTGGTTCCCCTGGGTAGAGGATACACGTGCTGTTTCTGATATTCAGGCTTTCACCAAACGGTCTGTGACCGGTTTTGCCAATGGAAGGGAACTGGTATGTGCCATCGAATATCAGGACAGCATCGTCGGCATTATCAGCTACAACAGGATCAGAGCAGATCTGAAAAAGGTGGAAATCGGTTATTGGCTGGCTGAGTCTGCTCAGGGACAGGGCGTTATGAGCCGCAGCTGCAAATGCCTGATGCTCCATGCGTTCGAGAACATGGGCATGGAAAAGGTGGAGGTGCATGTGGCTACGAAAAATCGCCCCAGCCGTGAACTGTGTGAACGCCTTGGCATGACGCTGGAAGGGGTTGTCGGCAATGCAGAGAAGCTATCAACCGGCATTGTTGACCACGCCATCTACGGCTTGTACAAGCCGGGGAAGGAAGCGCGTCGATGAAATTCCTCAATGGCATGACCGTGCTGTTGATCTATCAGCTCATCGGCGAGATCGGCGTTCATCTGCTGCAGTGGCCGGTGCCGGGCCCAGTGCTGGGCATGGTGCTGCTGTTTCTCAGCTTGTTACTGCGTAAGGGTGTGCCGCTGGCGGTTGAAACAGCCTCCACCGCGTTGCTGAGTCACTTATCCCTGCTGTTTGTGCCGGCCGGCGTGGGAATGATGGTGTATTTCCAGCGCTTGCAGCAGGAATGGTTGCCCATCATGGCTGCGCTGATCCTGGGTACGCTGGTTACCCTGGTGGTAAGCGCCCTGGTCATGCAGTTGGCTACCCGGCTGTTTTCGGCAGGAGCGAGCGACAATGGCTGAACCCGACCTGGCAACTATCTGGGTCTATCTTTCCACCACGCCCCTGATTGGTCTGACCGTAACGCTGATAGCCTACAGCCTAGGGTATCGTCTGTACCAGTTCAGTAATGCCAACCCCTTGCTCAACCCCGTAGTGACTGCCATCTTGGTGTTGATTGTTTTTCTCAAGCTGACCGGGGTTTCCTATGCCACTTATTTCGAGGGAGCACAGTTCGTGCATTTTCTGTTGGGGCCCGCGACCGTTGCGCTGGCCATACCCCTGTACCAGCAGTGCGCAAAGATCAGAAAGCGCCTGCTGCCCCTTGTTATAACTCTGGTGACAGGTGCAATCGTGGGCGCGGGAAGCTCGATCGGCATTGCCTGGATGCTGGGTGCAAGCATCGAGACACAGCTATCCCTGGCGCCCAAATCGGTGACCACACCGGTAGCCATGGGGATATCTGAGCAGATCGGCGGGTTGCCTTCGTTGACGGCCGTGCTGGTGGTGGCTACGGGCATCATCGGCGCGGTGATGGGCACCACCCTGTTCAGGTTGTTGCGTATTCGTGACGATGCGGTGAAAGGTGTGGCATTGGGTATCGCCGCTCACGGCATGGGTACCGCACGTGCCTTCCAACTCAACAAGGAAATGGGTGCTTTTTCCGGGTTGGCCATGGCCTTGTCGGCGCTGACTACCGCCGTCCTGTTGCCCTGGCTGCTGCAACTCATAGGAATGCTATAGCATCACCAGCACATAGATCGTGGCCAGGGTAATCTGCATGATCGCAAAAGGCAATGCCAGTTTGATGAATCCACCGAAGCTGAGTTTAAGCTGATACTTGTGAATGATGGTAACGGCCACCAGTGTGGATGCACTGCCGATGGGGGTGATGTTACCGCCGAGGTTGGCGCCGAAAACCACAGACCACCACAGAGATGATTCAGCGGGGATATCAAGACTCGTCAAAATCTTTGCCAGCATGGCCGCCAGGGGGATATTGTCGGTGACGGAACTGAACACCGAGGAGGAGATCAACAGGGCAGCCGTGCCCAGGCTGCCTTCGCCATCGCCGATCATCCAGGCAACTCCCTTGCCGATAAGATCCAGCACCTGGGCGTGTTCCATGACATTGATGACAACGAACAGGGACATGAAGAACAGGATCAGATCCCAGTCGATGGCTTGGTAGAACTCGTTCACCTCGTGCTTGAATTTCGCCAGCACGATGACGGCAAAGGCCATGGCCACAAAGCCCATACCCAGATCCTTGATCACTGGTGTGATGGAGGTAGTGGCGATGGCCAGGATGAAGGCCACGAGGGCTGCGGTGGAAAACCAGAAAAAGGATGCGCTGCGGATGCCATCTTTTTCATCGAAGCTGTCAATCAGCAATGCTGCCCGCTGTCGTTCTGGTTCAGTCTGTAGAGACTGAATCTGGAACAGTTTTGCTCCCAGCAGCAACGTGGCGACAGCTGCTACCAGCACATAGGGGCTGGCCTTGATAAAGAAAGTGACAAAACTGATGCCTGCCGCATTGCCCACGATGATATTGGGCACGGAACTGATCAGTGTCAGCAGGCCGCCGATATTGGTCAGCAGGCCTTCTATCAGCAGAAATCCCAGCAGCATCTTGTCCTGCCCCAGTTTTTTCAGGGAAACACCTGTAAGAGAACCCACGATGATCATGGCCGTGACATTGTTCAGTACCGCCGAGAACAGAACCGTCATGCTGCCGTAGTACCAGAGCAGTTTCAGAGGGTCACCGGCTGAAGCCTTGGTGAGCTTGATGGCGACCCAGCTGAAAAGACCTGAGCGGGAAGTAACATCCACAAACAGACTGGAGCCGATGATAATGGCAATGACTTCCCAGTCCACGGCTTCGATATAGATGGGCATGTGCAGCCGTTGGCCGCCGGGGATGATGATATCGCCGAAAGGCATCAACCCGAGGATGGATGCCAGCAACAGGCTGCCTATGGCGAAAAATCCCACGATCAGGGATTTCTTGGCATGGAGTTTCTCTTCCAGTGCCAGAGACAGGATCATGGCCACCAGAATGATAACAAACAGATAGGTCGTGCCGGCGGATACGGCGTGATGTACGTTTTCCATGAACGGTTTACCTATAGGAAATCCTGATCGAGTCTGGACGAAGTAGATTGTGATTCAGAATGATCAGATTCAAGGCGCAAATTGCACGTAATAGCAGGCTATTACGAAGATTTGCAACAAAGACGCTGGAGATTCTGGGCTCAAGATACGAGTTCATGACTTGATCAGGACTTCCTACAGCATCAGCAGGGGAATCTGGCGTAGTTCCACGGCCAGGGGGTAGGCAATGCTGTGCATCGCATGCTGTCGCTCGTCCTTGGCACTCAATACCAGCAGATCCAGCTGCAGTGATTCGATTTGATGGCGATACTCTGCCACCAGTTCACCAAAGCTTACCAGGGAGCGGATATTCAGTTGCGGGATGTGTTCATGCAGCACATTTGAACAGGAGTGAAAATAGTCTTCGGGTTCCTTCAACAACTGCTCCTTCAGGCGCTTGCGTGCCAGTCCCGTATCGATCACATCGATTTTGGAGATGGCATCCATATAATGCTCGAATACGACCTGGTCTTCCACGTGTGTCAGATAGAGATTGCCGCCGGGATGGCAAAAAGCTGCAGCATGATTGATGAGCTGGTCATTGATGGCCTGCATGTCGGTAACCACCATGACCTCCGACGTATCCTGAAGTGCATGATCTGCCTCATACCCGGCCTCAGGATGGGGCAGAACCAGTACCGGTATGTCGGTTTTCTGCAGCAATACATCGAGGTGTTCTCCCAGCGAATGCGGAAACCGCCATGCGCTGCTATGCAGATTGCGATAGGTGCATATCAGGTCTGGTTGATACTGTTGCAGCAATGCCAGGAGATCGCTCGTGGTGTCAAATTCGCTACCCTCGACAAGGAAATAGTCGCAATCATTTCCATTTCGGGTTTGCTGCAGAAAGGCTTTGATCCTGTTGAGATAGCTTTGGGCAGCAGTATCCTGCAGGTCTGTTACCAATAGCACGGATGCCAGTTTGACTCGTTCATAGGAAAATACAGCCTTGTAGGCCGAGCGAAAAACACTTTCAAACTGGTCTACCTGAGACAAGTTTCTTCCCCAATAGCGATAGTAAAGCTCTATTATACCGATTGTGACAAAAGCAGAAAGCAGATGCGGTTGCCAGAATAGACAGGCCTTCAAGTCCGTAAACATCAGGAATCCTAACCATCGCTGTACAAAAGTACTTTCTCACGCCAGAATGAGTAATATCGGTTACAGAAACTATGCGCGCCTGCCAAAAAAAATGATGGAAGACATTAAGTACAAGACATTGGATGCGTTATCGGAATTGGCCGAAGTCGAAAGCCTCTGGAAACAGCTGCTGGCGACTGGCGAAGCATCCTTTTTTCTTTCCTGGGAATGGCTTTCAACCTGGCTGCAGACCCTCCCCAGGGGTGAAAAAGTGGATCTCGTTGTCGGCTATATCGGTCAAGAGCCTGTTTTAGCCTATTTCCTCGGACGAAGAAATATCAAACGGAAAGGCATCTTTCACTACAGGCTTGCGTCATTGAACTCGACAGGTAGTGAGTACCTGGACGAATTGACCATTGAATACAATGGGGTGCTGGTATCCCGCCAGCTTCAGATCGACATCATCCAGGAGATCAGTAGCAATGATGTAGACGACTGGGATGAATTGTGTCTCCCAGGACTGGCAGACAATCTTTGCCTGGAAGTTGACCTCCTCAAGAAAGCTGGAGAACTGGACTTCATCGTAGAGATTGAACGTGAGAGCAACTCCTACTATGTAGAATTAGAGAAGGTGCGAGTTGCAGAAATGAATTATGCAGGATTGCTGAGTTCAAACAGAAGGCAGCAGATCAGAAGATCTATACGTGAATACAACAAAACCGGTGAAATCCAAACACATGTAGCAAAAACATCAGGCGAAGCTTTGAAAATGCTGGACGCCTTGGCAGAGCTGCATCAACGCGAGTGGATACAAAGAGGGAGAGAGGGCTCATTTGCCAATCAATATTTTTGCGAATTTCATAAGATGCTGATAGAAAGGCATTTTAATCAAGGGATTGTGCAGCTTATTCATGTTTATTCTGATCAGGCCACTATCGGTTATCTGTATAATTTTATCCATGGGAACAATGTTTTGTTTTATCAATGTGGATTCAATTACATGGAAAGCAATCATGCCAGACCAGGATTGATTTCTCACTATTTCGCCGTATTGATGAATGCCGAACGTGGTTATGGTATATATGATTTTCTCGCGGGTGACTCTCAGTATAAAAAGAGCCTGGCAACCAACAGCAGACGCATGTTATGGGTGATACTGAAAAAAAAGAACTTGCGCAGTTGGGTCGAAAAAAACGCACGTAGAATATATAAAAAGATGAAAGAGATCAGGTAACGGGATAAGGAATTTTGACAGGGTAGAAGAAGACCAGAATGAAGAACAAGAAATACTTATTGTCGGCGTTTTTGGAAAAAACACGTTTGCTCAACATGCTCGACCTGCTTTCAGGGAATACATTGGTCATCATCAATTATCACCGGATATATGGTGACAGACTGGAAACAAAATTTGATTCTGGCGTATTTGGTCCATCTGTGACTGAATTCGATCGACAGATGGCTTTTCTCAGCAAGCACGCCAACCTTTTGAGTGAAGATGAGGTTGTCCGCCTGGCCCGATCTGCTGAGCCACTGCCAAAAAAAAGTGCGCTGATTACTTTCGATGATGGTTACAAGGACAACTACGAGCTTGCTGTGCCGGTGCTGCAAAAATATCGTGTACCGGCCATATTCTTCATTCCGACAGACAGTATTGAAAATACCAACATAGGCTGGTGGGATATCATTGCTTATTTCATCAAGCATACCGGCAAAGAAGCGATCCCTTTCAACGGTACTTACCTGAAGCTTTCTACGCCTGAGCAAAGGGAGAAAGTTACAAGGCTATTGGTGACGCATATGGGCACCACCAAATATGAAGAGTCAATAAATTTTCTGACTGAGCTATCACTACTCTGCGAGGTGGATTTTCCATCCAGGAATACACAGGCGCAGGAACTGATGAACTGGGATCAGATAAAGGAGATAGCAAATACGAAGCTCCTCAGTATCGGTTCACATACCGTATCTCACCGTGTGCTTAACACCGTTTCGGATGAAGAGGAATTGCAGGAATTGCAGGATTCCAGGGCTTTTTTGCAGAATAAACTGGGTCATGAAATCAAATCCATCGCATATCCGGTCGGCGGCTACAGGCATTTCAGTGACAGAACCAAGAACAATGCCCGCAAGGCGGGATACAGCATAGGATTTTCGTTCAATACTGGCGTGAACTACCATCATATAACGGATGCGTTCAATATAAAGCGAATCGGTCCTGTAGCCGACTTTTCCACCTTCAAGTCCACATTCATCCTTCCCCGGGTGTTTGTGCAACAGCCAGCATGACTCTTGTCCCCGGTCAGATGTGCACACGGAAAGTCGGGAAATTCATGAGGAAGCTGATGCGGCAGCAAGCTGCCATAAGTGTCCTGTGGCTTGTATTTCTGTTGGTACTACCGATATCCAGTGGTGCTGCTCAATGTCAGTCCGAGCGCGTACGCTTGCAGATGTTGGGCACAACGGGGCCAGAGTTGTGGGGCAACCAGGCCTCTACCGGGTATTTGCTGTGGCTGGATGACAAAGCGCGAGTAGTGGTCGATGCCGGGGCTGGCACGGTACAGAACTTCAAGCGTAGTGGAGCTGCCTACGAAGATCTGGACCTGTTTCTGTTCAGCCACTTTCACATCGATCACAGCTCGGACTTTCCCGCTTATGTAAAAGGTGGTTTTTTTACGGATAGAAAGAAGGACCTGGTGCTGATTGGTCCAAGTGGAAATGAGTATCTGCCTTCCGCCCAGCAGTTTCTGAATCGTCTGTTCGACAAAGAAACCGGGCTGTATCCCTACCTGAATTCATTCATCAACCCCGATGCGGGCAGCAGCTATAAAATACTCCCCAAAACGGTAGAGACATCCTACAAACTGCTGGATGAACGGCAGGTGTATGACAAGGATGGGATCAAGGTTACGGCGGTGTCGGTGCATCATGCGGTGCTGCCAGCTCTGGGTTATCGTGTAGAGCTGGCCGGTTGCGTGATCAGCTTTAGCGGCGACATGAGTGGACGTTTCCACACCATGCCCGATCTGGCCAAAGGATCAGACATCCTGGTCGCGCATAATGCCATCCCCGAAGATCAGACCGGAGCGGGCCAATTACTGCACATGAAGCCCAGCTATATCGGCAAGATGGCTGCGGTAGCGGGTGTAAAAAGGCTGCTGCTGACACACTTGATGAAACGCAGCAGTGATCACAAGGAAGAGGCCCTTGAACTGATCCGCCAGCACTACAAGGGACCGGTCTCGTTTCCCAGGGATCTGGATGTTTTTAATCCATAAGCTTGCCTATTGCTTACCGAGGAGACTCGCCCGCCGGGATTGTTTCAGCATTGCTTGAACCTGCTGATGTTCTGCCGGACTCAGGGGTTTGTAACCACGCAGATAGGACCAGCCGTATCCCCAGCGGAAAGGTGTTGGCCAGTAAGGACTGC
This sequence comes from uncultured Sedimenticola sp., assembly GCA_964522855.1. Classification (GTDB taxonomy): domain Bacteria; phylum Pseudomonadota; class Gammaproteobacteria; order Chromatiales; family Chromatiaceae; genus Thiolapillus. The sequence continues at coordinate 31,705 of CAZFXI010000014.1, forward strand.
CTCCCACGCGGACGCCGGCAAGCATGAGTTCGGCAATGTAGGGTTCCCCAACGGATCGCACACATTGCTCCAGGTCATGATCAGCAACCAGGCGTTGCAATTTGGTTCCTCCCTGCCAATAGGAAAGGTCATGCTGATAACAGCAGCGCAACCACAGCTGGTTCTGCTCCCAGGTGCCGTCGGGAAAGGCGCTGCAGCCGTCGCTACGAAAAGGCTTCAGCTCACCTGCGAAAGCAGAAACACCCCAAAGCGCGACAAGAATCAGGATTGTTTGCTTGAAAAAGCTGCTGTTGCGGTTCATGGGGTCATCGGCTCATCAGTATTTTCTGGTGGTTAGTGTACAGCGGATGATCCTCCGGGAAAAACTGCAATAGCGCTTCGGTGTAACGATCAAAGGGATTTACTGTCTGTGCAATGCGTCTGGCATCTGCGGCCGCGATTCCGTGGGTATTGAAGCGGATGGTGAAGGGTACGGGGTAATCGGTGCCAAACAGAATCTTGTGCCGGATCTGATTCTGATCCGAGAGATGTTTCAACGCCCGGGCACGCAGGGGAATCAACATGGCGGACAGATCGGCGTACAGATTCTCATGGGTTTCTAACATTTCCAGGATGTGGAAATAGTCCCGATCGAACCAGGCAGGATTCGTGGACAGGTTACGCCAGAGCAACAGCTTGTGGTTGATCTGCCCCAGCCCCATGTGTGCAGCAATCACGGTGACGCCGGATTCCAGAGGCAGTCGTAGCATGCCGCTGCCTTCATAGCGCTTGTCCGATGTGATGGCATATTCACTGCCGACGTGAACGATCAGTGGAAGTTTCAGGTCGCGCAGCTTTTCGTAATAGGGGACAAAGGCTTCGTCGTTGAGATCCAGACCCCAGTAGTTCTGCAGGAACTTGGCGCCGGCACAGCCTTTTTCAACAGATTCATCGATGCGATTCAGTGCATCGGGCCGCAGGGGATTGATGGAGAAGAAAGGAATGAACTGGTGGGGATAGCGGCTTGCCACCTCGATGACATCAGCATTGGTCGCACAGACGGTCTCGTCACGATGGGTTTCCCGTCCTCTACCATCGACGCGGGCATCAACACCGAACAGGCAGGTCTTGTCCACATACTGCGATGAAGTCACAGCCTCTGCCATGGCCTGCACATAGGTTTCCCAGGGATCTCGCTTGAGGCGGGCCGGGTCGACACCCAGGTTCCGGGCAAAGAAGAATATGACCAGCTTGTCGAACAATCGATCAAATTTCACCTCGCGGCTGAGCAGATGGGTGTGGATGTCGATGGTCTTCATTTGTTGGCCTGTTCCCTGGCGATGGCCTTTGCCTGCCCGAAATCATTTTTGCCGCTGCCGAGTTTGGGAATGGCTTCGATTCTGATGATCACGGCCGGGCGCATCAGCGGTTTGAGGTCGGATGCGCCGATCAGGGTTTTCATCTGTGCCTCATCCATGTCTCCACTGAACAGCAATACCACTTTCTCGCCTTTCTTCTCATCGCTGGTCGTGGTGGTCAGTATCTCGATCTTTTCCGGCAGCAGGGAATTGATGGCAGATTCGACGCTGCCCAGGCTGATCATTTCGCCGCCAATCTTGGCAAAGCGTGAATAACGGTCCACGATAGTGAGGAAACCGTCTTTGTCGAGATGCCCCTTGTCACCGGTCTTGTACCAGCGCCTGCCGTCCAGCTCGACGATGACTTCCGCTGTTTTTTCTGGTGCTTTGAGATACCCCAGCATAAGCTGGCAACCGCCGAACAGGATCAGGCCATCCTCGCCCGTGGGCAGTGTTTGCAGGCTGTCGGGATCGACGATGCGGAAACCGCTGCCGGGCAAGGGCATGCCAACGGTTCCCGGCTTGTTACCGACCTGGACCTTCCAGCTGTTTGGATCGAGACGGTCCGGGATGTTCACACTGGCAACCGGGGTGGTTTCGGTGGAACCATAGCCTTCATAGATCTCCTTGTTGAATTTCTTCCTGAACGCATCGCGCACTTCCGGGTTCAGACGTTCGGCACCAGCGACCACCACGCGCAGGGATTCCAGCATCAAGGGATGTACGCGGCGATTGGCGGTGAACAGGCGCAGAAAGGTAGAGGTGGCGCAGAGTATGGTAGCGTTATGCGTGGCGATCGCCTTCGCGATGGTCGGCGTGTCCGTGGGATCTGCATGACACACTGCCGGGATGCCTTCGATCAGTGGCATCAGCCCGGTTACCGTGAGACCGAAAGCATGGAACAGAGGCAGGGTAGCCATGATGGTATCGTCACAGCGAGTGTCCAGCACATCCGATACCTGGCGGATGTTGGCCATGATGTTGCGCTGGCTCAGCACCACGCCCTTGGGTTCTCCTTCGCTGCCGCTGGAAAACAGGATGGCAGCTGGCGCTTCGATGGGCACCACCTTTCCAAACAGAGCATACAGCCAGCGTGCAGGCAAGGTGGTAGCGCATACCAACAGCCACAGTTTCCTTGCACCGGAGATTTCCCCGGCCAGGTCTTCCAGATAATAGACATCCACATGGAGAAACAGGGGTTCCAGATCCATGCTGCGTCCTTTCAGCTTCTTGATGAACTGCCGCGAGGTGTAGATGCTCTTGATTTCCGCCTTGTTCAGGCTGCTTTGCAAGGCCTGCAGGCTGGCGGTGTAGTTGAGGTTGACGACCGTTTTACCTAGCAGTAACGCCGCCATGTTGGTCAGCAGGCCGGCGGTGCTGGTGGGCAGCAGCAGGCCGATGTTCTGTTCCGGACTGCGCTTGCGGATCAGGCCGGCAAATGCAAACACACCCGCCATGAAGCGTCGGCTGGAAAGTGCCTGCTTGCCTCTGGCTTCTGCCACGGCTGTCCATGAACCTCTTCTTTTCGATGTTTTCAACCAAGCCAGCGCAAGTGGGTTCAGCTTTCGGGTATGTTGATCCCAGGCGTCGATGGAAAGTTCGAATACCCGATGTTTTACGTCGACGGCCGTGGCATGAATCGGCATGGGCTTGCCAAAAGCCACGATGACTTCGCTGCGCAACTGGGTATTACGGTTTTCCTGCAGCTGGTTGCTGGAGCGGGAGAAGCGGCTGCCCCACAGACCGCGGAGATAGAAAGGAAGGATAATGCCATCCTCGTTTTTCAGTTCCTCCACGGCACGTTCGAAACCGGTCTTGAACTCCCCGAGTTGGCCGTTGCGGCTGATGGCGCCTTCGGGAAACAGGCAAACTACTTCACCTTCCCCGAGCAATTGCGCAATCTGAGCCAAGGCTTCCTGGCTGTGTCCAGGCGCGATAGGGATCACGCCGAAGAAATCCAGAAACCATTTCAGGTACCAGCGTTGATAGAGGTTGCGATCCATGATGAAGCGGATGGGGCGAGGGCAGGCAATCTGCAGCATGGCCCAGTCCAGCCAGCTGATATGATTGCCCAGCATCAGCACCCCGCCTTGTCCTGGCAGATTCTCAAATCCCATGATTTGAATGCGATAACCCCCGGCAAACAGCCGACCGATGAGATAACGCACCAGAGATTGGGGCAGCTGCCATAGGGTATAGAGGGCGCCGGCCAATGCAGACAGTGTCAGCAGATGAAACAGCCCCACGCTGCTCACGCCAGTGACGGCAAAGGCCACGGTGAGGCCGAGGAAGGCCAGCATGACGATGTTCTGCACCCAGTTGTTACCTGCGAGTATGGTGCCCAGTTCCCGGTCGCTGGCGTGGAATTGAATCAGCGCATTCAGCGGCACGATGAACATGCCGCCGGCGATGCCCAGCAGCAGGAAATCCAACCCCAGCAATTTGCTCGATTCCAGTTGCGGCGTGAAGAACAAGGTGGCGACCACACCCAGGGCACCCAGGGGTATCAGTCCGGTTTCTATACTGCGCTTCGATGCTTGTCCCGCCAGCAGCGAGCCGATGATGATGCCGATCCCGGAAGCCGCCATCAACCCCTGGATGACCACCGTGTTGGTCAGGCCCAGGTATTCCTTGGCATACGCAGGGAAGGCGGCCAGCACCACCTGGGAGATCCCCCAGAACACCGACAGGCCGACGATGGACAGCCAGATGTTGCGGTTGGCAACCAGTTTGCTAACGTTGCTGCGCAGATAGTTGCCCGAAGCGTAGGCGCGAATATGGAAGCTCTTGTCCGGTGCTTCGGCGGAAGTCAGTGGCAGGCGCAGAGTGAACAGAAACTCCGCCACCGAGCAGACCACCAATACCCAGCCAATAGGGGCGATGGCTTGCAGGATGTCTGCTTCTGTCTGGAAGCCCACCCCTGACAAATGCCTTTCGAAGAGTACCGAAAACACGAAGATGCCGGAGAGGATGGCGACGATGGTCACCGCTTGTACTACCGCATTGGCGCTGGCCAGTCGTGTAGCACCCGCCAGTTCCTTGATGTAGCCGTATTTGGCCGGAGAATAGAAGGCGCTCTGCACCGCCAGGGCAAAGGTCAGGGCGAAGGAGAACCAGAACCAACCCAGATGATAGGACAGCACGATGAGCAGGGTCAGACCCACGGCTACAGCAGCGCTGATCTGCATGATCCGGGGTTTGCGGAACTTGTCCGCCAGATAACCGGAAGGACTGAACAGCAATACGAAAGGCAGCAGGATGAGCGCGTTGACCACGGCGGACAGGATGATCTGGGTCTGGCCGTCGTAAATCTTGAAAATGGTATTCTGGATGAGGATCTTGTGCCCCAGATCCACGAAGGCATTGAGAAAGAGAACCAGAATAAAGGGCAGAAAGCCCCGAAGTCTGAACAAGCTGTCCATGTTGTACCCCTGTTGCTGTTTCTTGTATTCCAGGTTAGCCTGGCGCCACTGAATGCGCTACCATGTCGGAAATAGTCGCACCATACTTCCCGTAAAGTATCGTTATTTACTACCAGGAAAAGATCTTGCCCCAGGCTCAGAAACTTGTCTCCACCCTCAAGCACACCCTCAAGGCCCATGGAAAGACCTATAGCCAGGTAGCGGCGCATCTTGGTCTGTCCGAAGCCAGTATAAAACGCCTGTTCTCCCGGGGGAATTTTAGCCTGCAACGTCTGGAGCAGATCTGCCTGCTGCTCGACATGGAGATCTCGGATCTGGTGCAACTGGCACAGGAAGAAGACAGAGCAAGCTTGGCGGGTTTAAGTCTGGAACAGGAACAGGACATCGTCGCGGATCTGGAACTGTTGCTGGTGGCTGTCTGTGTGCTCAATCGCTGGACCTTCGACGAATTACTCAGCTATTTCAGCTTCAGCGAGCATCGTCTGATCAACCTGCTCATGCGCCTGGATCGTCTCAAAATGATCGATCTGCTGCCGGGCAACCGGATAAAACTGCGCGTAGCTCCCAATTTCCAATGGCAGGAGAATGGCCCCATACAGCGCTTCTTCCTCAGTCGCTTGCAGCAGGATTTTTTCGCTTCCCGTTTTGACGAAGCGCATGAGAGACTGCTGGTGATCAATGGCATGTTGGCCGAATCCTCATTGGCTGTATTCCAGCGCAAGCTGGAGCAACTGGCCCGGGAATTCGACGCTCTATGTGACAGTGATGCCGGCTTGCCTTTCGACCAACGCAATGGCATCACTGTGGTGCTCGCCATGCGCCGCTGGCGTTATGGCCTGTTCCAGCAATTCCGTCGCAAGCACAAAGAAGCATGCTGAAGCGCATGGGGCAGGGGTTGCGCAAGGCATTGGCGCGCACTCGCAGGCGCATCCATTCCAGCGACGGGCTGATGTGGCTGCTACTGATGCTGCGCAACCTGCTGCTGTATGTGCTGGTACTCGGCTTTCTGGTTTTCGAGGAAGTCTGGGAAGTCCTGCATGACCTACTCGCGTGGCGAAAATACTACCCCAGACTTATGGTGGCCATCAATGGTTTTGCCACCCGGCAGAACCGTTACATGGTGTTGCTCATCTATCTCTCCCTGTTCATTCCCATGGAACTGCTGGGCCTGTTCTCTGCCGCACTGGTGGCGGAAGGATTCTGGAAAACCGCTCTGCTGGTGTATGTGTCCAAGGGGTTCATCGCTATCCCCGCCATCGACATCTTCGTCGCCAACAAGGGCAAATTGCTGTCCTTTTGGGCGATTGCCAGAGGCTATGGGCTGTTATTGCGTTTCAAACACTCAGACGTATATCTCTCGGCGGTGGGTTTGGTGAAACAGGTAAAGAGGAGGGTTTTGCTTGTGATACAAAGGCTGGTTTAAAGTGAACTACTGTATATCAAGATGGTTGCGCGGTTGAAAAAGGCAAAAAGCAAGGCTTGCCCTCGTTTCTTTCTAAGAGCGATTGATGAAAATAAAAAAGCCGGCTTAACCGGGAGGTCGCAAAATGACTGACCACCCCACACCTTCAATGCGGAAATCTGGTATCTTTCTTCATGACTCATTTTTCTATATGCCTCAGGTGTTCCGCTTATTCTATAAATTCAGGATGTGAATATTGATGTCGAAAAATGGCAAGGGTAAATATTTGGTCCTCATCAGTGTTCATGGTCTGATTCGAGGAAATGACCTGGAGCTTGGACGTGATGCTGATACGGGTGGCCAGACCAAGTACGTGGTAGATCTTGCTAAGGCACTTGGCGAGTGTGACGATGTTGAATCTGTCGATCTCATTACTCGGCGCATCATTGATCCAACAATCAGTGATGACTATGCCATCCCTACTGAAAAAATCGCTGACAAAGTAAGAATAGTTCGCATTGACGCGGGTCCTGGAGCATATATTCCCAAAGAACAGCTGTGGGATCATCTCGATAGCTTCATGGACAACCTAACCAATTGGTTCAATGAACAATCGCGTATGCCTGATCTGGTACATAGCCATTACGCTGATGCTGGTTATGTGGGAGTGCGCCTTGCCAATCTGCTCGGTGTTCCTTTGGTTCATACAGGACATTCACTAGGGAGAGACAAACGCAAACGTCTGCTGGCGAGAGGGTTGTCACGTGAAGAGATAGAAACTGCCTATAACATCGAAAGACGCATAGATGCAGAAGAAGAAGTACTAGCCAATGCCGACCTTGTGATTACAAGCACTCATAACGAAATCGAAACCCAGTATGGACTTTATAATTACTATGATCCCCAGAGGATGTCGGTTATCCCCCCAGGAACGAATTTAACGTTATTTAGGCCGCCGCGGGGAGATGAGGAAACGGAATTTAAATTTCAATTGAAGCGATTCTTAAATGATCCGGATAAGCCATCTATACTGGCTTTGTCACGACCTGATGAACGCAAAAATATCCTTACTCTTATAGAAGCCTATGGGGAGTCAGAAGAGCTACAGAAGGTCGCGAATTTACTGATAGTTGCGGGAAACCGTGATGACATTCGAGATATGGAAAGTGGGGCTCAATCTGTGCTGACCAATATCCTGTTGCTAATCGATAGTTATGACTTATATGGGAAAGTAGCGGTTCCCAAAGCGCATCGATCAGATGAAGTGCCTGCAATATACCGATTGGCAGCGAATTCTAAAGGTGTTTTTATAAATCCGGCATTAACAGAACCTTTTGGTCTTACGCTTCTGGAAGCAGCCGCTAGCGGCCTGCCTATTGTTGCCACGGAGAACGGGGGGCCAGTGGATATCATTGCAAACTGCAACAATGGTGAGTTGATCGATCCATTGGACAAAACCGCGATTGTCGATTCACTGTTAAATTTGTTAAACAACAGGGAAATCTGGTCAAAGGCATCTAAAAATGGCCGAAAAGGCGTTAAAGAGCATTACTCCTGGAAAGCGCATGCGAAGACTTACCTGAAAATGGTTAATAAATTACCCGACAGGTTTACTCCGCTACCCAGGAAACATCCAACTCGCGTTCTACATTACCGAGACAGGGCAATTTTTAGCGATCTTGATCAAAACCTCATAGGTAATCCCAAAGCATTAAAACGTTTTAGCAAAACAATTCGAGAGAATCGCAAATGTGTCACTTTTGGAATAGTCACAGGTCGTCGCATCGATTCGGCATTGGCGTCAATAAAGAAACACCGTATACCGACACCTGATATATTGATCAGCAGCCTTGGCACCCGCATACATTATGGACAAAGTCTGACTGAGGATGATTTTTGGGCAGATCATATTGACCATGATTGGAGCGGGATGCGTATTCGTCGCATACTTGGAAAAGTACCCGGTTTAAGAGTTCAGCCAAAAAAGGAACAGACACCATTTAAGATTTCCTATTTCTACGACCCAGAGATAGCGCCCACAGTCGATGATATCGTTACTCAACTCCGACAAAAGGAAATCACCGCAAATGTCATGCTGTCCTTTGGTCAGTTTCTTGATATCGTTCCATCCCGTGTATCCAAAGGACAAGCTTTACGCTATGTATCACAAAGGCTCGATATTCCGCTGGAACAAATTCTTGTTGCGGGTGGCTCGGGTGCCGATGAAGATATGATGCGTGGCAACACCTTGGCGGTGGTAGTTGGAAATCGGCATAATGAAGAGCTTTCACAGCTTGATGATCAGGAGAGAATTTATTTTGCTAATCATGATCACGCCCTCGGTATTCTTGAAGCGATAGAGTACTATGATTTCTTCCGCGCCTGCGCTGTTCCAGAAGAATGAAAAAACAAGCAATATTGAACAAATACGCATCGTAAAAATTATGAAAATAAAAACAGAATTACCGTCAGGTGTAATTTTTAATGCCTACCCTGATAGCATCGGAAGAACACTGGCAGACACGGTAAACATGCTCAAGAGGCCAGAGTTCAAAGACGTATTTTCATTATTTTATATCCTGCCTACAATTTTTCATAGCGATTTGGATCGTGGGTTTTCTATCATCGATTACGGACTCAATAAAGACCTTGTCTCCAGGGAAGACTTGGATGCGCTTCTGGAACTCAACATCATGTTGAAGTTCGATCTTGTTCTGAACCATCTTTCCGTAGGCTCTTTTCAATTCCAGGATTTATTGAAGCACGGAGATGAATCAAAATATAGAAATTTCTTTATAGATTGGAATGACTTCTGGTCTTCACGGGGAGAGATGGGATCTGACGGATATATCATTCCTTATCCCGAATATCTTGAAAAGCTTTTCATGAGAAAACCGGGTCTGCCGATATTAAAAGTTCGCTTTCCGGATGGTTCAGAAAGGCCATACTGGAACACGTTTTATCAAAAGATAATTTACCCAAAGGTTACGGTTTCAGATCTTCTCGATGTTTTAAGTGAAAAAGGTATCGGTTTTTCAGGCGTTGAAAAAATAGTCTCGGTTGTGAATGAAGCACTTGTCGCGAATCAAGATCCTAATAAAATAGACTTAGGTAGTTATTCTCATGTCAAGGAAGAGGTGGTTTCTATCATTGAACAAAACCGCAAATATCTAGGGCAAATGGATTTGAATGCTCAGTCGCAGGACGTCTGGGATTTTTACGATGAGACTTTGAAGAAACTGCGTGATTACGGAGCCAAGATTGTCAGACTTGATGCATTTGCGTATTTGCACAAGCAACCTGGTACAGCGAATTTTTTCAATAAACCAGGTACTTTGTCGTACCTGAATAGAGTTACACAATTAGCTGACAAGTATGACTTGATTCTACTGCCTGAAATCCATTCAGAATACGGCCGTGGATTCTATGAAGAGATAGCGAAAGAAGGATTTCCTGTCTACGATTTTTTCTTCCCCGGTCTGGTTATTCATGCCCTGGAACGTGGAACAAACAGGTGTCTTTTGCGCTGGATTAACGAACTTATAGAGAAAAAAATAAAGACTGTTAACATGCTTGGTTGTCATGACGGTATTCCCATGCTCGATTTGAAAGGCAAGAGTTCAGATATTTCAGCACGCGGGTTATTAAGTGATTCGGAAATCGACGCAATTGTCCAAATCATATTGGATAGAGGTGGACGGATAAAGAATCTATATGGACCGGATGGGAAAAAAATTACCTATTATCAGGTCAATGCAACCTTTTTCAGCGCGCTAGGGGAAGACGAGGATAAACTTCTTCTCGCACGTGCGATCCAGATGTTTATGCCTGGTACCCCACAGGTTTGGTATTTGGATTTGTTTGCAGGCAAGAATGACTATGAAGCGGCTGACAAAGGTGGAACGGCGGGGCATAAGGAAATTAATCGCACAACACTTACGCTCCAAGACATCGAAGAAGGACTCAAACAGGAAGTCGTGAAAGATCAACTGGATCTTCTGAGGCTGCGAAATACATCACCTGCATTTGAAGGTAAGTTTACTGTTATTCCTACAGATGAGCATCAGCTGTCATTAGCCTGGGAGAACCAAGAGTGTAATTTATATTTAACTGCCAATTTGCAAGACTATAGCTTTACAATCACTCACGAGAAAGATGCAAGTGATAATATAGAGAAATCGTTGTTTATTTAATTGTCATTATGAAGATCCTAGCCACTGATTTAGATAGAACATTGCTCCCAAATGGTAGTTGGGAAAGAGATGAGAAAGCCATCGACCTGTTTAACAAGCTAACAGAAGAGCACGAAGTGCTTGTCGTTTATGTTACCGGACGAAATCTTGCGCTCACCGAAAAAGCGATAAATGAATATGGAGTCAGATATCCAGATCTCCTATGTGGAGATGTTGGAACTTCGATCAGAAAATATCAGGATGGCGAGTGGAAAATCGATCATGGATGGATCGATCACGTGAAAAGGAAAAGTCCAAAATGGGAAGTAAAAGATATTAGAAAAGCAGTACGTGGAATTGACGGAATTCGGGAGCAGGAGAGCGAGCATCTGAGTCAGTTTAAGCAGAGTTATTATGTCGATCACCAAAAAAAATACCAGGTATTAGAAAAAGTCAATGAACTGGTTAAAGGAAAATTTGATGAAGCAATCGTATACAGTTATGATTCGCAAGATGGAAAAGGGCTTCTTGATTTCCTGCCAGCAAGCGCGACAAAACAAACTGCCTTGGAATATGTGGCAGAAGCATATGGTGTTTTGAAGAAGAATGTTGTCTTTTGTGGTGACAGTGGAAACGATATCTTTCCCCTGACGGCTGGATTCTCCGGTGTTCTTGTAAGAAATGCTGATGAGCAGTTGGTGGAAAGTGTAATAAAGGTGATGAAGCAGAACCCGAATTTGAATGTATATTTTGCGAAAGGTGGCGTTATGGGCTTGAAAGGGTATTATACAAGCGGCGTGATAGAAGGCGCGTGTTATTATGGGGTTTTCGATTGTGCCAAGAAGCCCGGCATGATCTAGATAAAACGGGTGCAAGATTGAAAAATCACAAAGCAAGACCCGGCCTCACTTCACGTTAGTCTTTTGCTTCCCCCCCCGGGATCGGTCCTTTCCCTCTTCAGTTTGGTAGTACTAAAGGCCTTTCTGCTTCCTTTATCTCTTGAAGATGCGCCTTGGCATGTTCCAAAGTCAACTCAGGAGGGCTATAAACGTTGTCTGAAAAAAGTTTACGGAAGTGCGCGCCTTCTTGCATCACACGCACCCACCATCCGTGGGTATTTCCTTGCTATAGTCTTATTATCCCTTTCGGGACTTCATGGTTGTCAGAATCCATTTCTGTATTGCCTTAACATCTGGGCATCTCGAATAATTCGATTTTCGTCGCGCCGGCGCAGGCCGGTGTCTAGGGTTTTCAAGAACTGGGGGGTACTCAGGTAAAGCATTTTGAATCATTGAATCCAGTTGCTTATTTTTTCCTTGTTTGACTGCACATACTTATGCAGGAAGAAAGCCGCAAGCAAGTATGAAATTAACAATATAATGCTTTCCCCAATATCTATACCTTCTAATGCGCCTTGAAAATAAAGAAATAGTGTCACCACTATACAAAATGCTGTATATGCGGACCAGTAAAACTTGCTCAATGGAGACATGAACTTTACCTCTTTGTGTTTTCTGACATGTCTGCCAGGGAGATGATTACTAGGAAGCCCGTTCCCTGGGTTGACGATGCTGTTTTCAGTCCTTCCAGCACCTTACCAAACAATACGGAGTTATTCCATACTTCAAGAGGGTGTAAATCCCCATATGGCCTTCCATTCAGTCAGAAGCAAGAAAGAGGGGGGCTAGGTACCTGAATGTCCGTGCCACCGGTTTGCCATTTTTCTTCTCTGAATCG
>CAZFXI010000015.1:0-17520 GCA_964522855.1 uncultured Sedimenticola sp.
GATGGTCGCTATCGCCTGCGTGTCCGTGCCATCGACGGCGCGGGACTGGAAGGTAAGGAGAGTGACTTGGTATTCTCGCTGGATGCCAGGCCATTGCCGCCGGCATCTGTCGCGCCTCCTGCGAATGCTGCGGTGCGCACTCACACCGTGGCATTCGAGTGGTCCACAGCACCGCAAGTAAGTGGTTACCATTTTCAGCTATCCCCGGATACGCAGTTTCAGTCTCCCAAAGTGGACAAAAAAGATATACACGGGGTACGTCTTGAACTGGACTCATTGGCAGTGGGAACCTGGTACTGGCGGGTAGCTTCCTCGTTTCAAGAGGAGCAAGGCCCCTGGGGTGTAGTCCAGCGCTTTTCCCTGAAGCCTGCGCCAATTGCTCCTACCGTGGAGAGTGCCATCGACGATGAAACATTGCATTTGCATTGGCAGAAACAACGCGAGGGACAAACCTATCGATTGCAACTGGCTGAGGATGCCGGTTTTAGCCGCATTCTGGTAGATGAGGTATTGGAAGAGCCCTTGTGGTCGGCGCAACGTCCTCGATCAGCTGTCCATTTCCGTGTTCAGGTCATTGACGACGATGGGTATGCAGGGGCGTGGAGCCCGGCGCAAGTTATTTTCCCCAAGCCTGAGCCCTGGTATCTGTTTGGAATACCGGCGATTGCCATCGTACTGCTGGCTTTGTAAATGGCTGAACGACGTCAAAAGGATTGGGGTTTGCGCCTTGCCGTAGGTTTCGTCCTATTGATATTGACGGTGCTTTTTACCCAGAAGCAGTGGTTGTCCAATCTGGATTGGATGGTCTATGACGGGTTCATACGCAAACTGGATATCCCCGTCCTGGATCGGGTTATCGTGGTGGCGGTCGATTCCAAGAGTCTGGCTACTCTGGGGCGTTGGCCTTTCCCGCGCCGCGACCACGCTGATCTGCTGCGGAAAATCACCGCCGGAAAACCCGCCGTCGTGGCATTGGACATCAATTTCGCTGAACCTGATCTGCAACATCCGGAAGATGACAGACGTTTGGTGAAGGCTGTGCAGGAGAATGGGCGAGTCGTGCTGCCCGTGGTGCTGGAGCAGTATAGTTCTGGAGCCTTGCCCAGGGAGAGTCTGCCCATCCCGGAACTGCATCGTGTAGCGGCGGCGTTGGGACACGTGCATATAGAACTCGAAGCTGATGGTATTGCCAGGTCAGCATTTCTCATGGCCGGGCTGGACAGACCCCGCTGGCCGGCCTTTTCTCTGGCCATGGCGCAAGTGGCTGGGGACTGGCCTGCCGGTGGCGTGTTTCCCAAATCGGGGAAAACACCTTTGTATAAGAGTACATCGTCAAATGTGTGGCGGAACCACCGTCGTGTGCTGGTTCCTTTTTCCACTCGGGGCCATGTCCTTGCCGAAGTTTCCTATGTGGACGTAGTCAATGGCGAAGTTCCTGATTCCCGTTTCCACAACAAATACGTGCTCGTTGGCGCGACGGCAACCGGCCTTGGGGACAATATACCCACGCCAGTCTCGGCAATTGGGCAACCGGTAGCCGGAGTGGAGTTCAATGCCTATGTGCTGAATGCCTTGTTGCAGAACAGGTTGCTTGTGCCTGTGTCCCTCGACCTGCAGTACGTATTCAACGCGTTGCTGGTTGCACTCATGGTGTTGTTGTACCGTCCCCGAGGATGGCGATGGGTCTACGGTATCGCTTTGCTGCCGATTATTGTACTGGGAGCGGACTATTTGTTACTCGCCCAGTTCGGCTATTGGTATCCCCCGGCAGTGATGCTGTTCAGTATCGTGCTTTTTTTCCTGGCTGCCAACGGGCACCAGCTCAGACGACTGTTGCAGGTGCTGTTTGAAGAAAGGCAGCTGTCGCAAACCGCGCTGCAGGCAATTGGTGAAGCGGTTCTGCATTTGGATGCACAGGGAAGGATCTGCAAACTTAACCCCATGGCGGAGAAACTGTCCGGATTAAGCATGGCCGAGGCTAAAGGAAAGCATGTGGATGATGTATTCCATCTGGTTTTTATTTCCAATGGGCGTAGGTTTTCCCTGCAAAAATATCTGCAGCGGGAACAACCGCTGAATCATCACGTTATGGCTTTGAAGAACTTGCGGGATGAAAAATACCAGGTTCATGTCGCCCTCAGTACCGTGCCAGGTGCTGAAGGCAAAGGACAGACGACCATTATGGTGTTGACTGATGTCAGCAAGGAACATGCCCTGGCCAGTGCGGTTACCCACAGGGAGACCCATAGTATTCTTACCGATCTGCCAAACCAGAACCTGATCGTGAAGCATCTCAAGAGTGCCTTGGCCAGAAGCGCTCTGGTCAACAAAAGAGTGGCTGTCGCCTATCTTGATATAGATGATTTTTCCAAGATCAACGAAGTGCGTGGCATCGATATCGGGAATCAGCTGTTGCAGGCAGTCGCGTATAAATTGCACGAATTTCTTGGGCAGCGCGTGGAAATTGGCCATATCGGTGGCGATGAATTTTTACTCATTCTCGAAGAACAGAAAATCGACCGGCCTATCGAGGACATGGTGGCTTTGGTGTTTTCCCTGTTTGCACGCCCCATACGTGTCGATGACCGTGAAATGCGGGTCTCGGTAACGTTGGGCGTAAGTATTTATCCTGATCATGGCGACACCCCGGAGTTGTTGGTTGGCCGCGCCAGCACTGCCATGCATCGCGGCAAAGATGAAGGTGGTGGGCAGGTGGCCTATTACGCAACAGGCATGCAGGATCGTGCCAACCGTGTGTTGGAGATCGAAGGCCAGCTTCATCAGGCACTGGAATCAGGGCGATTCGAGGTGTTCTATCAGCCGCTGATAGAGACCTCCAGTTTGAGAATAGTTGGAATGGAAGCCTTGGCACGATTGCAGGATGCGAATAACACATACATAAGCCCTGACGAATTTATCGGTGTGGCGGAACGGATTGGTCTGATCGCCGAAATGGGATACCAGCAACTGTATAAAGCTTGCGTACAGATGGAGCAATGGCGAAAAATGGGGTTTTCCTTGCGTCTTTCCTACAATTTTTCACCGCGGCAAATGGGCAGTGCCAATCTTATTGAAAAAATTGAACGCATACTGAAGTTAACAGGTTTTGATCCGAAATCACTGGATTTTGAAGTGACCGAGAACCTGTTGCTGTCCAATGATCAACTGGTAGAGACTGTTCTGAAGCAGATTCAGGCAATGGGCATTGGAGTAACTATCGATGATTTTGGCACGGGTTACAGTGCCATGAGTTACCTCACCCGTTTTCGCTTCAACCGGCTCAAGATCGATAAAACCTTTGTTAGCAACCTCAATAGCCGCTCAGGCTCTCGTGCTGTTACCTCGGCAATCATCACCATGGCTCATGATCTGAAAATGGAGGTTGTAGCAGAAGGGGTGGAAACCGCTGATCAGTTTGCGTTATTGCGTTCCCAAGGCTGTGATGAAATGCAGGGTTATTATCTGGGGCGGCCAATGCCGCCGAGCAAGATACAGGAATATCTTGTCACGAATAATGGGTACGCAATACTGCCAACAACAAAATGATACGAATCTAATAAATCGGCGAACATTCAAAGAAATAGCTCCTTTTTCAACATAGAGCTGAGCTTTGTAGCTAATCACCTTTTTCTTTGGCTCGCTTCCATGAAATCCAATACTCGCCTGGGAAAAGGCAGCGAAAGCCGAAGGCGTTGGTGTAGAATGCAGTTTTTCTGCTGGAGACTCTGGGTCCTACCTTGATTCTAGCCGTCAGAATGTTTCCATAGCCCAACAACTAGAGTTCAACTACCCGATTCGATCCCATGAAAATCACAATATTCGGAACAGGCTACGTCGGTCTGGTAACAGGTGCCTGTCTGGCGGAAGTCGGCAACGAAGTGCTCTGCATGGATGTAGATGAAAACAAGATCAGTTCCCTGAAGCAGGGCAATATACCGATCTATGAACCTGATCTGGACAAACTCGTCGAGCGCAATCAAATTGCCGGGCGCCTGAAGTTCACTACCGATCCGAAGGAAGCGGTGGATCACGGATTGTTTCAGTTTATCGCAGTGGGCACACCGCCGGACGAAGACGGTTCTGCCGACTTGCAATATGTGCTCGCCGTTGCGGAAACCATTGCCGAATACATGGATGGCTATCGTATAGTTGTGGATAAATCCACTGTACCTGTGGGTACGGCGGACAAGGTTCGAGCCAGGCTTCAGTCGGTACTCGACAAGCGTGGCATGTGTCTTGAATTCGATATCGTCTCTAATCCCGAATTCCTCAAGGAGGGGGCGGCAATCGATGATTTCATGAAGCCAGACAGAATCGTCGTTGGTACCGACAACCCTCGTACCACAGAGTTATTGCGCGAACTCTATTCGCCCTTCAATCGCAATCATGATCGTTTGATTGCCATGGACATACGTTCTGCCGAGCTCACCAAATATGCGGCCAATGCCATGCTGGCCACCAAGATCAGCTTCATGAATGAACTGGCGAATCTGGCCGAACATCTGGGTGCTGACATCGAGCAGGTGCGCCAGGGTATCGGTGCTGACAACCGCATCGGTTATTTATATATCTATGCAGGCTGTGGCTATGGTGGCTCCTGTTTTCCGAAGGATGTTTCGGCACTGGAGCGCACGGCGCATGAGGTGGGTTACGATGCCGAGTTGCTCGGTGCCGTCGAATCTGTCAATCGCCGCCAGAAACAGCGATTGTTCGAAAAGCTCGGTCATCACTTCGATGGCGATCTGCGAGGCAAAACCATTGCGCTCTGGGGATTGGCGTTCAAGCCTAATACGGATGACATGAGGGAAGCACCCAGCCGTGTGTTGATGGAGGCGTTGTGGGCAGCAGGGGCCAAGGTACAGGCCTATGATCCGGTTGCAGGTGAGGAGGCGAGGCGGATCTATGGCCAGAGAGATGATCTGATCGTAATGGACAGCAGCGATGCCGTCCTGGACGATGCCGACGCGTTGGTGGTGGTTACCGAGTGGCATCTGTTTCGCAGCCCGGATTTTGATTTGATAAAACGAAAATTGAAGACCCCGGTATTGTTTGACGGACGGAACATGTACGATCCCGATCAGTTGAAAAGAAAAGGATTCGTTTACTACAGTATCGGCCGCCAGGTGCAGGAACAGGCATGAACATACTCATAACAGGTGCGGCAGGCTTCATTGGCAATGAACTGGCCATAAAATTGCTTGCACGCGGGGATCAGGTGGTCGGTGTCGACAACCTCAACGACTACTATGATGCTTCCCTGAAAGTGTCCCGGCTGCGCCGTGTTGAAGATGATTCCGGTTTCCGCTTTGTGCAGATGGACATCGCCGATCGTGAAGCCATGAGCAGGCTTTTTATCGAGAATTCATTCGACGTGGTGGTGAATCTTGCCGCTCAGGCCGGCGTCCGCTATTCGCTGGAGAATCCTGCAGCCTATGTGGATTCTAATCTGGTGGGCTTTGCCAATGTCCTCGAGGGATGTCGGCAGTCCGGGGTCGGTCATTTGGTGTTTGCCTCTTCAAGTTCCGTGTATGGTGCCAATACCCGGCTGCCTTTTTCTGAATCCCACAACGTGGATCATCCCGTATCCTTGTATGCGGCTGCAAAAAAGGCGAATGAACTCATGGCGCACAGTTATGCACATTTGTATGACCTGCCATGCACCGGCCTGCGCTTTTTTACCGTCTATGGTCCGTGGGGCCGACCGGATATGGCCTACTTCAGTTTTACCAGAAAAATTCTTGCTGGCGAAGCCATCCCGGTATTCAATGAAGGCAGGATGAAACGTGATTTCACCTATATTGACGATATCGTCGAAGGAGTGGTGCGTATCATCGACAAGAAACCCGTCGGGGATCCGCAGTGGAATGGAGATGATCCCGATCCGGCGACCAGTTATGCGCCTTATCGTATCTACAATATTGGCAACAACAACGTGGTTCAGTTGCTGGATTTCATCCACGTGCTCGAAGACTGTTTGGGCAAGAAAGCGCAACTGGAAATGCTGCCCATGCAAAATGGTGATGTGAAAGCGACGTTCGCCAATGTAGATGCCTTGCAGGAAGCGGTGGGTTTCAAACCATCCACGTCTGTTTCAGAAGGTCTGTCGCGATTCGTGACCTGGTACCGGGATTATTACGCGTGAAGTCCTGACATGGCCTCTATTGATGCCGGGTTATTCGTTCGAGTTGATGGCCTGTAGATAGCCTGGGGCTGGAAAAATCTTGAGGGCATTCCGGTTGCCACGATAGTCCTGTTGATAGATCACCTGTTGTGAATCAAGCCCCTTGGTGTCGTTCATGACCAGATAGCCTGTCGGGTGTTTTTGAGCCCAGATTCTGGCACCCATCGGGTTCAGCTTCAAAACAGGATGGCTCAGGCGCCCCAGAAAATTGAATTGGCCGTGGTACTTTCCCACATAGGCGATGTCGTGCCCTGCGTCCTGCAGCTGCTTGATGCGCTGGCTGATGCTTCGTAAATCATAAGCCTCGCCTGCTGCCCCCATCAGGGCAAAATGAGTGCAGACGATGACCAGAGTTGAAGCAGTGGCAATGCGAATCACGCTGCTTTGCAGGAGACCTTTGCTCCACATGGCCAGGGCGATACCCGATACACATAGTGCGATCCCCCAATAGGGAGAAATCTGCTGTGCCCAGGATGCCGAATCTTCCGGAATCAGGGCTTGCAGTGAGGCCAGCAGTACGCCTGTGGTCAGCAATATCCACACGGGAAAATCAAAGCGGCGTCGTTTTGATCCGGTCTGTTGTGCCGAGATCAGCCAAGCGATCAGCAAAGAGAAGGCTGGCAGCAGTGGCAAGAGATACTTGATCTGTTTGCCGCTCACGAAGCTGAATAGCAGCAGCACCGGCAGTATCCAGCAGGCAAGGAAACGTATGGACTGACTGCCGCTTGCGGTTTTCAGCTGTAGCAAGCTGCGCCACAAACGTGGCCACAGGGACCATGGAAGCAGCAACACCGGCAGCATGGGAAGATACCACCACCAAGGTTCCTTGTGCGCGAATGAATTGACCACGCGGTTGGCTGTTTGCCCCCAGAATATTGCGTTGGTGTAGGCTTCTCCTCCCTTGATCGCTGCAGGTATCGCCCAGGCGAGAACAATAGCGGCGCCACCGAGAACAGAGAGCAGGAGATTGGAATACCATTTTTTCCAACTGCAGGGCTTTTCCTGAAGCCACAAGGGAGCCAGCAGGGTGGCTGGCAACAGGTGCAACAGGATCACCGGGCCTTTGCTCAACAATCCCAGTCCAATGGCCAGGCTCAGCAACCACCAGCCGGAGGGTTTTCCCTCGCCGGCATTCCAGATTCCCAGTAGCCCCAGAAGCGTGCACAGTACCAGCAGCAAATCAAATTGCACCAGAGTATAGAAGAGCAACCACACAAAGGTACCGAACAGTATCCAGGGTGCCTGATCTGCAATCGCAGTTTGAGATGGCCAGAGATACCTTGCCAGCCGGTATGTCAGATACAGACAACCCAGAGACAATAGAGGAGCGATGAGTCGCGGCCAGGTTTCGTTGACCCCAAACAGCCACCAGCCAAGATGGATCAGCCAGAAAAGCAAGGGGGGTTTATGAGCGTAGGTGGCGCCGTTCAGATGAGGCACCAGAAAGTCGCCGTTCTGCCACATCTCCCAGGCCACGCTGACATAGCGGGTTTCGTCGATGGGGATAAGAGGGCGTAGAAACAACGCAGCCAGTAGTACCAGCAGCCAGTACAAGAGCAACAGTGAATGGCCGCCGCCGTGTTCCTGGAAAAAGTCTTTTCCGGGGCTCATGAGAACAGTTCTTCGTCTTCAACCAGTTCGTTCAGGACTTTCTTGTTCCGCTGTTTGCGCAGCAAAACCATCCCCAGCAATCCGGAAAGGATGAACAACGCGGCACCCAGCGTAAATCGCAGGACCGGATCCACATTGATACCACTGCCGACCAGGGCAAAAACGATGTTTTGGGGCAGATAACCCAGAGCCGAGCCAGCGAGAAACGGGAGCAAAGGGATTTTTGAAATGCCCGCTGCCAGATTGACCAGCAGGTTGCTGCCAACTGGCAGCAGGCGGATCAGCAGTGTTTTCGTGAACGGATCCTGTTCGATGAAATCATCAACTTTCTTGATTTTGTCCGGATAATGGCGAGCGACCATATTGGCGCCAAACCAGCGCGCATAGTAAAAGGCGAGGATGCATCCCAGCATGCTCGCAAGTTCGATGAGAAGCAAACCATAGAGGAAATCAAATCCATAACCAGCAAGAATAGCGACGAACTGACGAGAAAGTCCGGCGGCGATGAACAGCGTGCCCAGTGCGAGAAACACCAGTTGGCCATTCAATCCGTGACCACGAATGTGGGTGTCGATCCAGGCTTTATCCAGCATATCCCCCAGCAGCCAGGCAATGATGGCGATCACTGCGATGAGCACCAAGCCACGGGACAAAAATTGAAATTTCATCGCTGTTTCTTCCTGCTCATCACAGATTTGGAGAAATGCGGCATGCTATCGGCATTGAACAGGGTAGGCCCGGGATTAGTGGTGTTCGGTAACTTGTGGGATTTTCGCACGGCGTTGCAACCAGAAGACGCCCAGCATATCGATGATGCCCGTCCACAAACGGTTGTGAAGACCGTATTTGCTCACGCCCAGGTTGCGAGAGCGATGGTTGACTTCCACCGACTGTACCTTTTTTCCACTGCGTAACATCAAGGCGGGAAGGAAACGATGCATGTGGTCGAAGTAGGGCAGTTCCAGAAATGCACCGCGGGAAAACAACTTCAGGCCACAACCTGTATCCGGGGTGTCGTCCTGCAGTGCCCAGGAGCGAATGCCGTTGGCCAGACGCGAGGAGACTTTTTTCAATGCGCTGTCCTGGCGCTTTTTTCGCCAACCAGCAATCATGCAAAGCTCCGGATCGTCTTCATTCGGTTCGACAAGTTGATACAGCGACATGATATCAGCCGGATCATTTTGTCCATCGCCATCGAGAGTGGCTATCCAGGCAGCCCTGGCGGCTTTTACCCCGGTGCGCACTGCTGTGCTCTGGCCGCAACTGGCTGTATGGTTTAGTATCCGTAGACGGGAGTTCTGAGCCTGCAATTTCTCCAGCGTGCTCAAAGTCTGGTCGGTACTGCCATCATTGACATAGATGATTTCAAAATCCAGCTCGCCATCCAGAGCCGAGACTATTTCCTCGATCAATGGTTTGAGGTTCTCTTCTTCATTGAATACCGGAACAATGACTGATAAATCCATTATTAGAGATACTCTAAATAGTAAGGTCTTGGTAGCAGATGTTGAGGTGGACGATCTGGGTTTGGCCGAAGTTTTGCCGTAACTTGTACCGTCTGATGCAGATTCGCGATCGCAATAATACCATAAAGCAGGATTAGTGGATGCAGATGGATGGCGTCGCGCCAAAGATAGGGGGTTTGAAAAAACTTGCCATACGGGCTCCATTCTCCTAGAATTCGCGCTCCTGATCGACCTTCGGGCCGATTCTCCTTGCCTCACTGATTATTTCAGGAGGCTGTTATTAGCCATAAGGAGCTACAATGCGACACTATGAAATCGTTTTCATGGTCCATCCGGACCAGAGCGAGCAAGTGCCCTCCATGACCGAGCGCTATGTTGCCAGCATCAAAGAAGATGGTGGTCAGATACATCGCCTGGAAGACTGGGGCCGCCGTCAGCTTGCCTACCCTATCAACAAACTGCACAAGGCACATTACGTGCTGATGAACATTGAGTGCGAAAGCAAGACCCTGAATGATCTGGAAACTGCTTTCCGTTTCAACGATGCAGTGATTCGTCATCTGACCATCCGTCGTGACGATGTCCTGACCGAACCCTCTCTGCTGGCCAAGGCCGAAGAGAAAGAAGCGGCGCCGGAAGCGGCAGCCTGAGACCAGAGAGGAGAAAGATATGTCACGTTATATGCGTCGTAGAAAATATTGCCGTTTTACTGTCGAAGGCATCACCGAGATAGATTACAAGGATCTCGCGCTGCTGAAGCAGTATGTCAGCGAGTCGGGCAAGATCGTGCCCAGCCGCATTACCGGCACCAGTGCTAAATATCAGCGCCAGCTGGCAACCGCTATCAAGCGCGCGCGTTTCCTGGCCCTGATGCCGTTTACCGATTCCCACAAATAAATTCTAATTAAAGTTAACAAAGTAATTTATCACTTTGTTATTTAATGAGAAATAGAGTGAATAACTCTCTGTGGAAAGCGCTGCTGGATGAGCCGTCGATTACCGGCTGCACATTGAAGAGAACCCGATGAAAGCGCTAGCTGCTTTCATCATGAAAGGCCGGATGCAGGCCGTCATGGTGGCCACGGTGTTTACCGTGCTGGCGCTGCTGATTACGCCTCTGGGAATAGCCAGTTCAGCGGTTGTTGCGCTGGTGGTGCTCAGAAACGGTGTCCGGGAAGGGCTGCTGCTTGTAATCCTGGGCGGAGTGGCCCTGGCCATCCTGGGCATGCTGATTTTTGGGCAGCCCGTGTCTCTGGCCATAGCTGGTATGTTGCTGTGGTTGCCCATGCTGGTGCTGGGAGAAGTCTTGCGCGCAACCCTCTCCCTGCGACTGGTGATCGAAGTTGCCGTCGTACTGGGTGCGGTGCTGATCGGCGTGCAGTATCTGGCGTTGGATGACGTGGTCAAATTCTGGTCCGGGATACTGGAAGAGTACAGTGCCCAGATGATGGATGCCAACGTGGTCAGTGAAGTTGACCGCAAGGCCATGGTGGCAGAAATGGCGCCATGGATGCCCGGTGGCATGGGGGCGGCCTGGTTTCTGCAGTTGGCGCTGTCCCTGTTTCTGGCGCGAAGCTGGCAGGCCAGCCTGTATAAGCCGGGTGGTTTTGCTGAAGAGCTTCGGCAGTTGCGCCTCGGACGCTGGCTGCTGATCCTGGTGCCGGTGCTGCTGGTGGCAGGCAGTCTGTCAGAAAAACCTGGGCTGGCTTCGCAGCTGGCGCTGGTCGGTATGGCGGCTTTCTTTTTGCAGGGAGTGGCCCTGGTGCATGGTTTGGTGCAGGAGTTCAAGGCTAATCAGGGGTGGTTGATCGGTTTTTATGTATTGTTGGTCATTGGTATGCCGGCGAGTTTTACTGCAGTATCTGCAGCGGGCTTTGCCGATGGCTGGTTGAATTTTCGGGCGAGAGTCCGAGCTCGTAATCCCAAGAAGGGCGGCGAGTAAGAGACCTAATGAGGTACAAGTAAGATGGAAGTGATTCTTCTGGATAAAGTAAGTGGCCTGGGTGATCTGGGTGACAAGGTTGCAGTCAAACCCGGCTATGGCCGTAATTTTCTGATCCCCAGTGGCAAGGCGATTCCTGCCACCAAGGATAATCTTGTGGAATTTGAACAGCGTCGCGCTGAACTGGAAAAGGAGGCTACTGACAAGCTGGCGGTCGCTGAGTCGAGAAAAACTGTGATCGAAGGTCTGGATGCCATTACCATCAGCCACAAGGCAGGTGAGGAAGGCAAGCTGTTCGGTTCTGTTGGAACTGTGGATATTTCCCGTGCTTGCGCCGATGCCGGCGTGACCGTGGAAAAGAATGAAATCCGACTTCCGGATGGCCCCATGCGTGCCACCGGGGAGTTTGATGTGGTTCTGCATCTGCATCCGGATGTGAACGCCAGTCTGAAAGTGATCATCATCGCCGAAGACTGATGCGGCCGTGCGGTACCGGTTTTGCAGGCCGAGTGTTTGAACAATATTCAAACCCGAAGTAGCAATCTCGATCTCAAATCTAAAGTAGTACTGTAAAAACTCACGATAAGCAATTGTCTTATCGTGGGTTTTTGTTTTTTTAGTTACCTCCTGTTCTCAAAGAGACATTTTTTCTGTAACCTTGCCGCATGCCGTTTGAAACCTCTTTGTCCGAACCCATTCCAGACTATCCCGAAGCAGATCAGGAAATGGAGCAGTTGCGTATCCCCCCTCATTCCGTGCAGGCTGAACAGTCTGTTGTGGGTGGATTGATGCTGGATAACAGCACTTGGGATCAGGTAGCCGATCGGGTCGGGCCGGAAGATTTCTACCGGCGTGAGCACCAGCTGATTTTCTCCGTGATCCAGATTCTCGCCGACGAACAAAAGCCGTTCGATGTGGTCACCCTGGCGGAAGAATTGGAACGTCGGGAAGAACTTGATGACGTCGGTGGCCTGCCCTATCTGGCGGCCTTGGCGGAAGATACGCCCAGTGCTGCCAATATCCGCGCCTATGCCGATATCGTGCGCGAGCATTCGGTTACGCGGCAGTTGATTCGTGTGGGCACAGAGATTGCCGAAAGCGGTTTTCGTCCAGAAGGGCGTAAGGTGGCCGAATTGCTGGACAACGCCGAGAGCAAGGTGTTCAAGATCGCCGAGCAGCGGCAGAAGGAAGGCGAAGGCTTTCAGGCCATCAAGGGGCTACTGGTCAAGGCCATCGACCGTATCGAAGAGCTGCAGAGCAATGACGATCCCATCACCGGCATCAGCACCGGCTTCGATGATTTTGATGACAAGACATCCGGTCTGCAACCGGCAGATTTGGTGATCGTGGCCGGTCGGCCTTCCATGGGCAAGACCACCTTCGCCATGAATATCGCTGAAAATGCCGCCATAAAAACCGGCCTGCCCGTGGCGGTATTTTCTATGGAAATGCCCGGCGAAGCGCTGACCATGCGCATGATCTCCTCCCTGGGACGCATCGATGGTCACCGTATCCGCACTGGCAAGCTCGAAGACGACGAATGGCCGCGGCTCACCTCCGCCATCAATATCCTCAATCAGACCAAACTGTTTATCGATGACACACCGGCGCTCAGCCCTACGGATTTGCGCGCCAGGGCGCGACGCCTGATGCGCGAGCAGGGTGGCAAGCTGGGGATGATCGTCATCGATTATCTGCAGCTGATGCAGATCCCGGGAGGTGGCGAGAACCGTACCAACGAGATTTCCACCATCTCCCGCAGCCTCAAAGCCCTGGCCAAGGAATTGAGTGTGCCGGTGGTTGCTTTGTCTCAGCTCAATCGTAGCCTGGAGCAACGCCCCAACAAGCGTCCCATCATGTCAGATTTGCGAGAGTCCGGCGCCATAGAGCAGGATGCCGATCTGGTGGTGTTCATCTATCGGGATGAAGTCTATAACGAGGAGAGTACAGACAAGGGCATGGCCGAAATCATCATCGGCAAACAGCGTAACGGCCCCATAGGCACGGTGCGCCTGACCTTCCTGGGGCAGTTCACCAAGTTTGAGAACTACATCAATCCTGTCTATGGCGATCCCGTACACTGACCTGGCTGACTGATGCCTTTCTCTCCCTGGATTGAAATCGATCACCTGGCGCTGCAGCACAATCTGGCCGTTGTGAAAAAACACGCCCCACAATCCCGGGTTATGGCCGTCATCAAAGCCAACGGCTATGGCCACGGTGTATTGCCCGTAGCCGATGCGCTTGCAGACGCCGATGCCTTCGCCGTGGCGCGGGTTGGGGAAGGGGTGGAACTGCGCACAGCGGGGATCGAAAAAGAACTACTGGTGTTAGCCGGTGCTCACGATGCGCCGGAGCTACGGGAGGCATCCCGGCTGGGAATGCAGCTGGTGGTGCAGCACATGGCGCAACTCACACTACTTGAGCAAGCTCGTCTGTCCCGACCCGTGGTGGTGTGGGTGAAAATCGATACCGGCATGAATCGTCTCGGATTTGCACCTGGGGAAATCGAGGAAGTGCTTGCACAATTGAAACGCATTTCCAGCATCGCAATAGTCGCCGGAGTGCTCACCCATCTGGCAAATGCAGACGATCTCGGGGATGACACTACTCGTGTGCAACTGGAACGTTTTGCCCAGGCAACGCATGCATGCGATCTGCCATTGTCCATCGCCAACTCCGCGGGCATCATGGGCTGGCCATCCACCCATGCCGATTGGGTACGACCGGGCATCATGCTCTACGGCGCCTCACCCTTTTCCGCACTGGCAGGCGAGTTGCAACCGGTGATGACCTTTGGATCACGGCTGATAGCCATCAAGACAGTCGATGCGGGTGAGCCTATCGGCTATGGCGGCCTGTGGCAGGCGCCCGAATCCATGCCGATAGGCGTAGTGGCAGCTGGCTACGGAGATGGCTATCCCCGGGAAATTGCCACCGCTACGCCGGTGTTGCTCAGTGATCAGCGTGTTCCCGTTGTGGGGCGTGTTTCCATGGACACCCTGATGGTGGATTTGCGAGGACAGCCACAGGCACGGGTGGGTGACGAGGTGATTCTCTGGGGACGGGGGCTGCCGGTGGAAACCATCGCCGCCGCAGCCGAGACCATTCCCTATACCCTGTTCTGCGGCATTGCTAACCGGGTTCGGCGCAGGGCAGGGTAATGGCGAAAACAAAAACCTTGTACGCCTGCCGAGCCTGCGGTGCGACCTTTCCAAAGTGGGCAGGGCAATGCGCAGACTGTGGTGCCTGGAATACCCTGGAGGAGTCTGTCGCGGAATCCAGCAAGCAGGGCGCTCCCCGTTTCGCCGGCTACAGCGGGGATGCGGCAGCGGCGATGATACGATCGCTGTCGGCGGTGGATGCGGAGAAGACCCTGCGCACCGCGACGGGGTTGCCGGAGCTGGATCGGGTGCTGGGGGGTGGACTGGTGCAGGGTTCGGTGGTGCTGATCGGGGGTGATCCCGGTATCGGCAAGTCCACCCTGCTGATCCAGGCGCTGGCCAGCCTTTCACAGAAGATGGATCCTCTCTATGTCAGTGGTGAGGAATCTGCCGAGCAGATCAGCCTGCGAGCGGCACGATTGGGTTTGCCTGTAGACAAGCTGCAATTGCTCACGGAAACCTGTGTGGAACGTATTCTCACCCTCGCGGCCAAACACCGGCCCAGTGTGATGGTCATGGACTCCATCCAGACCTTTTACTCTGAACAACTCCAGTCCGCGCCGGGTTCCGTAGCCCAGGTGCGTGAGTCCGCCGCACAACTGGTGCGCTTTGCCAAGCAGACCGGCATCAGCCTGTTTCTGGTGGGGCATGTGACCAAGGAGGGGGCGCTGGCAGGCCCCAGGGTGCTGGAACACATGGTCGATACCGTACTGTATTTTGAAGGTGAGGCCGGCAGCCAGATACGCTTGGTGCGGGCAATCAAGAACCGGTTTGGAGCGGTGAACGAGCTGGGCGTGTTTGCAATGACCGACAAGGGACTCAAGGAAGTGAGCAATCCATCGGCCATTTTCCTTTCCCGCCATGAAGAACAGGTTTGTGGCAGCGCCATTCTGGTGACAAGAGAAGGAACCCGCCCCATGCTGGTGGAAGTACAGGCGCTGGTGGATCAAAGCTCTCTGGGCAATCCACGACGAGTAGCACTGGGCCTGGAGCAGAACCGTTTGGCCATGCTGCTTGCCGTACTGCATCGCCACGGTGGCATAGGCATGGTCGATCAGGATGTGTTCCTGAATGTCGTGGGTGGTGTGCGTGTTACCGAAACGGCAGCAGATCTGCCGGTATTGCTTTCGGTGTTGTCCAGCTTTCGTGACAGGCCCTTGCCTCAGGGGCTGGCAGCCTTTGGTGAGGTGGGGCTGGCAGGAGAAATCCGGCCGGTACCCAGTGGTGAAGATCGGGTGCGCGAAGCGGCCAAGCATGGCTTCAAACGCATTCTCCTGCCAACGGCCAACCGGCCGCGCAAGGCGGTAAAAGGCATTGAAGTGCTGCCAGTGCGGCGTCTCTCCGAAGCCTTGTCGGTCCTATTCGAATAGTGGATGCCTATCTGCCAACGACCCTGTTTGACTGGCTGGTGCTGCTTTACCTGATCTGGTGTGCCCTGCGGGGCTGGCGCCGAGGGTTTTATCCTGAACTGTATGCGGCCATCAGCGCCATTTTGCTGCTTGCCGTGCTGGCGGGATTTAGCCTGACCACGGTAATGTGGCACTCCCTGGATCATGTGCTGCATGACTATCTACATTTGTCACGCCTCTTGGGTATGCTGGCGTTGCTTGTGCTCATGGTCTGGTTCTTGTGGAAGATACGCTATTATCTATCTGATTTAAAAAAGAAAAAATCACGCCCATCCCCCCTTGGAGTGGTGATGGGCTTGGGTCAGGGCGTATTGTGGGTAACGGTGGTGCTGACGGTGGTTCGCCTGTTGCCATTCGTGGTGTCCGGCGTATTGTATTCGACTTCGGCACGGCTCTGGCGACCCTTCGTCGGGCTGATTTTACAATGATGCAAGGCGAAAAAAGTCTATTCGTTCAAAAAAAGGGCGTAGCATGCCACGTCCAAGCTTCCTATAATCGAATGGCTCAGTAAAGGATACTGGGAATTTGTTTGCCCAGGAACAAGGGTCCATAACTATCCAAAGGAAAACACTATGTTTGACAAAACCAAGAAAGAGACGGAAACGCCTTCCTCCCCCAAAGCTGCTGCACCATCTTCACCCAAATCCGCTCCAGCAAGTAACAGCGGGCAGACCACGACCATTGGCTCCTCGATCAAGCTCAACGGCGAGTTGAACGGTGATGAGGATCTGCTGATTCAGGGTCAGGTTGAAGGGAACATCTATCTCAAGGAACACAACCTCACCATTGGTGAGCAAGGTGTGATCAAAGCCAATGCGTTTGCGCGTACGATTACTGTGCGTGGCCAGCTTACCGGGGATATCAATGGTGTGGAGAAAGTTACTATCACTTCCACCGGCAAGGTAAGAGGCAATATCGTTTCCCCAAAAGTGATACTCGAGGAAGGTGCAACTTTCAAAGGCAGTATTGATATGGATGCAAAGGCGGCCACGGCCAAGCCTGCAGCACAGGCCGCACCCAGCGCCAAGTCTGCCTGACATAACATCTGATCCACTTCATGGCTCTTTTTGCCAAGCCAAAAGGCACCAGCGTTGTTACGCCGGCGCAATCACAGTTTGAAGAGCTGGGTTGCCCGGCGTTTGCCTCTCTGGTGGAAAAGCTG
Source organism: uncultured Sedimenticola sp. (assembly GCA_964522855.1). Lineage (GTDB taxonomy): Bacteria > Pseudomonadota > Gammaproteobacteria > Chromatiales > Chromatiaceae > Thiolapillus. The sequence continues at coordinate 16,936 of CAZFXI010000015.1, forward strand.
GAGGAGAAGCCGGAACACAAATATCATATTCTGGATCTGGCAGCTGCTTCGGGAAATCATATTGAGTACTTTTCCCGCTTTCGCTGTCGTTACCATATCGGAGACGTGTTGCAGACCCTGCCGGTCCTGTCATCACCGGAAGAGGATGAGCCCGCGCTGGATTTTACCCGCATTCTGCCACTGAACATGACTGAGAAACTGGATCTGATACTGGCCTGGGACGGATTGAACTACCTGGATAAAGAGCTCATACCCCAGTTCAGCCAACATCTCATCCGTCAATGTCACCCAGGAGCATGGCTGCATGCGTTTGTCTTTACCCGCGGTAACATGGCTGCAGAACCGGTTCGATTCGAGATACTTTCCGCAGATACCATGAGGCGCCAGATTGTTACTGACGGAGCAGTGGCGGCTCCCTGCTATCCTCAAAGAGTACTTGAGAAGCTGATGCCGGGATTTCGTGCAGTGCAGTCGAGACTCCTGAAGAACGGATTGCAGGAATACCTGTTTCAGGTTCAGGTGTAGATGCATGTCCGTGATGTAGCGCCGAGCGATGCAGTGGCATTGTGTTCCATATACAACCAT
>CAZFXI010000015.1:17620-42605 GCA_964522855.1 uncultured Sedimenticola sp.
ACAACCATCACATTCGAGGAGCAAACACTGCAGACTGATGCGTTTGCACGGCGCATAGACAGATTTGTGACCAGCTATCCGTGGCTGGTTGTAGAGGAAGCGGGGCGGGTGCTGGGCTATGCCTGTGCCGGTGAATGGAAATTCAGAAGTGCATTTCGCTATACTGTGGAAAGCAGCGTCTATCTGCATCCGCAGGCGCCGAAGAGACGAGGGACAGGAGAATATCTCTATCGCGCTTTGTTGACTCGATTGGCCACCCAGGGCTTTCATCAGGTGATCGCAGCGATTACCATACCCAATGAAAGCAGCGTTGCGCTGCATCATAAACTGGGATTCAGTGATGCAGGGTACTTCCATGAAGTGGGTTACAAGTTTCAGCAATGGATAGATGTGGTTTATATGGAATTGCGACTTGAAGCAGGAAGTGATGCTGTATAGTGGAGGCCACACTCGGTGAGATGTGTGTGTTCACAGAGTGGAAACAAGGATGGCTGACATTGAATAGATGGTGGGAGAAATATGGCAAATTTCAGTATCAGGAAACTTTTTAAACGTGATCGGGCGCGAGCAGTACAAGTAATTCGGGATCGTCGGCGCAATCTCCGCAACATGCCAAAGGAAGGTTCCGCGGTATTGATTGTCGACGATTCCAGAACCATACGCTTTGCCTTGAAAAAAATGCTTGCTCAGGGCGGATACCAGGTACTCGAAGCAGACAATGGCAAAGATGCGATCGATATCGCCCGCCATCACGAACCGGTATTGATCATCATGGATATCGTGATGCCGGAACTGAATGGGTTTCAGGCTACCCGCCGGATGCGCAAGATCGAAGAAACCCGAAAAATACCCATCGTCATCATGAGCGGTAACAAGGAAGCAACTGAAAAGTTCTGGATTGACCGCATCGGCGCCAATGACTTCATGGGCAAGCCTTTTAGCCGCTACGATGTATTTCAGCGGCTGGAGAGGACTGTTTACCAGAACGAGATCGCCTGAAGTATCTAGCGCCGCTGAAGAGGCAGGATGCGCGCGGTCTTTACCGCATTGTCCTGCACTTGCAGTATCTCCACGGGGTAGCCGTTGATCAGCAGGCTGGTGCCAGGTTCGGGGATGCTCTCCAGTTGTTCAATAAGCAATCCATTGAAGGTTTTCGGGCCGTCGGTTGGTAAGTCCCAGCCAAATGTTTTTACCAGATCCCTTAGGCTGGCACTGCCGTTGACCAGAAAACTCCCATCATCCTTGGGTTGAACATCGGCAATACTGTCTGTCGGGTCGCTGGTAAACTCCCCAACGATTTCCTCCAGCAAATCACTCATGGTGACCAAGCCCAGGACATCACCATACTCATCCACGACCAGGCCGACGCGGCGTTTTGCCTTTTGAAAATTCAACAACTGGGTGTTCAGGGGAGTGCCTTCGGGAATGTAGTAAGGCGCCTGCACCAGTTGCTCCACCTTCTCCGGCGTCAATTCACCTGCCATCAATGCCTGCATGACCTGGCGCGCATGAATGAAGCCTTCCACATGATCAATGCTGCCCCGGTAAACCAGCGCCTGGGTGTAGGGCATTTGCCGCAAATCCTCCAGCAATTCATCCCAGGATTCGTCCAGATTGATGCCATCGATTTCCTGCCGGGGGATCATGATATCTTCCACCGTAGCCTTTTCCAGGTCCAGAATGCCCAACAGCATTTTCCGGTGCTTGTGGGGAATCAGTGCCCCTGCTTCATTCACGATGGTGCGCAATTCCTCGCGAGTAACGGTGTCTCTACTGCCGTCTTCCGGATACACCTTCAACAGGCGCAGCAAGGCGTTGGCAAACAGGTTGACCAGCCATACCAGAGGGTAGGAAATCTTCAGCAGGGGGGTATAGACCCAGGCTGCCGGAAAAGCCAGCTTTTCCGGGTGCAGCGCAGCGAGGGTTTTTGGAGCCACCTCGGAAAAAATCAGAATGACCAGGGTAAGCAGGCCTGCTGCAAGGGGAATGGCGCCTTCTCCACCGAGGCGAATTGCCAGTATGGTGGCCAGGGATGACGCCAGAATGTTGACAAAATTGTTACCCAGCAGAATAAGCCCGATGAGGCGTTCCGGCCGTTTCAGCAGGCGTTCGGCCAGTTGAGCGGCCTTGTGCCCCTCGTCAGACAGATGCCGTAGGCGATAGCGGTTCAAGGTCATCAAGGCAGTTTCAGACCCGGAAAAAAAAGCTGAAAGAACAATGAGAACAAACAGGGCGGCAAACAGCCCGCCTATGGGAAGCTCGTCCAATGGTGATTTACCTGCAATGAAGATAGAATCATTGTCTGTGTTCGGCAAGCTGACTGTCAAGGAAGCGTTTGGAAAATGAAGAATATTGTATTGGGAGGGGCGCTGGCTGGTGTGGTGCTGTTTATCTGGGGTGGCGTGGCGCACATGCTGCTGCCCATCGGTATGATGGGGATGCAGAAACTGCCCCATTCAACCAGTGTGACCTATGCCCTTGATCTGGCATTTGAGAAACCAGGGCTGTATGTGTTTCCATGGATGGGTCCCGGAGAGGAAATGTCAAAAAAGGCACTGGCTGAATGGGAGGAAGCCTATCGGGATGGCCCTGTAGGGTTTGTTCTTTATCGCCCTCAGGGTGGTGATCCCATGGACAAGCAGCTGTTTGTGGTTCAGTTTCTTACGGATCTGGCCGCTGGATTGATAGCAGCCACATTGCTTTCATTCACCACGCTTTCTTTTGTCGGGCGGCTGCTGTTCGTCACGGGTATCGGACTGTTTTCCTGGATCACTTCCAGCATTCCCTGGTGGAACTGGTATGGATTTCCTCAGGACTTCATCATCGGCGCGGGCATCTATATGGTTGTCGGCTGGCTTCTTGCGGGACTGGTGCTGGCAGCGATCGGTGGAAAGCCGAAGTCATCCTGATGGAAATAGATACTCCTTAAACGATCAGCGCAGCCAGAACCCGCCGATCTTCTGCCAACAGGATGTTGTAGGTACGGCAGGCTGCATGTGTGGGCATGACCTCATAGCCAATGCCTGCCTGCATGAGCGGGGCGAACAGTGAAGGGTGAGGAAACAGCTGCTGTTCGCCACTGCCGATCAGAATAATGTCTGGCGCATGATCCGCCAGACGGGCAACATCTGCCGCAGACAGATCCTGCAGGCTCTGCAACTCCCAGATATCGAGCACCTTATCCGGCATCAGCAACAGGTTTTGACGGAATTCGGTGCTGCCGACGCGAATACAGCCGCTTTCATAGGCTTCGACAAGATATTTACTGTTGACCTGGTCTTGGGCGAATTTCATGCGCTAATCATAACCCATGACAATGGGTGAAAAAACCCGGCCATGTGTCTTTCGCTTGCGCGGCAACACTTGGCCGCTCGGGCGAATCCAGCCCTCAGGATCTGCCACCGCCAAAACTTTGACAGGATCAGCCTTCACAGCATGAGATCAGGAAATATCGATCGCTATGCGCTGAGCAGCGGAAGAATCTCCATATAAAACAGTAATATGACCAAGATATGCGTTAAACGCCAAGAGTGATTCTACGCATTGATATGGCCTGTAAATAGCCCTATCAATGGTGGCATGTTTGTTGCTTGTCATATAACAGGTTAAAGAATTTGGCACTCGGCCGATGGATTTCGTTGGCAGAGTAAAGAAAGCCGAAGAAAAGTATTTCGCCAGGTCGTGTAGCGAACCGGCTTCTCAAGGGGATTGTCGATGTATCTAGAACACTGGGGTCTGTCCCAACCGCCATTCCGCATCACACCGGATACCAGTCAGTTTTTTTCCGGTGCCTTGCGCGGCTCCATATTGCAGGCGGTGGAGTATGCCATCCTCAACGGCGAGGGCATCATCAAGGTCGTCGGTGAGGTGGGTACAGGCAAGACCATGCTGTGCCGGTTGCTGGAAGAGCGTCTCTCCGACAACCTGGAGATCGTCTATCTGGGCAACCCGTCCCTGTCGCCAAGCGATATTCTGCAGGCAATCGCCATGGAAATGGGGCTGGTTCTGCCGCCAGATGCAACGCATCTGCAATTGATCCAGATATTGCACCAGGCACTGTTGAAACGTCATGCGAAGGGGCGTCAGGTGGTTGTCTTTATCGAAGAGGCGCAGGGTATGCCCATCGAGACCCTGGAAGAGATTCGTCTGTTGTCGAATCTGGAAACTTCGCGGCACAAGCTGTTGCAACTGGTATTGTTCGGGCAGCCGGAGCTGGACCAGAATCTCTTGTTACCCGAAATCCGTCAGCTCAAGGAACGCATCACCCAGAACTTTCATCTTCCGCCCTTCAGTCGAAAGGATGTGGCGGCCTATCTTTACTTCCGGATGAAGAATGTGGGTTACCGGGGGCCGGAAGTATTTCGTCCTGCTGCGGTCAGAGCCATCGCCCGTTCCTCGCGCGGGTTGGTGCGGCGGGTGAGCATCTTGGCGGACAAGTCGCTGCTGGCGGCTTTCTCCGGGGGCAGCTACCTGGTCAAGGCCAGACATGTTCGCGCTGCGATCGCAGACAGCGAATTCAGCCACTGTGTTTCGGTACCCATTACTGGCGGCTATCTGCGGCCGTTGCTGCTGGCCTTGGGATTGGTCGTGGTGCTTTCTGCTACGGTCTGGCTGGTTTCGATCGACGGTGCCCCTTTACTGAATCTTCTCTCTTCCGAAGCAATTGCAGCGGAAGCAGAGCCAGGGAGCGAATGATGCATATGAATCACGCACGCGCATTGCGTTACGGAATAGCCATCGGGCTGCTGCTCGCCAGCGGTTGCGCCATGCAGCCGCCAGCGCCATCATCGGGGCATTTGCAACCGCTGACGCAGGCGACAGACTCTGTGCCGATTCCACAGCCGGTGCAAGCCATTCCGTTGTTGCCACCTCCACAGGAACAGCCAGAGGAAGATGTCTACACGGTAGTAGTGAGTAAAATTCCCGTAGATGACCTGCTGTTCGCACTGGCGCGGGATGCCAAATTAAACGTGGATGTTTATCCCGGCATCGAAGGTATCGTCACCCTCAACGCCATCGATCAGACGCTACCGCAGATTCTCGACCGCCTCTCCCGTCAGGTGGATATGCGCTACGAAATCAAGGGTTCCACGTTGATCATCTCCCCGGATCAGCCTTATGCGCATACCTACACCGTCGATTATCTGAACATGAGTCGTGATTCTCGGGGCACGGTCTCCATCGCGACCCAGATTGCCTCAACCGGCACAGGAAGAAATGATAACGCCACGACCAGCAGCAACTTCACGGCCGGCAACAACAACTCCACGCAGGCTATTCATGATGTGTCGCGACATCGCTTCTGGGAGACGCTGGTGCGCAACCTGCAGGCGGTGCTGGGTGACTCGCAGGCGCTTGAGGACTTCGATGATGAAGAGGAGGGAGAAAGAAGTCTGCCCATAACTACCACCGTGATCCCTCACCCCGAAGCAGGATTGCTCACGGTGGTGGCGACTCGTCGCCAGCACGAAAGGGTGAGCCAACTGCTGGAGCAGGTGCTCGACAGTGCCCAACGGCAGGTGCTGGTGGAAGCCACTGTAGTGGAGATTGCGCTTTCCTATGAATACCAGACCGGGGTGGACTGGTCGCGTTTGGCTGATGGCGATGGTTTTACACTGGTGCAGGACATGTTGGGCCAGACACTCTCCTCCAGTCCCTTCTTCTTGCTCAACTATACGAACCAGGACAGCGCTGTGGGTAACATCGGTGTCTCGATCAAGGCACTGGAGCAATTCGGTGACGTGAAGATTCTCTCCAGCCCCAAGGCGATGGTATTGAACAACCAGACTGCGGTGCTCAAGGTGGTGGACAACAGGGTGTATTTCACCATGCAGGCGGAGACAGATATTAACAATAACATTGCGGTGACAACTTTCGAAAGCCAGCTGCACACGGTACCTGTGGGCTTTGTCATGACGGTAACGCCGCAGATCAGCGATGCCGAAGCGGTGATCATGAATGTGCGGCCCACGGTATCGCGTATCATCGGTTTTGTCGCCGATCCCAATCCATCCCTTGCCGAGGCCGATGTGGAGAGCCTGGTTCCCGAAATCCAGGTGCGGGAGATCGAGTCCATTCTCCGGGTGGACAGTGGTCAGACCGCCGTTCTCGGTGGGCTGATGCAGGATTCCTACGACAAGGGCAAGAGTGGTTTGCCGGGCCTGACCCGAACCGCCCTGTCGGATGCATTCGGCAAGCATGAAGACGATTTCCAGAAAACCGAACTGGTGATCTTCCTGCGCCCCACGGTGATCCATAATGCATCCCTGGATGGGGATCTACGCCATTTCAGTCAGTATCTTGGCAAGGCGACCGGTAGTGACGGTGGGCGCCCATGAGCCTGCTAATGGAAGCGCTGCGCAAGGCAGAGCAGGGCAAAAGTGCAGAAAGCGATGCCATCGAAGAAGTGGTTACGCTTGCGGCGGTGGAGGAGGAACAGCCGGTAATGCTGGAAGAGGAATTGCTGAGCCTGGACCTGTCGGACGAGCCTCATGAACCGCTACGTCCTGCAACCGTGGATGTTCCCGAACAGGAATCGGAAGGCTCCGCAACGCCTGTATTCTCGCCGGAAGAGTCGCCAGCTGGGGAGACTGCTGAGGTGACCAATGCGTTTACAGCACATGAAAGCAGCAGGGCAGAAACTGAATCTGATACGGCCAATTCCGTGGACGTTGTGTCGATTTCCACGCCCGTGCCACAGGGGGGCCGGGAACCTGATGTAATGGAAGCCCTGCCACCACTGGAAGCCACTGATCCAACGGCCAGTGTCGAAAATACCGGGACGGCGGAAATGGCGGAAATTCTCTTTCAGGCCAAGCGAGGGTCGCGCAAGGAATTGCGACTGGTGTTGACCCTGCTGGCTCTGGTGCTGCTTTGCATAGCTGGTCTTGGCGGCTGGTATTACTTCATTCTGGAAGGGGAAGAGGGTCAGTTTCAAGGCGCCAGACCCGTTATCGCAGCTTCCTCGAAAGTGGAAACGGAACCGGCTTTACCCGAGGCGGAGAGGCTGGTGCCAGAGAAGGAAGCCCTGACGCCTGCTGATGTTGCTGACACTGCAACGACAGTGGTGCAGCCCCCAGAGGAGGCATCCGGGGTGCAAGACACAAAATCCGAAGTGGTGAAAGCCGCCGAGTCTGTTCCCGCACCACGTCTGGTGAAGAACAAGGAAAAGCAGGCGGAAGTGCCAGCCGGTGTTTTCAATCAGCTGATTGCCAATACTCCGCCACACACGGAGACAGAGCCAACCGCGCCTGGGCACAAGAACAAGCCTGCAGCTTCGGCGCAGGCGGCGTATCAAAACGCCATGGATCGGCAATCGCAGACACAGGGCAAGGCGCCCATCGAGATCAGGCACTCGCGCAAGCGGGTGAGCCGCTCCCTGCCGCTCAATCAGGCCTGGAACGCATTCAACGCACATCGCTACCAGGATGCCGATAGGCTCTATCAGGCAATCCTGGATCGAGAGCCCTTCAACCGTGATGCCTTGCTAGGTCATGCGGCTGTTGCCATGCGCCAGGGGCACGCCGAGCAGGCACTCGATACCTATATGAAACTGCTGGAGCGCGATCCCCGCGATCCACTGGCGCTGGCCGGGTTGATCTCCCTGCGGGGGCAGCAGCAGCCCAGTCAGTCACTGGCCAGAATACAGCAGCTCATCGTCTCCAATCCTGATGTTGCCGGACTGCATTTCGTGCTGGGTAATCTCTACGCCGGGCAATCGCGCTGGGCTTATGCGCAACAGGCCTACTTCAAGGCCTATTCCGGCGAACCAGAGCATCCGGAATATCTGTTCAACCTGGCGGTGAGCCTGGATCACCTGGGGAAGAAAACGCAGAGCCTGCAGTTCTATCGCATGGCAGTGGATCGGGCAAAACAGCGGCCGGTGAAGTTCTCGGCCGAGGCGGTCAATGCCCGCATCGGCGCGCTGGAAGCAGGAGCATAACGGCATGGATGGCGGCGTACAGATAAAAAAACCACGACTCGGTGATCTGCTCATCGAGCAGGGCGTGATCAGCCGCGATCAGCTGAAGATCGCGCTCACCGAACAGAAGCGTGAGAAGCTGCCGCTGGGCAAGCTGCTGGTGAAGCTCGGTTTTGCCACCGAAGCGGTGATTCTCAATGCGGTCTCCGAAGTGCAGGATGCCGAGCGCATCGACGTGGATCGCATCATGCCGGACCCCGCGGCGCTGGAATTGCTACCGCGATCCCAGGCACAGCAGTTTCGGGTACTGCCGGTCTCTTTTGCTCGTGGGCCGCGAATCCTGACTGTCGCCATTTCCAATATCTATGATCTCACCAGGCTCGATCAGCTTCGGGCGGTGGTTGGCAGTGACGTTATCATCAAGCCCCTGCTTGCCGGCGAGAGCGAGATCGAGACTGCCATCGATCGCTTCTACGGCATCGAACTTTCCATCGATGGCATCCTGCATGAACTTGAAACCGGTGAAGTGGATCAGGCCTCCCTGCAGGGTAGTGAGGCCGAATACAGCCAGCCGGTGGTGCGGTTGGTGGATGCCTTGCTTTCGGATGCGGTGCGACGCCAGGCATCGGACATCCACTTCGAGCCGGAGCGCGGTTTTCTGCGCATCCGTTACCGCATCGATGGTGTCCTGCGCCAGGTGCGTGCGTTGCACATCAGCTACTGGCCAGCCATGGTGGTGCGTCTCAAGGTGCTGTCCGGGATGAATATCGCGGAGATCCGCGGGCCGCAGGATGGTCGCTTCTCCAAACTCTTTTCCGGCCGGGAGGTGGATTTTCGCGCCTCTGTGCATCCGGTCACCCATGGTGAGAACTTCGTGCTGCGGATCCTCGATCGTGAGCGGGGCATCGTCTCACTGGATGATCTGGGCCTGCACGAAGATGCATTGATGACCCTCAAGCTGATGCTGGCGCGTCCGGAGGGTATTCTCCTGGTTACCGGGCCCACCGGCAGCGGCAAGACCACAACGCTGTATTCGATGCTCAATCACATCAACAAGGAAACGGTGAGCATCATGACCCTGGAGGATCCTGTGGAATATCCCCTGTCGATGATCCGCCAGACCTCGGTAAATGAAGCGGCAAAGGTCGATTTTGTCAACGGCATACGCTCCATGTTGCGCCAGGATCCGGACGTAATGCTGGTCGGTGAGATCCGCGACGAACAGACGGCCGAGATGGCCATGCGCGCCGCCATGACCGGTCACCAGGTGTTTTCCACTTTGCATACCAACAGTGCGGTTGGTGCTATCTCCAGGCTACTGGATCTTGGTATTCTCCCGGATTTGCTGGCGGGCAACATCATCGGCATTGTCGGCCAGCGGCTGGTGCGCAAGCTGTGTGTTCACTGCCGCAGGGAAGATCAGCCTGACGAGATGGAGCGGCGCCTGCTGGGAGTCGACGTGGAGGTTTCCCTGTATCGTGCACAGGGCTGTGAACTGTGTGATCACCAGGGTTACAAGGGGCGACTGGCATTGCTGGAGCTGCTGAAGATGGATCCGGAGCTGGATGAGCTGATCACCACGCGCCGGCCGGTACGTGAACTGCTGGCGGCGGCGCTCGACCGAGGTTTCCGGCCGTTGGCGGAAGACGGTATCCGCCGTGTGCTGGAAGGTGTGACTACCCTTGATGAACTGTCCCGGGTCGTGGACCTGACCAACCGATTGTAATGGAGTAGCCATGCCCCTGTTCAGCTACAAGGCAATGGATCCCGGTGGTCGTCTGGTTACCGGTACACTGGATGCGAGGAACCTGGACGAACTGGACAGGCGCCTGCAGCATATGGAGCTGGAGCTGACCCGCAGCCGTGAAATCAATCCTAACCGCTGGTTCGGGCGGGGGCGCATTACGCGCAAGGACCTGATCAACTTCTCGGTGCACATGGAACAGTTGTTGCGCGCCGGGATCTCGGTCATGGAAGGTCTGGAGGATATCCGCAACAGCACCGTCAATCCCATGTTCAGCGGAGTCATCGCTTCGGTTCTGGCGGATATCGAAGGCGGCAAGTCGCTCTCCCAGGCGCTGGCTACCCATCCCGAAGCATTCGACACGGTATTTGTTTCGCTGGTCAGGGCCGGTGAGGAGTCGGGACACCTCGATGAAGTGTTTCACAATATCGCCAAGGCGCTCAAGTGGCAGGACGAGATCTTCGCGCAGACTCTGAGGGCGATCATGTATCCAAGCTTCGTGCTGGTGGTGGTACTGGGGGTGGTGAGCTTTATGATGATCTACCTGGTGCCGCGCCTGATCAGCTTCATCACCGGCATCGGTCAGGAGCTGCCGCTGCACACACGCATGCTCATCGCCACCTCCAATGCCTTTGTTGATTTCTGGTATCTCATCATCGGCCTGCCGATACTCGCTACTGTGATCTACAAAGCCTATTACCGTGTCAGCCCATTGTTTCGCATTCTGGCTGACCGCCTCAAGTTGCGCCTGTGGGTAGCCGGTTCGATCCTGGAAAAGATCGCGTTGGCCCGGCTGGCCAACTATTTCGCCCTCACCTATCGGGCGGGGCTGGGGGTGATGGAGTGCATTGAGCTGTGTGAAGACGTGGTGGGCAATGCCTACATCCGCCAGGGCCTGATCGATGCACGCCATCGCCTGAGCGAAGGTGAGTCCATCAGTGGTGCTTTCGAAAAGACCGGGCTGTTCCCCCTGTTGGTGATCCGCATGATTCGTGTCGGCGAGACTACGGGCGCTCTGGACGAGTCCTTGATGAACGTCAGCTACTTCTATGAACGTGATGTACGTGAATCCATCGATCGCATGCAGACCATGATCGAGCCCGCGCTCACCGTGGTGCTGGGATTGATTCTGGGCTGGGTAATGCTCGCTGTTCTCGGCCCCATCTATGACAACATAAGCAAATTGATGGTGTAGACAGACATGCCTTCGAAGATCAAGCGAATCCTCTACGTCACCGACCAGAGCATGACGGTTCATATCGTCCATGGCCGCCGCCTGCTGGGCAAGCGCAGCTATGCCCCGGATGAGCCTGGTTTCGATGCCTTTTCCCGGGATCTGGCCCAGTCGCCGGGTCTGGCAACCCAGATCCTGCTGGACATCACCGAGGAGGAATTCCACGAAGAGCGGATTCCCCATGTGTTCAGTCATGATCAGAAGCTGATACTGGAACGCAAGAAGAATCAGCGTTTTCGGGGCCGGCACTGGAATTTCCATGAGAAGCAGGGCCGGGAGAAGACAGGGCGCCGGGACGATCTGTTCCTGCTTTCGGCGATTACCCGTGAAGCCTTGCTGGCCCCGTGGTTGCAGCATATGGCCGAGCAGTCTGTTCCTCTTGAACGGATTACCTCGGTGCCATTGCTCACTTCTCAACTCTACCGTCGGCTGCAGCTTCGGCATGGACATGTCCTGTTTGTCAGTCATGGGGAACATGGCGGGATTCGCCAGTCTTTCCTGATCAATGGCAAGCTGAAAACGAGCCGTTTGGCCCCGACCCCGGAAATGCAAGAGGAGGAATACGTCGGCCTGATCCTGTCAGAAGTCAAACGTATGCAGCAGTTTCTGATCAGTGCCTTTCTCCTGCCCCAGGGTGAGTCACTGCATGTGTACCTGCTGGGCAGTAACCAGGTGCAGGTGCTGATGGGCAAGGTGCTAGCAAGAGAACCCGGCATCCGGCTGCACAACTACAATCTACAGGCAATCGAGAAAAAACTGCGCTATCAGGGACTCGATCGCGCCAATCATGCCGATAGTCTGTTTGCCCTGTTGCTGGCCAATACCGGTGCAATACCTGCCTACACTACCTTTGAAGATCGCCGGTTCTATTATCATCAGCGCGCCCGATGGGGGTTACAGTGGTTGGCGGCAGTCATGCTGTTGGGTGCGCTGACGAGTGCCGGTTTTGCTCTGGTGAGGCAGACAGAGATCCGCGACAGCCTGGCGGAGGTGGAGAAACATATCGGCGATTACCAGCGCTTGCATGCCAGCTTGCAGGCCAAGACGCCCTCTGGCGAGGTTTCCGGTTTCCGAATGAAGGATGCGGTGGCGGCTTACGCAACGCTGCAGCGAATGAAGGTACAGCCTTACCAGCTGTTGTCTCAGATCGGCCAGGTTTTGATCCAGCATCCCGAGGTGCAGCTGTGGCGAATCGATTGGCAATTGGTACGCCAGGACCAGGACCCGGAGCAGGTAGGAAATCTGATCGAGCACAGGCTCGAAGGGCAGGTGCAGGAGATTACCGGCAAAGCCACGGGAGATTCCTGGGTGCCGGCGCTGCGCCTGCAGGGCGAAGTGCAGCGCCATTCCGTTTCCTGGCGTCTTCTGCTCCAGTCATTCGAGCAGTTGGTTGACAGGCTTGGTGAAAGCGATGCCATTTCGCAGGTGCATGTGCAACGCTGGCCTCTTGAAGTGCGTCCGGAAAAAGCGCTGGTGCTGGATGAAACACAGCAGCAAGAGGATCTTGGTTCACCTTTCGCGCTCATTCTGATGGGCAAGGAGCAGTTGTGATGAAGCGTCAGATGCATGAACTCATCCACTGGCCCCTGGTGCGGGGAGCACTGATACTGTTTCTTCTCAGTCTGGTCCTCGGTGTCGCGTTGCTCATCGGTGTGCACTGGCAGGAGAACCGGCTGGCCGGTCGCTTGTCGGATGCGCGCCTGCGATTGGCCGATCTGGAGCACTCCTACCGGGTTGCGCGTGAATCCCGGGCATTGGCGAAAGAGTATGGTGCTCGCTATCAGCAACTGGAAGCAAACCATTTTCTCGGCATCCAGGATCGTCTGGCGCTGGTCGAAACCTTGCGTCAGTTGCGTACCGAGCTGGATCTGCCCCGGTTGCTGTTCCGTTTCGAACCCAGCCGACGACTGAGTGCGTATCGCGGCCTGTCTCTCGATCAGCATCGGCTGCTTGCCACCGATCATGTTCTGGAATTTGCCGTGCGTGACGAGACAGAGCTGCTTGCCCTGTTCAGCCGGCTGAATGATGCAGGGCAGGGGCTGTTCACCGTGGAGAAATGCGAGTTGTCCCGCATGGACAAACGGCTCTACCTTGACAAACCAGGGAATCTTACCGGTCGATGCCGGTTGCGCTGGTACAGCCTGCGGGCGATCGAAACGGAGAAATCCGATGCGATTTGAATCTGTCCTCGCCGGCTTGCTGGTGATGCTGCTGTCTGTTCCGGTCGCAGCACAGGACTCCCTTGGTCGACTGCTTACCACGCCTCGGGAGCGGCAGTTGATCGCCAATCGTCATCAGCTGCTGGTGCCACAGACAGAGACAACACAGTTGCAGGAACAGTTGCTGCACTTCGATGGGGTGGTCAGGCGTGACGATGGTCGGCTGGATGTCTGGATCAATGGTCAATTGATTGTCGATTTGCAGCAGTTACACAAGCTGGGCGTGATCGACGTGTCGCATGATAAAAATCCGCAACTCGTGGTGCTCACCGCCGAAGGTGCGGTCTACAAAGTGCTAGCTGGTCAGGCATTCGACCGTCAGCAGCAGCGGGTGCTGGAGTCCTGGCAGGTAACCGCAGCAGTGTTGGCCGGGCAGACTACGGTCGAGAGTGGCGCTGCGGGACTGCCGGGACCACAAAAATGAAGTCTCATCGCCAGCAGGGAGCGGTGCTGCTGCTGATATTGTTCGTCCTCACACTGGGCAGCGCCTACCTGTTTCTGGGTATGAATTTTGGCCATCCGCAGTTGGCCTTGCAGGAAAGGACCAGCCGGGCATTGGCTCACGCGCATGACCTGCTGCTGGGATTCGCGGCTGCCTATGCCGATGCCGGCAGCAGCGGCCGGGGACCGGGTTTTCTTCCCTGTCCCGACATGGATGCTGACGGCTGGAGTGATCCGCCCTGCAACACCACATCGGGGCGGGTGAGCATTGGCCGCTTGCCCTGGCGGAACCTGGCTGAGGGACCGCTAACAGACGGCTGGGGGGAATTGCTTTGGTATGCGGTGTCCAGCAACCATCGCGAGGCGCCAAAGGTGCTGACTCTCAACAGTGATACCCAGGATTACCCGCTCTTCTCCATCGATGCTGGTGTACCGCTGGCAGCAGCGGTGGTACTGGCGCCGGGGCCACCCCTGTCGGGACAATTGCGCCCTGCCAACCAGGCGTCGGACTATCTGGAAGGCGGCAATGACGAAACTTTGGCGCTGCCCTATAAAGTTTTCCACAACCTTGCCGATACTCTTGTTGCAGGCAACGATCAGGTTGTCGCCCTCGCCAATGACGAGGTAATGAAACTGGCGGAGACACGGGCATTGAAAGAGGCTCGACAATTGATCAACGACTATTTTGAAGCATGCGGGTATTTTCCCTATGCCGCAGTTTTCGATCCTGCTGCCGCTTCCCAGGAAGCTGTCTGGGAACTGGGCGAGGGATTATTGCCGCTGGATAAAGCTGCCGCTGCCAATCCCGATGGATCTGGAGCCAGCACCGCAGATTGGGGTGAGGCCTGCGCCATCTCGCCTGCACCCACAGTCACCTCCTGGCTGGCCAGGGAGGAATGGCAGCGACTGACCTACTACGCCAGCGCCGAACCCTGGCTCCTGGGAGGCAGCGGCAGTTGTGGCAACTGCCTCGTCGTCAACGGCAGTGGTGGCGTGGCGGCACTGGTGGTGACGGCTGGTGCGGATCTGGGAGGGGGCCGTCCTTCGAGCGATCCTGCAGACTATTTGGAAGGAGAGAACGCTACTGTCGGGGACAGTCATTACGAATACCGGCGTCGCAGTTCATCTTTCAATGATCAGGTCGCGGTGGTGAATGCGCCATGACCTCAGGGCGCCATCCACAGCAGGGATTCACGCTGGTCGAAATGGCCATGGTGATGCTGATCCTGGGCTTGATGACAGGGGGTTTGATGACTTCCCTGGGTGCGCAACTGGAGAACGGTCGCTACAGCGATACCCGTGTAGCGATGGAGCGCATCGAGAATGCACTGATCGGTTATTCCCTGATCAATGGCGGGGCGCTGCCGGCGGCCGATATCGATGGTGATGGTATGGCGGACAGCGGTCAACCTCGGGGCAGCCTGCCGTGGAAGACCCTGGGCCTGGAGCAGGCCACTGGGCTGGATGCCTGGAAGCGGCCATTCCGCTATCACGTGGATGCCGCCTACCGGGAGACGCCCCCACCCCTGCCGCCAGACACCCTGAGCGGACTGCGGGTCGATGACCTGGCGGGCCAGGCGCTCACCTCGGGGAATCCCAATGCGCCGATCGTGGTAGTGCTGTCCTTCGGCAGCAATGGCAGAGGAGATGGTGACAATGGCGACAGCGATGTGCGCTATACCAGCAACAGCCCGGTCAGCGGCAGCTTCGACGATGAACTGCGTTGGCTGTCGCGTTACCTGCTGCTGGGCAAGTTGCTCGATGCCGGTGTCTGGCCGCCATGAGTGATCCTGTACGCCACAGGGTGTGTTCCGGCCCAACCCTCGGGGTGGCCGACATTTGCCGGCAAGCCTGAGCCGGTAAATGGCAAAAATCAGGTGTTTTCGATGAATGAGATTGGCCAGTTGGTCACTGTGTGAATATTAACAACAAAAACAGCCAGATAAGTATCTGTGGAGATTGGCCCATCTATTGCAAAGTTTTTAACTGTTAACTGACGAAATCTATTTGTTTCAGCAAGCTAGAGGAAAAAATCATGAAATATTACAAGGTACAACGTAACGGCGGTTTCACCCTGGTGGAGATCGCCATTGTTCTGGTCATCATCGGCTTGCTGCTGGGCGGCATTCTCAAGGGCCAGGAGATGATGACCAACGCCAAGATCAAGCGCACGGTCAACGATTTCAATGGTATTTCCGCAGCGGTGTACAGCTATATCGATCGCTACGGCAAGTTGCCGGGTGACGATGATGCGGCCAATGTCCGCTGGGCCGGTGTCTGCGGTGACGGGGGCAATGCGAACGGTGTAATGGATGGTTCTTGGGCCTCCAGCACCGATACCGATGAAAGCCGTGAGTTTTGGGGGCATTTGCGGGCTTCCGGTCTGATTACCGGCGCCATGACCGACTGCCGCCAACCCACCCATGCCTTCGGTGGGCAGATCGGCGTGAACAATGGCGCCTACGGGCTGGCTGGAACCACCATCTGCATGGGTAACGTGAATGGCAAGATTGCGGATATCCTCGATCGACAGCTCGACGATGCCGCAAAAGACACCGGCACCCTGCGAGGCAGTGGTGCGGCGGGCGCCTGGGTCGCCAACACGAGTTATACGGTGTGCAAGACATTGTAGCGAAGCATGTGCAGCGCAGGGCGGAAATACTCAGTAGTTGTTCCTGCGTTGCACTACAACTGGGAAGATCTTGAAATGGTCATTCCTGTGCATAACCGAAACCCCAAGCCTCATTGTTCCTTTTCTCAATTTTGGAATTTTCTCAGAGATGGTTTAGGATTTAAATCAGTTATTGCGTATGATGACGTTGGTTACGGTTATCTCGTTTTGTCAGCAGATCATCTAGCGATTGGTTGGTAGACGCTAGCTGCTCCGCGGAGCAACAGAACCCAATGTTGGGTATCTTCCATTTGAGGCATTGTCTTCTCGAAGGTAGGTGGGCTGGATGAGGCGCGGCCGGCCGAATGCTTTTTACGCGCTTAATATTGTTGAAAAATGCTTGTGCTATCGGATGTCATTGTGAATAAGAAAAGGTCAATAGTAACGCTACTCGTTTTTTTATTGACTGAAATAGCATTCGCTGGAAGCCAGCACGATCTTATTTTCAGCAGCGGTTTTGAACAACTGTTCACCGTAGCTTATACCGCTGGCACTCATGGCTCAATTTCAGGTACTTCACTGCAAACTGTTGAACAAGGCAGCAATGGAACACGCGTAACAGCCCTTGCCGACGTGGGTTACCATTTTGTCAATTGGAGTGATGCTTCAGTCGACAATCCAAGAATAGATACAAAGATTCACGGCGATATTGCGGTAACAGCCAATTTTTTTATCGATATTTTTGGGCTTGCGGGTTCACACACTGTAGCACCGGCTTATCAAGAATCAACCGAATTGGCGACCATCTTCTTCCCATCTGATGCCAGTGTGGCCAACAAAGTACCCGTTGTTTTTTTCGCCCCGGGCTGGGGGTCAACTGATCCACATGACTATGAGATATTATGCAATTTTGTCGCCAGCCACGGTTATGCCGTCATTTATGCCAGAGATGAAAAGAAATTTACTTCCATGGATATGCTTGTCGATTTCCTCGCGATGGTCAATGATCCAACGATCAACCCGCTTTTGGATACCACAAGAATAGGGGTGATAGGACACTCCATCGGTGGCGGTCATGTGTTCAGTATTCTGGACAAGCTCAGTGATAGTAATGGGTTTGGCGCCAATGGGCGCTTTGCTTTTGCCATCGAACCCTGGTTTGCTTTCGATATGATGCAACTGGAAATGCGTACTCTGCCAGGCAATACCAATGTTGTGATTCAACAATATGGCGCAGGCGGCTTCAATAACGTCAATGCTACGGATCCCCGAATTCCATTGACTGAATATTATTTGCTTGAGTCTATTGCCGACAGTAAAAAAGACTATCAGGTGCATGAAAATGCAGACCATAATTATCCAACAGGGGCTGGAACAGATTACAGCAGCAAACACATTATTCTTGCACCACTTGATGCCTTGATGGAATACACTTTTGTCAATTCGTCAGATCAGGTTGCTCATGATGCGGCGTTGGAGCTGGGTAACGATGATCCCTATGCCGATGGGAAGGGTATTCAGATGGTCTTTCCTCGTGGCGATATGCGAGTGCATTACCCTTGTAACGGCTACACTTTTACCGATGAAGATATCGATTTCTGTGACATCGAAGGCTATCCCTACTCGAGCAAATTTATACCCATCGCAACGAATGCAGGCACAATAAAACCTGATTTGCTCGGTTCTTCAACAGATTTGGAGTTTGGAACGACCATCACGCGCCTTACGGAACGTGTCAATCAGAATGATATCTACAATGGTTCGTGGGATCCTCGCCCCCGTGGTAATCATCATCCCTACCCAAAAACACCGGCATGGAATGCCGATATGACCATGCTGCGCATGAATTATCGCATTTACGATGCCAATACTTTTCAGGAAATACCGCTTACTACGGGTAGTAGCTTGCCATTGACAACCCAAACCAATGATATAAGTGACTTATACCATATCAATGGCGAACTGAATGAAAAAAAATGGTCAACGCAAGATCCCGGAGTCTTTTATGGTGTATATCTGAGCTGGGATAAAAAAGGTCAGTTCTGGAAAGGTACCATCGATCGAAACGCACAAGCTATCAACTATTCGCTGATAAAAAGTTTCGGCAATGCCAATAGTTATGAACTCTTTTCCCTGGGAAAATATGAAGGCAATATTTCCTTTGATGATAACTTCGCGGTTCTTGCTGCGAGAAAAACCGGAGTCAGTTATTTAACTGCCATTATCTATGACAAACAAAGCAATACCTTTGTGGAAAAAGACTTTGATGGCAACAATGGCAACGCCTTCATCGAATGGACAGACCCGCCTGCCGCTCAGGTGTTTGATTGGATTTCAGTCTCACCACTGGGACATCACGTCTTGATCAGCACTGATGGTACCGTTCAGCAATACGATATGAACCTGAATTTTGTACGACAACTCGCCAGCAGTGCAGGGCATGGTGACATGGGGCTGGCGCAAAACGGTGATGAAGTGTATGTGCAGTACGAATACGGGGCTGACATCGGTGTCTGGGTATATCGTCTGAGCGATGGCTTCAGACACCAGTTGTTGCCGGATAAATACAATGGCGGACATGTTTCATGCAGAAACTATCAACGCCCGGGCTGGTGCTATCTGAGTACAAAGCAAGAAACCCACCGCGAGGTCTTTGCGTTGCGCATTAATTTCGCTGACCATTCAAAGCATGTGGTCAATCGTTTTGCGCAAACCCATACCCGCTCGATTGACGCTGCGGGTAATACCATGAACTCCCTTGGCGGTGTCAGCCCGGATGGCAAACGGGTGATTTTTTACACGGACTGGGAAGACGCGAGCTTGGATTACTATGACAGGGATACTTACCAAGCCCGGAAAATGGAATAATCAAAACACAGTCTGGTGCGTCAAGCCAAAGCGCCAATTGAATTTTCCCCCCTCCTCATGTACTTTACCCGTTTGCCCGAACCCATATCCTTTAGAGGTTTCCCGTGTCCAGCCCAGAAATGGAAGAATTTCGCCGCATCAAGCGGTTGCCGCCTTATGTTTTTGCCATCGTCAATGAACTGAAGGCAGAAGCACGGGCGCGGGGCGAAGACATCATTGATTTCGGCATGGGCAACCCGGACCAGGCCACGCCCCAGCATATCGTGGACAAGCTCTGCGAAGCAGCGCAGCGTAAGGATACCCATCGCTATTCCATGTCCAAGGGCATTCCTCGCCTGCGGCGAGCCATCTGCAACTGGTACCAGGATCGCTATGATGTAAATCTGGATCCGGAAAGCCAGGCCATCGTGACCATCGGTTCCAAAGAAGGGCTGGCGCATCTCGCGCTAGCCTGTGTGGGGCCGGGGGATTCTGTACTGGTGCCCAATCCGGCCTATCCTATCCATCCCTGGGGCTTTGTCATCGCCGGTGCCGATGTACGTCATGTGCCTCTGGTGGAAGGAGTGGATTTCTTCGAAAAGCTGGAAGAGGCCATCATGGCATCCTGGCCGCGGCCCAAGATGCTGGTCATCAATTTTCCCGGCAACCCCACCAGCCAGTGTGTGGAGCTGGACTTCTTCGAGAAGGTGGTGGAGATTGCCAGGGAGCACAACATCTGGGTGATTCATGATCTCGCCTATGCGGACATCGTGTTCGATGGTTACAAGGCGCCTTCCATTCTCGAAGTGCCTGGTGCCGAGGATATCGCCGTAGAATTCTTCTCCCTTTCCAAGAGCTACAATATGCCCGGTTGGCGCGTGGGATTCATGTGTGGCAACAAGACCCTGGTGGCGGCATTGGCGCGAATGAAATCCTATCTGGATTACGGCATGTTCACGCCCATCCAGGTAGCAGCCATTGCCGCTCTGGAAGGCCCCCAGGAATGTGTTACAGAAATTCGTGACATGTACCAATCCCGGCGGAATGTGCTGTGTGATGGCCTGAACAATATTGGCTGGAGCGTGGAAAGGCCCAAGGCTACGATGTTCGTCTGGGCGCCGATTCCGGATGCGTATCGGGACATGGGCTCTTTGGAGTTTTCCAAGAAGCTTTTGCAGGATGCCAGAGTGGCGGTTTCGCCGGGCATCGGTTTTGGTGAATATGGAGACAGTCATGTACGTTTTGGATTGATCGAAAATGAACATCGCACCCGTCAGGCCGTGCGTGGCATCCGGGACATGTTCCGTAGTGATGGTGTTTTACACGAAGGTTGATAGGCTTTGGAAAAAGTCAATAAAACAGGAGAAGTAGCTTGGAACCCGTAAAAGTGGGATTGCTGGGATTGGGTACCGTCGGTGGCGGTACGATGAACGTGTTGCATCGCAACGCGGCGGAAATCAGCCGCCGTGCCGGTCGCGATATTGTGGTCAGCCATGCTGCTGCCAGGGAATACGGCCCCCAGGGTATTGAAGGACTGGACAATGTCAGCGTTACTGACGATGCCTTCGCAGTTGTTCGTGATCCGGATGTGGATATCGTGGTGGAGCTTATCGGGGGCTATTCTCCGGCCAAGGAGCTGGTGCTCGAGGCCATAGCCAACGGCAAGCATGTCGTGACTGCCAACAAGGCGCTGATTGCCTTGCACGGCAATGAGATTTTCAGCGCCGCCCAGGAAAAGGGCGTCACCGTTGCCTTCGAAGCAGCAGTCGCCGGCGGCATTCCCATCATCAAGGCGTTGCGGGAAGGACTGGCGGCCAATCACATCGAATGGATTGCCGGCATCATCAATGGCACCGGCAACTTCATCCTCACCGAAATGCGTGACAAGGGCAGGGATTTCGCCGATGTGCTCAAGGAAGCCCAGGAACTGGGTTATGCGGAAGTCGATCCTACCTTCGATGTGGAAGGCATCGACGCCGCCCACAAGCTGACCATCCTGGCATCACTGGCTTTTGGTATTCCCCTGCAGTTCGACAAATGCTACACCGAAGGCATCGGCAAAATCGAAGCCCAGGATGTGGAATATGCGGAGGAGCTGGGGTATCGCATCAAGCATCTGGGTGTTACCCGGCGTACTGAAGAGGGTGTGGAACTGCGGGTACATCCTACCCTCATACCCGAGCGTCGCCTCATCGCCAACGTGGATGGCGTGATGAATGCCGTTCTGGTGTACGGTGATGCCGTGGGACCCACGTTGTATTATGGTGCCGGTGCGGGTTCGTTACCAACTGCGTCGGCGGTGGTGGCGGACATTATCGATATCGCCCGGGCATTGACGGTCGATCCCGACAGTCGTGTTCCTCATCTGGCTTTCCAGCCCGATGAACTGTCTGATATTCCGGTGCTGGCCATGGATCAGGTGGAAACTGCCTATTACCTGCGCCTTACGGTCGAGGACAAACCCGGGGTGCTGGCAAGAATTACGGGTATTCTCGGTGAATCCGGTATCAGTATCGAGGCGGTCAAGCAACAGGAACCCCTGAGCGGCGAGACGGAAGTGCCTCTGGTGCTGCTCACCCGCCAGGTGCTTGAAGGTGACATGAACCGTGCGCTTTCCGCTATTGAATCCATGGACACAGTAAGAAGTATTTCCCGCATCCGGGTGGAATACCTGAATTGATGGTATTCAGGGTCGGAGCCGCTGCCGGTGACTCCGATCCTTTACGTGGAAGCAGGGTATAATCCCCGTATCGTCCATTTTCCAACATCAGGGATCGGAGTCGCTTTTAGCGGTTCAGCCCCCTGAACTGCAGATCTCATGAAGTTTATCGAAACCAGAGGCAATGACGGCAACAAGCCCGTCTCCGCGAGCTTTTCCCAGGCCATTCTCAGCCCCATGTCCTCCTTCGGCGGTATCTATGCGCCTGAACATATCCCCCAACTGGCACCGGACTTCCTGGCAAATCATCTGAACAAGGATTACAAGACCCTGGCGCGGGACATCCTGTCGGCTTTCGAGGTAGATCTCGAAGATGAGCTGGTGGAGGCTGCCCTGGCCACCTATGATGGTTTCGACGATCCGGAGAACCCTGTTCCCGTGGTGCAGGTCGGGGAACGGCTGCATGTCAGCGAGCTGTACCACGGACCGACACGGGCCTTCAAGGACATGGCCCTGCAGCCCTTCGGCGTGGTCCTGTCCGGCCTGGCCCAGGCGCGGGATGAGCATTACCTGATCATGGCGGCCACAAGTGGTGACACCGGCCCCGCGGCTCTGGACACCTTCCGCGACAAGCCCAACATCAAGGTGGCCTGCCTGTATCCCGATGGCGGCACCTCCGACGTGCAGCGCCTGCAGATGGTGACGGAGGACGCGGGAAACCTGAAGGTCATCGGTATCCACGGCAGCTTTGACGACGCCCAGGCGGCCCTGAAAAACTTGCTGGGTTCCGAGCGCTTCCGTGCTGTCCTGGTGGAGAAGCATACCCGGCTTTCCGCCGCTAACTCGGTGAACTTCGGGCGCATTATCTTCCAGCTCGTCTATCACATCCACAGCTACCTCGAACTTGTGCGCCAGGGGCATATCCAACTAGGTGACAAGGTCTACCTGGTGGTGCCCAGCGGCAACTTCGGTAACGCCCTGGGGGGCTACTATGCCTGGCGCATGGGCCTGCCCGTGGAAAAGATCGTTATCGCTTCCAACGCTAATAACGTGCTTACGGACCTGATCCACAGCGGTGCCTACGACCTGCGCCAGCGGGAGCTCATTGGCACCAGCTCGCCGGCCATGGACATCCTCAAGTCGTCCAACGTGGAGAGAATACTGTTCCACCTGTTCGGGGCGGAACGCACCCGGGAACTCATGCGACAGCTGGACGAGGAACAGCACTATCAGCTCACCGGCGACGAGCTGGAAGCCATGCAGCTCCTGTTCTGCGCGGATTTTTGCAGCGACGACCAGGGTAAGGCCTATATCAAGGAATACTTCGAGAGCGGCTACCTCATGGATCCCCACACGGCCACCTGCATGAAGGCCCATGCCAGTTGCTGTGACCAGTCCTTACATGCCATCGTCTATTCAACCGCCGAGTGGACCAAGTTCTCGCCTACTATCGCCAATGCCCTGACCGGAGAAATGGACAGCCACGACATCGACGCCCTGAAAAGCATTGCCAGGCTCGCCAATACCGATATCCCGGCGCGCATCAACGAGCTGTTCAGCAAGCCCATTGCCCAGACCACCCGGGTAGACAAGGAAGACATCGAAAAGGAAGTGCTGGCATTTATCTGACGCTGAGAGGGATTGCAAGCATGCTCAAGGCCAAGGATTTCCACAAGGCATGAAATCATGATCCATCACCTGCTAGTTCCTGGCTTGCTGGAGCCACCACCCACGGTCAGCGAATCCCCGGCGGTTCTGCGGGTTCCTGCTCTGGAGTTGCTGCTTTCCCGCGGGGATGAAAAGCCGGGGGCCGATAACCTGGAAGCGATCCTTTTCAAACTGTTTCAGCTGGACGACCAGGCTCCCGCAGCGCCGTTTTGCTGGCTTGCAGATTCCGGAGAAGAAGCGACGGGATGGGTGGTGCAGGCCACGCCGGTTTACCTGCGCGCCGACCGAGATCGGCTTTTGCTGTTCGAACTGGATGAAGAGCAGTTGACTCAGGAAGATGCCCTAGCTCATGCAGCTGCCTTCAATGAGCATTTTGCCGAAGACGGGTTGGTGCTCAAGGTGGTATCCTCCCTGCGCTGGTACCTGTTTACGGAAAAACCTGTGCAGGTAAGTTTCTCGCATTTGTCCGATGTGGTAGGGCGCAGTGTAGGCGTCTTTATGCCCAGGGGGCAGGATGCCGCTTACTGGGCTAGCATCATCAACGAGACACAGATGCTGTTCTTCCAGCTGGCGGAAAATTGTGATGGTGAGTCCCACGGGCGAGTGCCCGTCAGCGGTTTATGGTTCAGTGGCGCCGGCACTCTGCCCTTGGAAAGACCTGTGGCGCCGGAGGTGATGGAAGGTGAAAACTGTCTGCTCGCCGGCCTTGAAAAACATGCGGTAGAGAAGGATGAACGACAGGCGGTTCACTTCATCGGCGGAATAGCGCGGGCTCAGCGTCGACAGGATGCCCGTTGCTGGCAGCAGACGCTGGGCGAGTTGGATCGGCAACTCCGCAGACTGATGAACGACGCGGAAGCGCTTTATTTGTATGCGGGGTCCGGGAAGGCCTACTATTGGACAAAGCTCATGAGATACCGGCTATGGCGCACCAAACAGCAGTTCAAAACTATTCTGGCCGAAAGGGAAAACAGGGAACAGGTATGAGATTTTTTCTGATGATGATTATTCTGGGTATCTTCCTATCGGCCTGCGAGGAAAAGCCGAAGGAAGCGTCCCCACCACCGCCGCCTGAAGTCACGGTTCTGACCGTGGTGGAAAAGGACACGCCCATGTCTTTCGAGTATGTGGGAAAAACTGTCAGTTCCCGCAAGGTCGAGATCCGCTCCCGGGTGGAAGGTTTTCTGGAAAAACGCTTGTATGTAGAAGGCAGTCGGGTGGAAGCAGGCCAACCCATGTTTCAGATGGATGCCAAGCCTTTCGAGGCAGACGTACTGGCGGCTAAGGCAGGTCTGGCCCAGCAGCAGGCAAGGCTGAAAACGGCGACCATCAACCTTAACCGGGTCAGGCCGCTGGCGAAAAAGAAAGCCGTGGCACAGAAGGAACTGGATGAAGCCGAAGGCAATTACTATGCAGCCGCAGCAGCGGTGGAAGCCGCCAAGGCCAGCCTTACCCAGGCGGAACTGAAGCTCGGATACACACTGATCAAGTCACCGGTAGGTGGTCTTTCCAGTTACGCCATACAGCAGGAAGGCGCCTATATCGGTATGGGCACCGGTAGTCTGCTCACCTATGTTGCCCAGATCAATCCCATGTGGGTGGAGCTGAGCATTTCCGAGAATCAGATGCTGCAGTTCGCCA
>CAZFXI010000016.1:0-2531 GCA_964522855.1 uncultured Sedimenticola sp.
CGTATTCAACGTCTTTCCATAGTCACAAAGGCTTGCGCGGCGATATAGTCTTCCATCTCGGGCTGAAAGCTGACAGACGGGCCACCGCAAGGCTGCCAGCCGGGATTGTCCTTCAGCCATCGGGCGACGTCATCTTCCAGTGTCATCAGGGCGGATGCCGCCGTTTCATCCTGGGCATGGATGATGCAATAGTCTTCAGCGGACAATGGATTGGCCATGGGAATGTTCCTCCATCAAAGGTTGCTTTCCAGCAGGCTGATTTCCTCGGCTGTCAGGCCAAACAGGTCATACACCACCTGGTTCAGCGCAACTTCCTGTTCGGCCAGTTGGCGGGACAGTTCGGCTATCTGCGCCTGCTCCTTTTCCAGGTAATCCTGCCAGTCGTTGCGCTCGGCCAGGGGAATCACTGCTTTGAATGCCTTCTTGATTTCCTTTTGAAAGGCGTCGAAGTTCAGTTCCCACCAGGCTTTGAGCTTGTTGTTGAGCTTGGCTTGCCGGTCTGGTGGGCAGAGGTCGGGGATGCGGCGGCGAAAATCCTGCTGGATTTTGTAGCGGGTTTCGGCGAGGGATTGGCAATGTTTTGCTAGTGCGGCAAGTTTCTCTTTTTGTTTTTCTGAAGTTTTGGGAACGGGTAGCGTTTCTATATAAATCGATTTAGCGCGGTAGTAACCTCCACGAATCATGGGACAGATAGCGGTTATCAAAAACCAGGTCGGTTTGCTATTCAGTAGGCCCAATAGGTATTCGTCTGAATGGGGTATAAAAAACAACGTCGTTTCAGAAAAATAACCTTTTGTATCGAGTGCAAACCTTGGTGTGCTGGAAAGATCTGGATAGAAAATCTTGGGCTTTTCAAACTTCAGCGCATAGGCAAATTGCGCTTGCTGAAGCTCATACCATTCCTGTTTGGTTGCCCGGTTTTCCAATCTATCCTTGAAAGGAAGTAGCCAGCTCTTGATAGCTGGGTAATCGTCAATATTAACCTGGTTCTTTGGAATGTAGATCAGCCATAGCCCCCTCGGCTCGGTATACCATTTCTTAAGATCCTTGCCTCCGAGATAGGGCTTGAGCAAATCAGTAGAGGCTGGATCTTGTATCAACAATTGCTCACGGGTGGCGTTATTGATAACAAAAGCATTCATCAGGCCTGTCTTGACCCCATACAAAGGGGAACCATAGACATCCTTGAGGGTGGGGTGGCCCTGGGTGAGTTTCTTGCGCAGGGCGTGCAGGCGTTCATCTTCCAGCTGCCAACTGTTCCGGCCCAGTTGTCCCTGCGCCATGCGCCCGTGGTGCTGGGCGAAGTGCTGGCTGAGGTTTTCCGGCAAGGCATCACGCAGTTGCAGAATATCCAGATGCCGGTCAGATGCAGAAGCGGACTTTTTCAGTACCAAGATAGCCGGATAGGTGGTCACGCCCTCGAATACCTGCAAGTCGCCAAAATCCACGGCCTTCTCCAGAGCACTGTTGTTCAGCAGGTAGCACCGCAACGGTTCGCCGGATCTGGTCTTGAAGAATGTCGAAGAGGAAATGTAGCCGAGACGCCCCCTGGGTCTGAGCAGTTTCAAGCCCAGTTCATAGAAATAGCAGTACAGATCCGCTCTGTCCGAAACAACCTCATAGTGATCTTCAAGCCAAGGCTTGATTTCCTTGAGCAGTTCCATACGCACATAGGGCGGATTGCCCAGCACCACATCGAAGCCGCCTTGGGCCATGATATTGGGAAAAGCGGCCTGCCAGGTAAAGCGCGCCCCCGGCGCGGGTTCGTCGAAACCCAGGCTGTTACCGGCGATGAGGTTGTCATCGAGGCTGGTCAGGGATTTTCCCTTTTCTGCCGTTTTCAGCCACAGGGACAGCTTGCTGATCTCGATGGACTCGCTGTTGATGTCCACGCCATAGAGGTTGTCGTTGAGGATGGTCTTGTTCAGATCGAGGACGGAATGCTGGCCGGTGAGTTCCGCCAGTTTGTCGTTGACCCGCTGATATTCGGCGTGCAGCCAATCGAAGGCCGCCACCAGAAAAGCGCCCGAGCCACAGGCCGGGTCCACGACCTTGATGCCTTGCAAGGCTTCCTGCCAGGCGTACCAGAAACGCAATTCGGTCTTGCTCCCCCGCTTCCATTGAATGCTGCCGTCCCTCCTGAACTGGCCGTAGTCCGCCAGCAAGCGCTCGAAACAGCTGGCAATGTGCGCGCCCAGGGTGTGTTCGACGATGAAGGCGGTGATGTGATCCGGGGTATAGACAACGCCCTGGCGCTTGCGTCGGCCAGTCACCGCTTTCGGCTTTGCGGGCGCGGGAAGTTCCCCCTCGCTGATTTGCTGATTCAGTGCTTCCAGGTCGGCGATGGATTGTTCGAAGATATGCCCCAGCACCGTCACCGACACTTCGGAGTCGAAGTCATATTCGGCCAGGGCATCGATGGCCTGGCAGACTTCATCCGCCACTTCGAGGTTTTCCAGGAAAGCGTCCGTAGCGAAGAGGCCGCCGTTATAGGCGGGGATGTTCAGGAGTGCGTTGCCCTGGTCGATGGC
>CAZFXI010000016.1:2631-42434 GCA_964522855.1 uncultured Sedimenticola sp.
AGAGGCCGCCGTTATAGGCGGGGATGTTCAGGAGTGCGTTGCCCTGGTCGATGGCGTGGAACAGTCCCTTGAAGTTGTCATATACCGGCCGGGGGCGATAGGGGTCGCTGTGCTCGAATGCCTGCTTGACGCTGTTTTCCGGTATCAGCCCCTTGTCTTCGGCAAAAGCGATGAACAACAGGCGATCCAGCAGCTTTTGGGCGGGCTTGATGAGGCTCACCGGCGCATGGCCGGGGTTGTCTTCAATGAGCCGGCGTATCAGCAATTCCCGCAGGGCCTTGTAGTCGGTGTAGAGCTGGTGGGTGATCTCCTTATCGGCCTGCTGGCTCTTGTGCAGCAATTCCAGCGTCTTGCCGGTGAGCAGGTTGTCCGCATGCAGCAGCAGGATGAAGCGGGCATACTTTTTTGGATCAACCAGGTCAGCCAGGCTGAAGGATTCATACACCAGTGAAGTCTCGCTCACCGCATACAAACGCAGCTCCACATAGTTGCTGACCAGCACCCACTGCGCTCCCTTGATGTCGCGGGCATAGTCCCATGCCTGCTGCACGGGGGTCTTGTGACGGCCCGGCATGATGGCGTCCAGGTCTCTGGTTTTCGCGCCTTTCAGTTCAAAGGGCGCGATGACCTGATCCTTGCTTGTATCTGCGTGAAAGTGACCCAAGGCAAGATCAACCGCACCACCGGCAACGCCATATTCCCGGGAGATGGTCCAGGAATCCCCGTGGCCGATGGCCTGATACCCAAGTACACCCACCATAATGTTCTGGGTGAAAGGGGAATGAATGGCAACCTCATTCTGCTTCAAGAGCAATCCACTTTCGATACTCTCTTTCCAGTTTTCAAGCAGGGTCAGGTGTTCTTCGGGAATGACGAGGGAATGCTTCCTTAGCGCAGCCTCGATGATCTTGTGATGGAACAGAGTCACCGGTGTCCTTCTGGTTGATGGAAATGACTGAGTGGATTTTGCCTGCTTTGGTTGAATTACGCCAGCTGATGCATATTGGGTATTTGTTGCGCCAGTTCCACGCGCATCAAGAAACTATTGGAAAGATGCGCTCACGAATGATCCACTTTCCTTCCAGCTAGACAGGGGATCTTGAGCTTCAAACGGGTAGCGAAAACCTGAAAACGCATTAAAATGGTAGCGGATAGGTAGCGGACAAGAAAAAAGGCTTTGAGAAGTTAGTGATCACTATCGTCTCAAAGCCTTGTTCTTTATGGTAGCTAGGGGCAGATTTGAACTGCCGACCCCAGCATTATGAGTGCTGTGCTCTAACCAACTGAGCTACCTAGCCAATGTAAATCCGGGCGGCCAAGATACTAGGCACACCGTCGATTGTCAATTGAAAAATGGAGCGGGTAGCGGGAGTCGAACCCGCCTCACCAGCTTGGGAAGCTGGGGTAATACCGATATACGATACCCGCCCGACGTGCGGTAAGCATTATATGCTTTTTCTAGCTGGCCGGCCCACCTGAATACATGGATTCCACCTCGTGGGCGAAGCGTTCCAGCACCTTGGGACGCTTGACCTTCAGGGTCGGCGTTATCAAGCCGTCTTCGATGGTCCAGGGTTCCAGCATGAGCCTGACCTGGCGTATCTTGGCGTATCCGGGAAAATCCGAGAGCGAGGCTTTGATGCGTTTGAGGATATCCCCATGCAACTTCTTGTTATCGAGACTTGCGTGATCATCCGGACTCAGGCTGTGTTCAGCGGCGAATGCTGGCCAGTTCTCCTCGTTCAAGACCACCAGGGCGGTCAGATAAGGCCGGCCTTCGCCCACTACCATTACCTGTTCGATATACGGGTCCAGCGCGATAGCCATCTCCATGTCTGCCGGCGGGATTTTTTCACCGTTGGAAAGCACCAGGATATCCTTGAGACGGCCGGTGATGAAAATATGCCCGTCCTCCAGTTTCACCTGATCCCCGGTATGCAGCCACCCACCGGGATCGATCATCTCGGTCGTGGCCTTGTGGTTGTTCCAGTAGCCCAGCATGACGCCAGGGCCACGCACCAGCAGCTCATCATGCTCGCCGATTTTCACCTCGGTACCGCGAATGGGCACACCGACACTGGTGGGTATATTGTCTTCCAGCGGATTGACGCTGATCACCGGACTGGTTTCGGTCAGGCCATAACCCTGCACGATGGGGATGCCAAGGCCGATGAATACTCTGGCGATATCCGGTGACAAGGGTGCTCCGCCACTGACCGCTGCGCGCAAGTGGCCACCGAGCTTGGCGACCACATTTTTGGCCACCAGTTTGTTCAGAATCGGCCACAGCAGGAGTTTCGGTGACCAGCCCGTTCTCCCCTGCTGGTATTCGAACCGCTTCCAGCCCACGTCAACCGCCAGATGAAACAATTTCCCGGCAATGGCCGGTTTCTTTTTCAACTTGTCCTTTATCTTGCCGTACACCCGCTCGAATATTCTGGGAACGGCGACCAGCACGGTGGGTCGAATATGAATCAGGTCATCACCCAACTGCGCCACAGAACGCGCGTAAGCCACGCTGGCGCCTGCCATGATGGGTAGATAATACCCGGCAGTACGCTCCAGGGTGTGGGAAAGTGGCAGGAAGGAAAGGAATATGTCCTCCTCGTAAACATCCAGCAGCGTAACACCGCCATGGGCCACTGACAGCATATTGTGGTGGCTGAGCATGACGCCTTTTGATCTCCCCGTGGTACCGGATGTATAGACGATGGACGCCAGCGCGTGAGGATCTGCCTGCTTGCGCACCCGAAGTTCGCCACCATCATCGGGAAGCCAGTTTGCTGCCAGCCGGATACGCTCGTCGTTGCGGCTGAACTTGCTTGCCTCTCGGCCACCTTCGAGCAATATCACCCGTTGCAATCGCCCCTCCTCTTCCGGCAGACAGGGCACCAGGCGTTTCCAGCGGCCGGCATCCTGCACCAGCAGGGCCTTTACCCCGGATTCTTCCAGGATATACACGATATTTTCTGGGCGATCATCGGTATAGAGTGGCACGGTCACCAGG
Organism: uncultured Sedimenticola sp.; assembly: GCA_964522855.1. Taxonomy (GTDB): domain Bacteria; phylum Pseudomonadota; class Gammaproteobacteria; order Chromatiales; family Chromatiaceae; genus Thiolapillus. The sequence goes on from CAZFXI010000016.1 coordinate 5,639, forward strand.
CCCAGGCTCATGGCCGCCTGGTCCCACATCACCCATTCCGGGCAGTTGCGCAGCAGAATCGCCACGCGATCCCCCGGATGCAGGTCTTCTTTGCTCAGCGCCTGTTGCCATCGTGCAATCTGGTGGGCCATGTCTGCCCAGGTATAGCGTTGCCACTCCCGGCTGTCGCGATCGTAATACTGGTAGGCCAGACCATCCGGCGAACGATGCAGCCGGCGCGCAAAAACACCATCCAGCGTTACCGCTTCCTCGGTCGTGATCAGATTCTCATGGAATTTTTGCATGCAACAGCTTCCCCCAAAGCGATATGAACTGCTGATTTTAGTGTAAAATCAGGTGAGTTATAACCCACATCTTATCCATGCATGAATATTCTGGTAAATGGTGAAGAAACCCGCATCGATGACCAACTGGATCTGGCAGCCCTGATCAAGGGCATGGCGCTCGAGGGCAGTCGCTATGCGGTGGAGGTCAATGAAGAACTGATCCCCCGTAGCGAGCATGCCGGTTATGCGTTGCACGAAGGCGATGCCGTGGAAATCGTGCAGGCCATCGGTGGCGGCTGAAACCCGTCCGGCTTTTCAGGTTAAAATCCCCCTATCCCATTTTCTCCACAGAGCAGTAAATCAATGTCAGATACCAAAGATACCTTCAGCGTCGCAGGGCGCGAGTTTTCATCCCGCCTGCTGGTGGGCACAGGAAAATACAAGGACATGGACGAAACCCGTGCCGCCATCGAGGCTTCCGGCGCGGAAATCGTCACCATCGCCGTGCGCCGCACCAATATCGGACAAAACACGGATGAGCCCAATATTCTGGACGTGTTGCCGCCGGACCGTTTCACCATCCTGCCCAACACCGCCGGTTGTTATGACCAGAAAACTGCCGTACGCACCTGCCGCTTGGCGCGGGAGCTGCTCAATGGCCACAACCTGGTAAAGCTGGAGGTACTGGGCGACGAGAAAACCCTGCTTCCCGATGTCATGGCCACCCTCAAGGCCGCCGAGGAACTGATCAAGGACGGTTTCGACATCATGGTCTACACCAATGACGACCCCATCATCGCCCGGGAGCTCGAAGACATGGGCTGCGCCGCGGTCATGCCGCTGGCGGCGCCCATCGGTTCTGGTCTGGGGGTGCGCAATCCGCTGAACATCCGCACTATCGTGGAAAATGCCAAGGTGCCTATTCTGGTGGATGCCGGCGTGGGCACGGCCTCAGATGCGGCTGTCGCCATGGAACTGGGCTGTGACGGCGTATTGATGAACACCGCCATCGCCGCAGCACAAAATCCGGTACTCATGGCCTCTGCCATGAAAAAAGCCATCCAGGCAGGGCGTGAAGCATTTCTCGCCGGACGCATGCCAGCCAAGCGCTTCGCCTCCGCTTCATCCCCGCTGGACGGCCTGTTCTTCTAGGTGGAAAGCACCAATCCCAAACATCGCCCCATCCGCAGCTTCGTGCTGCGTACCGGGCGCTTGACACCGGGACAGGAGAAAGCATTCCGGCAGTACTGGCCGGTTTACGGAGTTGATTTCGATCCTGCGCAGACGCTGAATTTGCCAGCCCTGTTCGGCGATGACAACCCGGTTTGGGTGGAAATCGGCTTCGGCGATGGAGAATCCCTGGCCACCATGGCCAAAACCTTTCCCGACCGCAACTATCTGGGCATCGAGGTGCATACGCCGGGGGTCGGTCATCTGCTACTGAGACTGGCCGAAGAGCAAATCACCAATGTACGCATCATGAGCACCGATGCCATAGAGATACTGCAGCACGTCCCAGCGGATTCACTGGCAGGCGTGCAGCTATTCTTCCCCGATCCCTGGCACAAGAAGAAGCACCACAAACGGCGTATCGTGCAGCCCCGTTTCGTGGAACTCATGGCCAGACTGCTGCACACCGGAGGAATATTCCATGCGGCGACGGACTGGGAGGACTATGCCCGACACATGCTGCAGCATTTTTCGCAACACCCTGAATTGTTCGAGAACCTGTCCGGCAGCGACGACTACGTGCCTCAGCCAGAAAGCCGCCCCACCACCAAATTTGAGCGGCGGGGGCAGCATCTGGGACATGCCGTATGGGACCTGATGTTCAGACGAACGGCAAATCCCGTTACCGATTAATGCACACTACCAAAAGAAAGATCCAGTGTACTCGGCGGCAAGGGCAAACCGGCTAACCTGCTGGCCTGGTACACTGGACCATGAGGAAACAGACTGTAAAGATAGCGTTTTCCACCACGATCCTCGAAACGCTCGGAAAGCGCCTTGATGATATGTCTGGCAGTGCAGGAAGTGCCATGCTCCTTGCAGTGGCTGCGCAGAAAATAGATCACTTCCCAGTGGGCATCACCCAGTTCCACGCCATCTTCCTGGGCAAGCTGTCTGGCATCCTCTTCGCTCCAGTCATCAAAATTCTCGGGGGCTTGCATGCGTTCTGGATACAGGGCATTGGCTGTGGCCATGGTGTTCACTCCTCAAAATTGATCATGTTCTCGATAACGCCGGCGATTATGAGTATGTTTTGCCGGTCACGAACAAAGCATAGCACTCATTCATTTTTTCGCTGGGCGAATTAATAATCTTATGGGTAGCAAAGCGCAAGAACTTCTGGTGGTGCAGGACTTGCACACAGACTTCATCCACAAGACCAATTTGGACCTGCATTGTTACAGCTGCCTGGGCCTGCACGGAGAATCGGGATCAGGAAAAACCCTACTGCTCCGGGCGATTGCCGATCTCGACGTCAACGCCGGCGCCGTCTTTTTGGAAGGCACCCCCCGCAGCCAGTTTACCGGCCCGCAATGGCGCCGCAGAGTGGCCCTGCTGCCGGCGGAGAGCCAATGGTGGGGCGATTCCGTCGCCGAGCATGCCCGGCACTGGCCACAATCGCTGCTCACGGCCCTGGGCTTCCCGCAGGATGTCCTGGCTTGGCAGATCAGTCGCCTGTCCAGTGGTGAAAAACAGCGCCTGGCGCTGGTACGGATGCTTGCCAATCAACCCAGAGTGCTGCTGCTGGACGAACCTACCGCAAACCTGGACGCAGGAAATACTCGCATCGTGGAGAAGATTGTCCATGATTATCTGCAACAGAACCGGGCGGCTGCCATCTGGGTCAGCCATGATCGCGCCCAGCTGGAACGGGTCGCCATCCGACAGGCGGTGATGACCCGAGGCAGCTTCAGCCTGGAGGGCAGCTGAATATGGAACTGATACGACTTTCTACCCTCGATCTGAGTATTGCCGCCGCACTGGTATGCCTGCTCGCCGGGCTGTCCTGGGCCATGCGTCTGGGCATCGGCCGGCAACTGCTGATTTCAGCAGCCCGCAGCACCGTGCAACTGATGATCCTGGGGATGATCCTCAAAACCCTGTTCGCCCAGACCAACCTGCTGCTGATCGCCCTGATGACCTTGGTGATGCTCGCCGTGGCAGGCTATGAGGTGATGGCACGCCAGCAGCGCCGTTTTCGCGGCCTCTGGGGTTATGGGCTGGGCACCCTGTCCATGTTCCTGTCTTCTTTCCTGATCACCCTGCTGGCATTGACCATGGTCATACAGGTCGAGCCCTGGTATCAACCCCAGTATCTGATTCCGCTGTTGGGCATGCTGCTGGGCAATACCATGTCCGGTATCGCCATCGCCCTGGATAACCTGACACGCAACACCTGGGAACAGCGCCAGCGTATCGAAGCCAGGCTGATGCTCGGCCACGAGTGGACCCAGGCCATATCGAGCATTCGCCGGGATGCCCTGCGCTCCGGCCTGATCCCCATCATCAATGCCATGACCACCGCTGGTATCGTAAGTTTGCCCGGCATGATGACCGGCCAGATCCTCGGCGGCAGCCCCCCCATGGAAGCGGCAAAATATCAGCTGATGATTCTGTTCATGATCGCAGCGGGATCGGGTCTTGGCAGTCTGGCAGCCATCTGGGCCGGTAGCAGGCGGCTGTTCGATGAACGTCAGCGACTCAGACTCGACCGCCTCTCGGGAAATCGTTAGTAGCGGGCAGCGCTGTCAACCGTAACCACCCTCTCCCGTTATATTGAATACGACTCAATGCAACAATGGGAGCATCATCATGAAAAAAACAGCATTCAAGACACTTGCAGCAGCGCTAATGGGCGCCACCATCGCCCTGACACCCGCCCTGGGCTTCGCACATGGACGACACAGCCCGCACTACCGGGTCGTGGTGGTCAAACCCGCACCACCCACGACCGTGGTGGTCGTCAAGCCTCGACGTCATTGCCGTGGATACTGGCATCGGGGCTACTGGCGTTGTCACCGGCAACCCGGACGGGTGCTGACTCATGCCATCGCGGATGCCATCTGGTGGGAAAGCAGGCACTGATCAGCCCGGCGGGGGGCCTTCACGCCGCAGCTGGGCTTCCCGCCACAATTTGACACCCAGCAATACCCAAGGCGTCCCGTGCAATACCAGGTCGAAGATATCCAGAGGTTTGACCAGATTGCCTGCAGTGAGCATTTTCAGCTTTTCCCAGACATGAGGCTCCGGAGTGAACGGCATCAGGCCAAAGAACAGCGCCGCCAGTACCAAAAAGCCCAAAGGTATTTCATCGATCCATTTCATGCGCGGATTTCCTGCAAGATTCGTTGATAGAGTGCTGCATCCTGTTCACGAAAGCAGCAATAGATGATGGCATCCATAAGCGGTGCAAACTCCAGCCCGGCCGCTATGGCAATATGAGCCGCCCGATCCTTTGGATAGCCGTAGGCACCGGTACTGATGGCCGGAAATGCGATGCGGCGGATGCCATGTTCCAGGGCGAGTTTCAGGCTATTGACATAGGCGCTGCGCAACAGTTCTGCCTCGCCCTGTCCACCCCCCCGCCATACCGGGCCGACAGTATGGATAATCCATTTGGCAGGAAGATCGAATCCTGGTGTGATACGCGCTTCACCCGTGGGGCAACCGCCCAGGGTTCGGGTGTGTTGCAACAGCTGCGGCCCGGCTGCCCGGTGAATGGCCCCGTCCACACCACCGCCACCCAACAGCGAATTATTTGCCGCATTGACGATGGCATCGACGGCAAGTCTGGTAATATCTCCCGTACAAACCTGCAACACATCTTTTCCTGACGCGGAGCTATTCATCCTGTGGTTTCCACACTGGCAGCAATCATCATACTGGGCCTGCTCGTCATGTTCTGGCTGGAAGCAGCCCGTGCCCGCGAGCTGGCAGTCGGCATCAGCCGCGCCGCTTGTGATAAGGAAAGATACCAGTTTCTGGATGACAGCGTCTATCTGCAACGCGTTGCCCTGCGCTGGACCTCAGCGGGGCTGCGCTTCAGGCGTATGTACCGTTTCGACTACAGCATCGATGGTACATTGCGCCAATCAGGCTATGTTCTTCTGGTGGGCAATCAACTGGAGGCCGTGCATATCCAGGGTAGACACACGATCGAGCAGGAAAAAACCAGAACAGATGCCCCCCCCGGCAAACCTGAAAAAAAAGCTGCCGACATCATTCCCTTTCCCAAAAGACGCTGATTACTTGACCACCTTCAGGCTCGGACGCCCGCCTGACGGGGGCGTGTCTTCCGGCCCCCTGTCCTCTGGTGGTGTACCATCTTCATCTTCAGGAAACAGCATCCCCTGACCGTTCTCCTTGGAATAGATACCCAGTACGGCAGTCACCGGTAACAACACATTCATCGGCGTTCCGGAAAAGCGTGCGCCAAAAGAAATATAATCATTTCCCAACTCCAGATCACGCACAGCACTGGCATTGATATTGAGCACAATGCGTCCGTCTTCAACAAACTGGCGGGGAATTTCCACACCCGATGCATCGGCATTCACCAACAGGTGAGGTGTCATGCCATTGTCGCTGATCCATTGCCAGATGGCACGAATCAGATAAGGTCTGTTGGATGTCATGGACATGAGATCTGCCTAGAGGCGCATTTCCCTTTCTGCCTCGGTGAGGCTTTGGGCGAAGGCATCGCGTTTGAACAAGCGGGCTGCATAGGCATTGTATGTATTGGAAGCACTGCCCTCGAGTTCGATGCCCAGATGCGGCAAACGCCACAACAAGGGCGCGATGCTCGCGTCCACTACGGAAAACTCATCGCTCATGAAGAAGGGCTTGGCCGCCAGAATGGGGGCGCTGGCGGTAAGGCTCTCTTTCAACTCCTTGCGTGCCTTGGTTGCCGCCTTGCCACCACCGAGAATGCTATCCACCCGGCTGTACCAGTCTTTTTCCACCCGATAGATATACATGCGGAAGGTCGCCCGCGAGACAGGATCCACAGGCAGCAACGGCGGATGGGGATAACGCTCATCCAGATACTCCAGAATAATGCGTGAATCAAACAGGGACAACTCACGGTCAACCAGCGTCGGAGCGGTACCGTACGGATTGAGATCCATGACATCTTCGGGCAGATTGAGCGGATCGACATCCACAATATCCACGGTGACGTGTTTTTCTGCCAACACCAGCCGCACGCGGTGACTGTGCAAATCTGCGGGATCGGAAAAAAGGGTCATGATTGATCTTCTTGTTGCCACTGGCACCTACCTAAGATTTTTGTGAACGGCAATATCGGCCCTGAATTATCCTGCCGAACGAGGTAGCCGAAGCCGCCTCTGCCAAAATACAGACGTGGAAAAGGCGCACAGTATAGCAGACTGTGCGCCTTTTCGGGCTATGCATGATGCGTTTCAGGAATCAGTGCACGTCTTTCCAGAACTCCTTCTTGAGCAGGATAGATAACACGAAGAACACCAGCAGGAACAGCATCACCCAGATACCCAATTGCTGCCGTTCCAGTTTCATGGGTTCAGCCACATGGGTCATGAAGGCGGCCAGGTCACGAGCCATCTCGTCGTATTCCTCTGCAGACATACGTCCGGGTTTCACCAGCTTGAGCTCGGCCACATGCTTGTTACCGTGCTCGTCTTTCTCGATGGTCGCTTCCTGTACGCCCTGCAGCTCCATCAGCACATGAGGCATACCCACGTTGGGGAAGACCACATTGTTAACGCCAAAGGGGCGACTCTCATCCACATAGAAACTCTTGAGATAAGTATAGATCCAGTCAGCACCACCGTGCTTGAGGCGCGCCGTCAGGGTCAGATCCGGCGGCGCCTTGCCAAACCAGTCTGCAGAATCCAGTGCCGGCATGCTGGTGGTCATCAACTCACCAATCTTGTGGTCACCAAAAATCAGATTCTGCTCAATCTGCTTTTTGCTCAGACCAAAGTCCTGCATACGCTCATAGCGAAAGTATTTCATGGAATGACAGCCTTGGCAGTAGTTCACAAAATACTTTGCTCCCCGCTGCAGCGCCGCTTCATCGGTCAAGTCGATATTGGCAGATTCCAGATGCACCCCTCCACCACTGGTAAAACCGGTGAGGGGCAACAGGGCCAAAGAAAGGATTGCAATCAGTTTTTTCATTTGGTCACCCTCTCTGGTACTGGCTTGGTCTTATCTATCTTGCTGTAGATAGGCATCGCCAGGAAGAACACGAAATACAGTATGGTGCAAATCTGCGCCATCAAGGTCCCCATGGGTGAAGGCGGCTGCATGCCGAGATAACCCAGAACAAAGAACACCACCACAAACATGGCGATCATGGCCTTGAAGATGGGGCCCTTGTAACGAATGGACTTCACCGGGCTCTTGTCCAGCCATGGCAGGAAGAACAGCACGATAATGGATGCAAACATGGCTATGACGCCCCAGACCTGGGTGCCGGCAAAACTGGGCACGGCACGCAAAATGGCGTAGAAGGGAGTGAAATACCATACCGGTGCAATATGCTCGGGTGTTTGCAGCGGGTTGGCCGGCTCGAAGTTCGGCGCTTCCAGGAAGTAACCGCCCATTTCCGGGGCAAAAAACACGATACCCAGGAAGATGATCAGGAAACCCACCACGCCGGCGATATCTTTCACGCTGTAGTAAGGATGGAAGGGAATGCCATCTGCGGGTGCGGTATCGCTCCAGCGATTGCCTTTGGGACCTTTCTTGATTTCGATCCCGTCCGGGTTGTTGGATCCTACCTTGTGCAGCGCAACGATATGCACGAACACCAGCGCGGCCAGTATGAAAGGCAGCAGGAAGTGCAGCGCGAAGAAGCGATTCAGGGTGGCATCGGAAATAACATAGTCACCGCGGATCCAGATGGACAAATCTTCACCAATCACCGGGATGGCAGAGAACAGGTTGATGATAACCTGGGCGCCCCAGTAGGACATCTGTCCCCAGGGAAGCAGGTAACCCATGAAAGCTGTTGCCATCATCGCCACATAGATGATCATGCCGATGATCCACAGCAGTTCGCGCGGCTTACGATAGGAGCCGTAAATCAGCCCGCGAAACATGTGCAGGTAAATGACGATGAAGAAGGCCGAAGCGCCTGTCGAATGCAGGTAGCGGATCAGCCAGCCCCAGTTCACATCGCGCATGATGTATTCCACAGAGGCAAAAGCCAGGGTCGCATCCGGTTTGTAGGCCATGGCCAGCCAGATGCCGGTAACGATCTGATTCACCAGCACCAGCATCGCCAGGGAACCGAAAAAATACCAGAAATTGAAGTTCTTGGGCGCGTAATATTGCGCCAGATGTTCGTTCCACGTCTTGGTGGCGGGGAAGCGCTCATCAATCCAGTTCATGAGACTCATGCTGCACCTCCGTCGTCTTCACCAATAACAACCACCGTATCAGACAGGTACTTGTGCTTGGGTATAACCAAGTTGGTGGGAGCCGGCACACCTTTGAACACGCGTGTCGACAAGTCGAAGCGCGAACCATGACAGGCACAGAAGAAGCCGCCCTTCCAATCATCACCCAGATCAGCTGGACCGATTTCAGGCCGATAGGTTGGCGAGCAACCCAGATGGGTGCAGATGCCCACGGCGATCAGATATTCCGGCTTGATGGAACGATGATAATTCTTGCAGTAATCGGGCTGCTGGGGAACTTCCGAATCCGGATCGGCCAGATGTGCGGTGTTCTCCTTGAGCGTTTTCAGCGTCTCTTCGGTCCGACGAACCACCCAGCATACCTTTCCGCGCCATTTGGCGGTCATCATCGCTCCGGGTTCGAGCTTGCTGATGTCGACGGTTTCCGGAGCACCCAAGGCTTTTGCCCGGGCACTGGGTTGCCAGTAACTAAGAAAAGGAACGAGGGCAAAGCCCGCGCCTACCGCACCAATACCGGCTGTTGCCGTGATCAACATGCGGCGTTTTTTGAGGTCCACGCCTTGTGAGCTCATGGATGGAATACCCCCAGTAGCAATTGAAAATTCGGGTTTGGGCCGGGCCAACTTGATTCCCAGCTTTTCAGAATATACTAATTTTCTATTCTGAAGATGACAGAGGATTTTCACCCAATTGGGCCATTTGGTCAAGATTAGGAAACGCTTATTTTTATTCCATGACTTTAGACAGGATTGGGAATATCTATAAACCGATGTTTTATATTGAATTTACTTTCAAGTTCTGTTCCCAGCGCCTGAATGCCGTAACGTTCGCTTGCATGGTGACCTGCGGCGATAAAATGAATCTCTCGCTCTGCAGCAATATGAAAACTGCTCTCGGACACCTCACCAGTGATGAAGGTATCGAAGCCCAGATCCGCTGCCTTCTCCACCCAGGACTGGGCGCCACCGGTACACCAGGCCAGGCGACGCACATCATGCTGCCCCCCCGGCAACAACAGGGGTTCACGGTCGGTAAGCGCGTGAATTCGCGTCAGCAGTGTATCCACGGCCAGTCTGTCCGGAAATTCTGTCCCCCACAGCAAGCCGTTGTCTCCCACTGCCTGGGGGTCCGGGCAATCCAGCAGCGCTCCGAAACGGGCGTTGTTACCCAGTTCCACATGGGCATCCAGGGGTAAATGGTAAGCCGCCAAACTCATATTCGCTGCATACAAAGCCTTTACGCGCCGCCCTTTCATTCCCGTCAAGGCAGGGGCTTCGTTTTTCCAGAAGTACCCATGGTGCACCAGCAGGAGGTCAGCCTGCGCTTTTACCGCTGCTTCAATCAGTGCCCGACTGGCGGTCACCCCGGTCACGATACGTTCTATTTTCCGTGATGCCTCCAGTTGCAGGCCATTGGGGCAGTAGTCCTCGAAAGCACCGATATCAAGGCGCTTGTTGCAATAATCGATGATTTCGTACAGTGCTGTCATGGCAGGATCCGCTGAGTAAAAAGCTCATGGTAGAATGCAGCTGTCATGAATATCCAGCGCCTTTTTGCTTTTTTATTCACTTCTGTGGCTACCGGCCTTGCGGCTGCGTTTCTGCTGTTGACATTGTGGCCGGAAGTACTCAGTCCGCCGCCCACCAGAATATCCGCTCCTCCTGCAGCAGAGCATAGCACCGGATGGGCAGAAGCCGTCGCTTTTGCCGAACCCTCCGTGGTCAATATCTATACCAGCAAGATCACCCGTGAAGAAGGAAAACCCCTGTTCGAAAACCCCTTGGTGCAGCGCTATTTCGGTGACCCCAGGGGCAAGCCTCGCCTGCACCGGCAAAACAATCTGGGTTCCGGTGTCGTCGTGGATCGCAACGGTTACATACTGACCAATCATCATGTGGTGAAAGATGCCGACGACATTTTCATCGGTGCCGAAGGACAGCCTCAGGTCCCGGCACGAGTAGTAGGCACCGACCCGGACACGGACCTGGCGGTCATTCAGGCGGCGGGCAAAGACCTGCTCCCTGCCGACCTGGGGCATTCCAGCCAACTTCGCGTGGGTGATGTGGCCCTGGCCATCGGCAATCCCTTTGGCGTGGGAAAAACCGTCACCCAGGGTATTATCAGCGCCACCGGTCGCCATGAACTGGGGCTGGCGACCTTCGAGGATTTCATCCAGACCGACGCCGCCATCAATCAGGGTAATTCAGGCGGTGCCCTGATCAATGCCAAAGGCGAGGTCATTGGCATCAATACCGCCATCATTTCCAGTACCGGTGGCTCCCACGGCATCGGGTTTGCCATACCCATCGATCTGGCAAAACAGGTCATGGAGCAAATCATCAAGCACGGACGAGTCATTCGCGGCTGGATTGGCGCCAGCGGACAGGACCTTGTCCCGGCACTCGCCCAATCCCTGGGTTTGCCTGAAGATACCGGGGGCGTACTCCTTTCCGGCGTGCTGGAAGATGGCCCGGCAGACGAGGCTGGCATCATCCCCGGAGATATCATTCAGCGCATCAACGGCGAACCGGTAAACAGTGCCCAGGCGGTGATGAACCAGATCGCCACGGCATCGCCAGGAACCAGCATGCAACTGACCATCCTGCGCGAGCAGCAGGTGATCCCCGTACAGTTGATCGTCAGCGAACGCCCCAGGGACGTGGATTAGCCACTCGTCATGCTCAGGCTTTCCTATCCAGGCAAGAAAGAAATCCTCCTGTGGCTGGGCATCTATTCCCTGGTGCTGCTATGGTCTGGCATCGGTCCCAAAGACCGGTTTACCTGGTTTCTGGAAGTCTCGCCTGCCCTCATCGGGCTAATCATTCTGACGTTGACATTCCGGGGCTTTCCCCTTAGCCGCCTCACCTACTGGCTGATCCTCATCCACTGCATCATCCTGATGGTGGGCGGACACTACACTTACGCCGAAGTACCCCTGTTTGACTGGATACGCGATGCCATGGGTGGACAGCGCAACAACTACGACAAGCTCGGCCACCTGGCGCAAGGGCTGATACCCGCGGTCATTGCCAGGGAACTGCTGCTGCGACTGGAGGTCATTCGCGGTAATGCCTGGCTGAGCTTTTTTGTTGTGTGTTTCGTACTGGCTTTCAGTGCTTTCTACGAGATGGTCGAATGGTGGGTTGCTGTCGCCAGTGGCGACGAGGCAGTGGCATTTCTCGGTACCCAGGGTTATGTCTGGGATACCCAGTCAGACATGTTCCTGGCATTGATCGGCGGCATACTGGCCGTGACCTTCATTGCCCCCTGGCAGGACAGACAACTTGCCGAGGGCGGCTTTCTGCGCACCTCAGTAAATAATCGCTAACCGGATTTGCTCTCGGTAAAGAGCTTGGCGCCCTTCAACAGCTGACGAATCGTCGCCATATGTGAATGATAGAAAGGACCGGGTTTCACGACGTCCTTGTCATCCCGGGTGGTCAACACATTCTGCCGCCCGGACATGCTGCGATAGGGCACATAAAACTTGTACTGATCATCGATGTACGCCACACCGCTCCAGTCACTGGCGATGACATAACCGGGACGGTCTGACGCAGAAATGTCATATCCCTGGGCATAGTCAGCCACGACATTTTTCACACCCAGTAACGGCATCAGTGTCGGAATGATATCCATGTGGCTGGTCAGCCAGGGAATCTCCGCTGCAGATCTGCCAGGGATATGCAGCACCATCGGCACTCGAATCTGTTCCTCATGGAAACCGGCATTGTGTCCCCAGTGCCCCTTCTCCATGAACTCCTCCCCGTGGTCGCCGGTAATGATCACAATGGTATTGTCCAGCAATCCCTGCACCTTCAAGGTATCCAGAATCTTGCCTACCTGCAGATCCACATGGTGTGAGGCATTGATGTAACGATTTTTCAGCTGGTCGATATCCTTCCTCAGGCTCACCTTGGACATGAGCGCATAGTTCACATCCTTGAGATAGGGTGAGGCAATGGCCGACGAATCCGGAAAATCATAGCGGGCATGGGTGGACTCAAAAAAGAAGAACGACATAACGGCCTCGATACATCCCGCTCACGGATGAACTTGCTGACTGCCTCGGCATTGTCGATATCCCGTTGCCAGGGTGGCCGTACCTTTTGCGCATGGTGTAGATCTGCCGCCTCGATGGCCGCAAACAAGCTGCGATCAAATTCCGGATAGGTAAAAGAGGCGCTGGTGGTCATGTAGAACTGGTAGTTCTGATCCTTGAGTACATCCAGTAACACCGGCCCGCGATTTTCCCGCAGAAAGGCGTTCCAGTAGGCACCGTAGAGTCCGTACATGAGGGAAAACAATCCCTGGCGGGTGCCATTGCCGCCGCTCATGTGCTGCTCCAGCTTCAGGGACTGCTGGGCAAACTGCCAGGTATTGGGCATGATCTCCGGCGTGAGCATGTCCCAGCGCAGGGATTCCGCCACCAGCCAGACCATGTTCAGTGGTTTTTTCGGCGGCACCACCTCCAGGGGCTTCAGGGGATAATTGAGGGCGCCTTTGGCCATGCCCGCAGAAACTTCCCGTGGGCACTTGTTTTCGTAACCCAGCTTGCTCGCAAGGGTCTTGAATCGCACCCGATTGTACAGAGGAAAAGCATCCGCGATCTTCAACACCGGACTGTAGTATTCCAGCACACTGACACCATAGGCCAACCGTTCGCCGATACCCAGTAGCACCAGCAACAACACCAGTTTCTTTCCAAATCCGATGCGTCGCTGATGGCTGCGGCCGGCCAGCCAGCGCGCCGGAAGCAACAACAGCGCTGGCAGCACAATCAGCACTAGGCCGATCAGGGCAAACACCAGCTCTGCCTCACCACTGATTCCCAGGGAATCGATACCCCCCGGGGTAGTCACCAGGTTGATGACGAAGCTGTTGATATGAAAACCAAACAGGCTGTACAGGCGGCTGTCGGCAAAGATCAGCAAATAGCTGATACCAAAGAGACACACCGCCAGCACCCAGAACAGCCTGGGCCAGCGGCGATGCATCATCCGATAGGCCAGATAGCTCAGGACCAGGGCGGGCAGGATATACACCAGCGAATAGGTCAGCCAGACAGCAATGCCGTACAATCAGGCCTGCCAGTCAGCAGGCATGCCATTTTCCAGAAAGCCAAAGCCCAGCAGCAGGGAAAAGCCATAGTTCAGCAGCCACCAGGTACCGAGCATCCTGCGGAAAGATCAGTCATGCGCTGATTCAATCCAGTCTCGAGGCCAGGCGCAGGCCAGCACCCTGGGAATGCCCCCCTGTTCCGGGCGTTGCAGGAACACCGCCAGACCACAGTCTTCATGACCCGCCGGTTTGAAAGGAATCAGCTTGCCTCCCCTAGCATCGGTCAGTCCCCCCAGACAGGTGCTGTGGGTTACCATCACCTGATTGCCTCGATGGGGTTGTATCAGCTGCTGTTGCAGGTCTTCCTTGCAGTCTTCCCGCAACCAGGGAACGACTTCTGGAGAGCGGCCAAAGGCCAGACTGGCGGTGGCAATAGCCTGATCCACCTTGCTGCTGTACAGGCGGAAATCCCCAGGCAGCAGAGCTTGCATTCCCTGGCCGATGATACGCGCATCCGCCACGCCTTTCGGGGTCAGCCCCTCCTCACAGGATACCTCCGGATTGTCCCGACAACGTTCGGTGTGGCGCATCAGCACCGTGATGCGCCCTTCCTGCCAGAGATGCTGCACATATTCACGGGTAACCCTGTCACTGAGCAGGTTGTCGCAGGAACCGAGGGTGGTTCGATAGAAATACCAGCCGGTAAAGGCCAGCATCAGCAGCAGCAGCCCGATGCTGGTCCAGTACAACAGGGGAAAGCGCCCTCCCTTAGCCATGTGCCGCAAACTCCCGCACGATCTCCAGCAGGCGTGCATTCTCTTCCGGCCTGCCCACGGTAAAGCGCAGGCAGTCTTCCAGCAGAGGGTGGCTACCGTGGAGCTTCTTTACCAGCACCCCGCCTTCCAGCAGCGCATTGAACAAGGGTTCGGCCTGGACAGGCGCGGTGCGCACCAGGATGAAATTGGCTTGAGAGGGATAGGCGCTGATGCTCTTCAGGGATTGCAATGTTGCGAGCATCTTTTCCCGTTCCTGACGGATGCGTGCAGTTTGCTCCTCCAGCACCTCATGGTGTGCCAGGGCAAATGTCGCAGTAACCTGGGTCAGGACGTTGATATTGTAGGGCATGCGCAGCTTGTCGATCTGCTCCAACCAGGCGGGTGGCCCCGCCAGCATCCCCAGACGCAAGCCCGCCAGCCCCAGCTTGGATACCGTGCGCATTACCAGCAGGTTGTCATACTGCCCCAGACGGGATATGAAGCTGGCATCGGCGAAGGGAGCATAGGCTTCGTCCACCACCACCAGGCCCGGCGCCATTTTCAGCACCTCGAGGATGTCGTTTTCGTCGAACAAATTGCCCGTGGGATTGTTGGGATAGGCCAGAAAGATCAGGGCGGGATCCTGTTCCGCAATAGCCTGACGCAACGCGGGCATGTCCAGGGAAAAGTCATCAGTTTGCAAGGGTACGCCTATATAGCTCATCCCGCACCAGGTGGCGATCATGCGATACATGACGAAGCCCGGTTCCACCGACAGGATGCTGCGCCCGGGACCGTTCACGGCCATGGCCAGCATCTGGATGATTTCGTCCGAACCGTTGCCCAGCAGCACGGCCATGTCTTGGGGTACATTCATGGCCTGGCGGAGTTGTTTGGTCAGCACTTTTGCCTGCGGATCAGGATAGCGATTCACATCCGTCCCGTGCAACAACTGTAACCACTCCTGGCGCAAATTCTCCGGCCAGGTCCAGGGATTTTCCATGGCATCGAGCTTGATCAGCCCACTGGCATCGGGCACGTGGTAGGCCGAGAGACCCCGGATATCTGGTCGAATCCAGCGCATCACCTGCTCATCGATGCTCACGGCTTGAGGCGATACTCGGCGGAGCGGGCATGGGCAGTCAAGCCCTCGCCTCTGGCCAGGGTCGAAGCCGTGCGCCCCAGGGTGTCTGCACCGTCCTCTGACACCATGATCAGGCTGGTGCGCTTCTGGAAATCATATACACCCAGGGGCGAGCTGAAGCGCGCCGTGCGTGAGGTTGGCAGTACATGATTTGGCCCAGCGCAGTAGTCACCCAGAGGTTCCGAGGTGTAGCGACCCATGAAGATGGCGCCAGCATGGCGGATCTTGCGGGCATAGTCCCGGGGTTCTTCCACAGACAGCTCCAGGTGCTCGGGGGCGATATAGTTGGCTATCATCGCGGCCTCATCGAGATCGCCGACCTTGATGAGTGCGCCCCTGTCCCTGAGGGCCGTGGCGATAATGTCTTTGCGCTCCATCTCCGGCAACAGCTCATCGATGGCATCTTCGACACGCTCGATGAATGCCGCATCCGGACACAGCAATATGGACTGGGCGTCTTCATCATGCTCCGCCTGGGAAAACAGATCCATGGCCACCCAGGCAGGGTTGGTGCGGCCATCACAGATGATGAGGATTTCCGATGGGCCGGCCACCATGTCGATACCCACCTGACCGAACACCGCGCGCTTGGCGGTGGCCACATAGATGTTTCCCGGACCAACGACCTTGTCCACGGTTGGCACGGTTTCGGTGCCGTAGGCTAACGCGGCTACCGCCTGCGCCCCACCCACGGCAAACACCCTGTCCACGCCGGACACATGCGCGGCAGCAAATACCAGTTGGTTGACTTCGCCACCGGGGGTGGGCACCACCATGATCAGTTCCGATACCCCTGCCACCTTGGCCGGAATGGCATTCATGAGCACGGAAGAGGGATAGGCCGCCTTGCCCCCAGGCACATACAATCCCACCCGGTCCAGGGGCGTGACCTGCTGGCCCAGGAGGCTGCCATCGGCTTCTTCGTATTCCCAGCCTTCCATCTTCTGCTTATGGGCGTAATTGCGGATGCGCTCTGCTGCATGCTCCAGCGCCTGCTGTTGTTCCGCAGGAATGGCATGCCAGGCCTGTTCCAGGCGTTGTCTGGAAATTTCCAGCTCGGCTGCAGAAGCGGCCTGCCAGCCATCAAATCTGTTGGTGAAGTCGAGCAGAGCCGCATCGCCCTCGCTACGAACCCTGGCGATGATGTCGTTGACCGTATCATTGACTGCGGCATCGGAAACGCTGTCCCAGGCCAGCAGCGCGTCCAGCTGCTCCTGAAAGCCTGCGGTATTTGCATCGAGTTTGCGTATATCAGCCATTGACTCCCTCCGAGAGTGCATCCACCAGTGCGATGATGGTTTCGTGTTTCATCTTCCAGCTGGCCTTGTTCACAACCAGACGGGAGCTGATATCCATGACGAATTCCAGGGGCACCAGACCATTGGCCTTCAGTGTATTGCCGCTTTCTACCAGGTCCACGATGAGGTCGGAAAGCCCCACCAGAGGCGCCAGTTCCATGGAACCATAGAGCTTGATGATTTCCACCTGCTGTCCCTTGGCGGCAAAATGCCGCTTGGCCGCCTTGACGTATTTGGTGGCGATGCGCAAACGCTGGCCATCCAGGCTGGCATCGGGGTGTCCCGCCACCATCAGCCGACATTTGGCGATTTGCAGATCCAGCGGTTCATACAGCCCTTCACCGCCATGCTCCACCAGCGTGTCCTTGCCGGTGACGCCAAGATCCGCCGCGCCCCACTGCACGTAGGTGGGCACGTCGGTAGCGCGAATCAGCACTACCTTTACTGCATCGCTGTTGGTGTCCAGGATCAGCTTGCGGCTGGTATCCGGGTCATCGCGCAGTTCGATGCCGATCTTTGCCAGCAGCGGCAACGTATCCTTGAGGATGCGCCCCTTGGGCAGGGCGATAGTTACGGGTGATTTGAATTCCATCTTTGCGCTCGTCAGTCCGGCAGGCGCCGGATCTTTCCCCCCAGGCCAGCCAGTTTTTCTTCGATATTCTGGTAACCCCGGTCGATATGATAGATCCGGTCCACCACGGTTTCCCCTTTCGCCACCAGGCCAGCCAGCACCAGGCTGGCCGAGGCCCGCAGGTCCGTCGCCATCACCGGCGCCCCGGTGAGTTTTTCGATGCCGGCGACGATGGCGGTATTACCTTCCAGCTTGATATTCGCCCCCATGCGCTGCATTTCCTGTACGTGCATGAAGCGGTTCTCGAACACATTCTCCGTGATCGTCCCCACCCCTTCCGCCACGGCATTCAGAGCAGTGAACTGGGCTTGCATGTCCGTGGGAAAGGCGGGATAGGGCGCGGTGTGGATATCCACGGCACGGGGGCGCTTGCCCTGCATATCCAGTTCAATCCAGTCCTTGCCGATGCTCAGCTTTGCTCCCGCTTCACGCAGCTTGGCGAGTACCGCATCCAGCAGGTCGGGATCGGTATCACGCACCTTGACGCGGCCATGACTGATGGCGGCGGCGACCAGAAAGGTACCGGTCTCGATACGGTCCGGCATCACCGAGTAGGAGGTGCCACCCAAGCTTTCGACACCGTGGATGGTAATGGTGTCTGTCCCCGCACCTTCAATCTTGGCGCCCATGCTGATCAGGCAGTTGGCCAGATCCACGACTTCAGGTTCCCGCGCCGCATTCTCGATCAGGGTCCTGCCTTCGGCCAGGGTTGCGGCCATCATCAGGTTTTCAGTCCCGGTCACCGTCACGACATCCATCACCAGACGTACGCCCTGCAAACGTTCGGCGCGGGCCTTGATGTAACCGGCATCCACCGAAATATCCGCCCCCATGGCGCGCAAGCCATCCAAATGCACGTTGACAGGCCGGGAACCGATGGCACAGCCGCCGGGCAAGGAAACATCCGCCTGACCGAAGCGCGCCAGCAAGGGACCCAGCACCAGTATGGAGGCGCGCATGACCTTTACCAGTTCATAGGGTGCGGCAAAACTGTTGATGGTGGACGGGTCGATCTCGATGGTCATACGCTCATCGACGGTAATGCCCACGCCCATACGACCCAGCAGGCCAATGGTGGTGGTGACATCCTGCAGATGCGGGACATTGCCCAGGCGCACGATGCCATCGCTCAATAACGCGGAGGCCAGAATTGGCAATGCAGCGTTCTTGGCACCGGAAATCCGCACCTCCCCATCCAGGGGGGCACCACCGGTAATTACAAGTTTATCCATTCATCATGGCCTGGGTGTGTTGCGAAATAGCCCGTCATGATAATAAACTTTCACGCTTCGCGCTATGCGCCCAGAATTTTCTGCACATTGCTGACTCTGGCCAGGGCCTGCAAATTCTGAGGAATATGTTCGTAACGCAGCTTGCATCCCACTTTCTGCGCCTCATCAAGTCCTTGCAGCAGCAGGGCCAAAGCAGCACTGCTGGCGCTTTTTACCTCGGCCAGGGAAATGACCAGTTGCTTGCTGTTACGAATTTGCTTGGCCATCTCCGGCCACAGATCCGGCACCGTGGACAGATTCAACTCACCGTTGAGATCCCAGCGCGCCATGAATTCACGCGCCCCGCAATTTTCGGTTATGCGCCTGCAGGGAACTGATCAAACCGTCGATGCCACCCTTTTTCACTTCGGCCGAGAAACTGCCCCGATAGTTGGAGACCAGACTCACGCCATCCACCACCACATCGTAGATCTTCCAGGCGCCGCTGCTTTGGCGATAAAGCCGGTAGTTGATGGGAATCGGTGGACCACCGCCATTGTGTACCCGGGTGGAAACCGTGACGCGTTTGTCACCGGGTTTGCCACGAAACGGCAGATACTCGATTTCCTGATCGGAGTAGTTGAGCAGAGTGGTCGCGTAGGTGCGCACCAGCAGTTCCCGAAACTCCTGGGCGATCTTGTTTTTCTGCTTCTCGGTCGCTTGCCGCCAGTATTTACCCAAAGCACCGCGGCTCATGATGCGAAAATCGAAATGGGGCAGCACTTTTTGCTGCACCAGGGCATAGATACCGCTACTGTCTTTTTCGAGCTCGGCCTTGCGAGCCCGCACCTGCTCCAACACATAGTCGGCAGTGGCGCGAATCAACTCCACCGGCTGCTGCTGCGCCGCCTGCGCACCAGAAACAAACAGCAATACACTGATAGCTAATCCTTTCAACATTATTTCTCTCCTTCCTGCGCCTTGCTGAAGATAAACTGGCCAATGACCTCTTCCAGCACCAGGGCAGACTGGGTTATTTCAATTTCACTGCCGTCCTTGAGCACCACATCACTGCCGCCGGGATCGAGGCCGATGTACTGTTCACCCAGCAGCCCTGCGGTGAGAATCTTGGCATAGGTATCTTCTGGAATCTGGTCGTAGTTGGCATACACATCCATGCCCACTACCGCCTGAAATCGCTCCTTGTCGAAGCCGATCTCGACCACACGCCCGATCTCCACACCCGCCATGGTCACCGGCGCCTTAGCCTTGAGACTGCCGATGTTGTCAAAACGCGCCATGATGCGATAGCTGTCACCCGTATTGATGGTGCCCAGGTTGCTGACTTTCATCGCCAGGAAGAACAGCGCAAGCAGACCAATGGCCATGAACACTCCCACTAAGACTTCTGTTTGTTTCGCAAGTTTCATTTTTATCCCGCCTTGTTCATGATGGATCGCGGATCCTGGCGCCGGGCTGGTGCGCCTGGGCGCCGCTCTGGAGCGAAAGTTGTAGCCGCAGCTACAACTTGAGTGAAGGGCAAGCACAGGCGTGCCGGAACCAGCCAGGGCCGTGATAGGCTGAAACCTGCCCCCATTTGGATGAAATGGCATTGTTGAGAATTTGTTTTGACTTTCATTTGCTTACTCTAGGTTTCAGCCGCCATCGTGAATGAGCCGGGTTTATTGTTTCCTAATCGAACATAAGTGCCGTCAAGGCAAAGTCCAGCGCCAGCACCGCCAGGGAGGAATGCACCACGGTACGCGTGGTGGCCCCACTCACGCCAGCCGAGGTCGGCATGCTGTTGTAACCCTGAAAAATCGCGATCCAGACGCAGGCAAAGCCGAATACCAGGCTCTTTATGACCCCGTTTACCAAATCTTCGTTCCAATCGATGCGCGCCTGCATCTGTCCCCACCAGGCACCATCATCCACGCCCAGCAGCCCAACACCCACGAACCACCCCCCCAGAATGCCCAGGGCGCTGAACAGGGCCGCCAACAGGGGCATGGAGATGAAGCCGGCCAGAAAGCGCGGGGTGAGCACGCGCCGCACGGGATTGACCGCCATCATCTCCAGCCCGGACAGCTGTTCGGTGGCTTTCATCAAACCGATTTCCGCCGTCAGCGCCGAACCGGCCCGACCGGCAAACAGCAGCGCGGTAACCACCGGCCCCAACTCCCGTACCAGGGATGCGGCGACCATCACGCCCAGCGTCGCTTCGGCGGCAAACTGGGAAAGAATATAGTAGCCCTGCAGCGCCAGCACCATACCGACGAACAGGCCGGAGACGGCGATGATGAGCACCGTCAGCACACCCACGGAGAACAATTGCTCCACCAGCAGGCGCGGGCGACGCAGTATCTCGCCCATGCTGGCCAGTATGTGCAGCAGCAACAAGCTGGCCCGCCCCAGATGGCGCACCGACGTAATCCCGAAATGTCCCAGCCTGGCCAGTGCTTCCGTCATGCCCCTGCTCCAAACAGATCTCTTTGCAGCGGCGGCGCCGGATAATGGAAAGGTACCGGGCCATCCGGCAAGCCATGCATGAACTGCCGCGTCCATTCCGAGCCCGACTCCTGCAAGGCCTTAGGTTCGCCAGACTCCACCACCCTGCCATCGGATATCACGTACAGCAGATCGGCGATGGCGCTGGTCTCTTCCACATCATGGGACACCACGATGCTGGTCAGTCCAGCCGCGTCGTTGAGCTGACGGATCAGCTTCACCAGCACGCCCATGGAGATGGGATCCTGACCCGTAAACGGTTCATCGTACATGATCATCATGGGGTCCAGCGCGATGGCTCTTGCCAAGGCCACACGCCTGGCCATGCCGCCGGACAACTCCGAGGGCATCAGCTCCCGCGCACCGCGCAGCCCCACCGCTTCCAGTTTGAGCAGCACCAGCTTGCGCAGCAGGTCTTCGTTGAGCCGGGTATGTTCGCGTAGGGGAAAGGCCACATTCTCGAATACATTCAGGTCCGTGAGCAGAGCACCGCTCTGGAACAGCATACCCATACGCATGCGCAGCCGGTACAGTTCTGCGGTATTCAACTGATGTACGTTCAGTCCATCCACTTCCACCGTTCCCTGATCGGGCTGTAACTGGCCGCCGATGAGCTTGAGCAAAGTGGTCTTGCCCGTACCCGATGGCCCCATGATGGCCGTGATTCTGCCGCGGGGAATCTCGATATTCAGGCCGGAGAAAATCTTGCGTTCACTCCGGCTGAAATGCAGATCGCGGATGCGCACCAAAGGTGCAGCTGACCGCCTGGCAGCAGCTTGTTTTTCGGGCTTCCTGACATCGGTGCTTTTTTCCTGCCCGACAGCATGTTTCGCCTGCTTGTGACGCTGCGCTCTGCTGTGTCTGGATTTTTTACGGGACATGGAAAACCGAAAATTGCGAAAAACAAGAGACTCATTGTCCGCACGGGATCACTCGCGGTCAAGGACATCCGGCCTGAACGCGGTTATTCGTGGAGCATTCCGGTAGTATGTTTTGACAATCACAAACAGCAGGTATGCAGGACGTGGCGGATATTCTACCTTTCAAGAAACCCAGGACCAGCGATAAACATCGCGGTAACACCCTTTGCCGGCATGGCCATCACAAATGGATCATCGACAAAGAACGGGTATTCGACACCAAACAGGGGCGATTGGTTACAAGATTGCGTTGTCAGCGCTGTGATGCAGTAAAAACCAGGCTTCTGCAATAACCGTTCAGGGTCGATAGCCCCGGCACAATGCCGGGGCCGATTTGCGACTAATGAGCCGTACGCCGTTCAGCCGATTACTTTCCAGATGCCTCGACCATCATGTTGGCTGACTGGATATAGGCCACTTTCTGGGTCAGCGACTCCAACTGCGCGGCCAGGCGTTCGAGACGTGCCATCTTGCTGGAAAGCTGTTGCTCCAGGCTAGCAATGCGCTGATCCTGTTTGTGCAGGTAGGCATAGACACCGCTTGCTCCCAGACCCACAGCGGTATTGACCAGCTTGACACCAGGCACATCTGAGGATGCCCAGGCACGCCCCACCATCAGGCGGAAATCGTCGGCTGTCATCTTTTCTGCGGGAATGGCAATGCCTGTGCCGTCATTCTTGCCGGAAGCGACAATATAGTTACCCGCTCTTACCACGCCAGTGACTTTTGCCGGCACCTGCCCCATCATGGAAACCAGTGCGTACTGATCACGCTTGTCATAGCCGGGATCATTGCCGGTAAACGCCGGCGCAGTGGAAATCACCTGGACATGATCTGCGTTACTCAGGTCACGGGATACCTTGCCGGCCACGATGGCGACGATATCTCCGGCTTCGACAGGCTCTTTTAGGTCGCCCCGCGGAATCCACTCGGCAAAGTCAGCAGAACTGGTGTTGTAATTTACTCCCCCGCCGGGCGCCCCTTCGATAGAGCCTTGAGCATCTGTCGCTGCAACCCCACCGTGATAAAAGGTAACAAAATTGTCTGGGACGCCAAGACCAGTATCATTCGGCATCGAAAGCGCCAGGACATGGGTGTTGCCCACGCTTTTGTTCTCGATGATGGCAACATGGTTGTCGATGTGATCGGCTCCTCCTGCCGTGCGGCTTCCACGAATCGCCCCTGAAGCCAACAGGGCCACTCCCCCACCATTGCCGGGAGCATCGCCTTCGGGAGAGGTATTTACTGCGTAAACACCGTAGCCATCTTTCTGGTTGGTAGTGCCATAGACACCATAAGTCACTGCAGGGAACGGAGGTGGCCCGGCATCCGCACGGCCATACACGCCATAGGCTTCAAATTCCGCATCTACCGCCAGTTTGGCTTCGATGTCCCTGCTGTGGGAAGTCCCCCAAAGCGCCATGTTTTCGTAGGAAATGCCGTTCAACACACTGGTATAGTTCAGCAATACATCGATGCCTGCAGCAGTATATCTGCCACCGGCATTTTGCGTATTCAGATTGGTATCCTCATAAATCTTGTCCCGGCCTGACACTTCAAACTTTGCGGGATACACGGCCGCAGCTCCTTCTACAATGGCATTCCGATCCGCCAATTCCCCAGCGTTCAGAATCTCGGGATAAGCCGCCAGCATCCGCTTGATCGTTCCCGGCGTGAGAGTGATACCGGCACGGCTCACCATACTCTGCAAAGCATTTGCATCACTGTTATCTGCCTGTATTTCGACAGACGACTCCTGAACAAAGCCATCATCGCCTTCGAGTGTGTCACCGACGGCAACAGTGGTCGCAGTTGCCATGGCGGCAATCAGGGCAGACACTGTAAATCTGTTGGATATCAATTTGTTCAGGATGCTTTCATCCTGAGTAAATACATTAGACATCGATTCTCTCCTTAACTAGCATAAAAAAACAGGCCGACCAACAAGCCCAATGCAACTCTTGGGGTTAATAGCCTAGCGGAAAACTTTTACCATCATATGGCTTGACTGGATATAGGCAAGCTTTTGGGTAACTCTTTCCATTGGCAATGCCCACGATATTGCCCGCTTCAATTTTTTCATCCGCTTTCTGGCGTGGAATCCATTCGGCAAAATCGGCGGAACCCGATGCGTAGCCAATACCACCAGCACCGTTCCCTTCGATAGCACCAACGGCATCACTTGCCGGTCCTCCACCTGCATAAAAGGTGATGAAGTTATCAGCAGCACTACTCCTGTGGGGATTCAACTTGGGTAACCTTCTACTTCGCAAACACTTCTGGGCATTTTGGAAGCATTACATCTTTTAAATATAGTTCACGCCCGATACATTGCCACACCAACCTGAGATTTATTTGCGCTCCGTCAATATTTACGGGTCAAACGGTCAGGCGACACACATGCTATGATTCTCGGGAAAACAAACAGCCGAAATCTGCCCGTGAACTCCTTACCCGAAATCAACGAATCCGAAGCACAAAAGCTCAGGGAGCTGGGGCTTGCCGTGATGCGCACCGAGGCGCAGGCCATCAGGGATCTTGAAAGGCAGGTGGACGAACACTTCGTACGCGCCTGTGTATACATGCTGCATTGCCAGGGTCGGATCGTGGTCACCGGCATGGGCAAATCCGGACATATCGGCAGCAAGATCGCCGCTACCCTGGCGAGTACCGGCAGCCCGGCTTTCTTCATGCACCCCGGGGAAGCCAGTCACGGTGATCTGGGCATGATCACGGCCGGTGACGTGGTGCTGGCGCTGTCCAATTCCGGGGAAACCGGTGAAATCATCACCATCCTGCCCATCATCAAGCGTCTGGGTATCCCCCTGATCAGCATGACCGGCAATCCCGCCTCCGTGCTTTCCCGGGAAGCGGACGTGAATATCGATGTCAGCGTTGCCCGCGAAGCCTGTCCCCTGGGACTGGCGCCGACGGCGAGTACCACGGCGGCACTGGCCATGGGCGATGCCCTGGCGGTCGCCTTGCTGGAGACCCGCGGCTTCACCGAGCTGGATTTTGCCCGCTCCCACCCCGGCGGCAGCCTGGGACGCAGGCTGTTGCTGCACGTGGGCGACATCATGCACAAGGGCGACAAGATCCCGCAGGTGGCCGGCCAGTCCACGATCAGTGAGGCGCTGATGGAAATGACCGCCAAAGGTCTGGGCATGACGGCAGTGGTCGATAAAGCGCAGAAAATCAGCGGCGTCTTTACAGATGGTGATCTGCGCCGCACACTGGATCGCGGCCTGAACCTGCACAGCACGGCGGTCACAGAAGTGATGACCCGTGGCGGCATTACCGCCCAGGCAAATCAATTGGCAGCAGAGGCGCTGAAGCTGATGGAAGACAATAAAATCAATGGCTTGCTGGTTGTTGATGACGACAAGAACATTATTGGCGCACTCAATATGCACGATTTACTGCGTGCGGGTGTGGTCTGACCCGCCTTGCCGCCACAGGCTGACAGGAACAATTGAACGATGCAGGATATTCTCGAAAAAGCAGCGCAAATCAAACTGGTGATCTTCGACGTGGATGGCGTCCTCACGGATGGCAGCCTGTATCTCGGCGATGATGGACAGGAATACAAGGCCTTTCATTCCCTGGATGGTCACGGCATGGTGATGCTGCAACAAACCGGTGTCCAGATCGGCATCATCACCGGTCGTACCTCGAAAGTGGTGGAAATCCGCATGCACAGCCTGGGCATCCAGCATCTTTACCAGGGGCAGCGGGACAAGCGCCCGGCCTACAGCGAACTGAAGCACCAGCTTGGCCTGAGTGACCAGCAGATCGCCTATGTGGGTGACGACGTGGTGGATCTACCGGTGATGAGCCGTGTGGGTCTGGCCATCGCGGTTCAGGATGCCCACAGCTTCGCCAAGCAGCATGCCCACTGGATCACTACCTCCGCCGGCGGCAGGGGGGCCGCCCGTGAAGTGTGCGAGCTGATCATGGAAGCACAGGGGAAGTTGCATTCCCACCTGGAAAGCTACCTGGAACCGTGAGTCCAGGAAGGATTCCAGGCTGATGCGTATCTGGCTGTTACTGGTGCTGCTGGTACTACTGGGAGTCACTTGGTGGGCCTCGCGACCGGAACCCGCGTCAACACCAGTGCAGGCAACCAACAGGGATCAAATCCAGGACTATTTTGTACAGGAACTGAAACTGCGCCAGTTTGATGAACAGGGCAAGCTCGTCCATCTCCTGCAGGCGCAGAAACTCAAGCACTTTCTGGAATCCGGCGTTACCCAGCTGCAGCAACCCAGGTATATACTCTATGCAGACCAGGAACCCAGCTGGCGTATCAGCGCAGAAAAGGGCCGCCTTTCCAAAGACCAGTCATTGTTGGAACTCCAGGGGAATACCGTCATTGACTGGTTGGGCGATGAAAACCGCCCCCCCATGCAAATGCTGACCTCGGACCTGACTATCCACCCGCAAACCGAATACGCTGAAACGGCTGCAGCCGTGACTGTTACCAGCGAACAAAACTGGATAGAATCCCTTGGCATGCAGGCCTGGTTGACATCACCGGGCAGAATCCGCTTTCTGGCTCAGACGAGGGCCCATTATGTTGCTCAGTAAACGCTTCACCCTTTCTTTTTCAGCCCTGGTGTTCCTGGCTGCCGCCACGACCACCGTCCTGGCTCTGCCATCCGACAAGGATGCCCCGGTGGAAATCGAAGCCGACAGCTCCGACATCGATCTAACAACGCATACCACCACCTATCGGGGCAAGGTCAGGATACGGCAAGGCTCCATGCAACTGCAGGCCGACAAGGTGGTGATCAGCTACAAACGCAGAAAGCCCGACAAGCTCACCGCTACCGGCAAGCCAGCCTCTTTCAGGCAGCGACCGGAAAAAAACAAGCCCTGGGTGACAGGACAGGGCAGGCGCATCGTCTACAACATCAACAGTGAAGAACTGACCCTCGATGGCGATGCGGTACTGACCCAGAACAACGACAGCTTCCGCAGCGATCGCATCGTCTATGACCGCGTCAAGGCCCAGCTCAAGGCCGGAGCTGCCGCAAAAGGCTCAGAACGGGTGAAAGTCATCATCCATCCACAAGACACGAAATGAGCTTCCTCAGCGCCGAAGGGCTGGTCAAGAAATACCGGGGGAAAGCCGTCGTCAATGGAGTCAGCCTGCACGTGGATGAAGGCGAGGTGGTAGGCTTGCTTGGTCCCAACGGTGCAGGTAAAACCACCTGCTTCTACATGATCATGGGACTGATCCCAGTGGATGCAGGCAGCATCAATCTCGGTGGCAGGGACCTGACCTCCCGCCCCATGCACATCCGCGCCCGGCATGGACTGGGTTATCTCGCCCAGGAGCCCTCCATTTTCCGACGCCTGAATGTGGAGGAAAACATCCTGGCGGTGCTGGAAATTGGTGAAAAATCATCCAAAAAGGAGCGCCAGGAGCGCTGTGACGAACTGCTGGCTGAATTCGGTATTTCCCATCTGCGCAAGAATCTGGCCATCAGCCTTTCCGGAGGCGAGCGCCGACGCCTGGAAATCGCCCGCTGCCTGGCCTCCAGGCCGCGCATCATCCTGTTGGACGAACCCTTTGCTGGCGTGGACCCCATATCGGTAGCGGATATACAGCAAATTGTTGAAAATCTTGCAAAAACCGGCATTGCCATATTGATCACAGACCACAATGTACGGGAGACCCTGGGGATTTGCCAGCGTGCCTACATCGTGTCAGAAGGCGCCGTGCTGGCGCAGGGGAATCCCCAGGAAATTCTGGCCCACGAAGAAGTGCGAAGCACCTATCTGGGAGAACATTTCCGTCTATAACCTGACCTGAATCAAGCATTGATGTTTCGGTATTTGCCCCAGCTTGCGCTAAACTATAGATAAACCTCAAAACAAAGGACCACTCATCCACTAATGAAAACCTCCCTTCAGCTCCGCCTGGGTCAGAACCTCACCATGACCCCGCAATTGCAGCAAGCCATCAAACTGCTGCAGCTTTCCACACTGGAGCTCAAACAGGAAATACAGGAAGCACTGGAATCCAACCTCATGCTGGAAATCGAAGAGGAAAGCAGTGACGGCTTGCCGGCATCCAGCGAAAAAACCGCCGACACCGAACAGGCACAGGTGACGGAAGAATCGGAAGTACAGAACAGCACAGAGACCATCCCGGACGAACTGCCGGTCGATGCAAACTGGGAAGACCAGTACGACATTCCGGTAACACGTACCCAGGCCAGCAGCAACGAGGAGCACACAGACTATCTCTCCCGGGAAAGCAACACCGAAACCCTCCAGGACTATCTGCACTGGCAACTGAATCTCACGCCTTTCAGCGAGGAGGATCGTGCAATTGCTACGGCGCTCATCGACGGCATCTCCCCGGACGGTTATCTGCACGCGCCTCTGGAGGAAATCATTGCCGACATGGATGACGAGGACGTCGGCATGGAGGAAGTGCTGACCGTGCTGCACCGCATCCAGCATTTCGATCCACCGGGGGTTGCCGCACGTAATCCCCAGGAATGCCTGCTGCTGCAGCTGGAACAACTGCCGGCAGACGAAGCGGTGAAAAACAGGGCGAAAAAGCTGTTGCAGGATCATTTCGACCTGCTCACCAGTGGCAACGAACCGCGTATCCGCAAGCTGCTGCGCCTGAGTTCGGAACAGGTGCAGGCGGTATTCGACCTGATCCGCTCACTCAACCCGCACCCGGGATCAAGCATTTCCCCGGCGGATACCCGCTACGTCGAACCCGATGTGTTCGTGGAAAAGAGAGAAGGGCGCTGGCTGGTTTCCCTGAACCCGGAAGCCATGCCGAAACTGCGGGTGAATAGCGAATACGCCGCCCTGGTGAGACGCGCCGACAACAGCAGCGACAATACCACGCTGAAAGACCATTTGCAGGAAGCGCGCTGGTTCCTCAAAAGCCTGCAGGGACGCAACCAGACCCTGCTGAAAGTGGCGACGCGCATCGTGGAAGTGCAGCAGGGTTTCTTCGAGCACGGTGAAGAAGCGATGAAACCCCTGATTCTCAAGGACGTTGCCGAAGCCGTGGAGATGCACGAATCCACCATTTCCCGCATCACCACCGGAAAGTATATGCACACACCCAAGGGCGTACTGGAATTCAAATACTTCTTTTCCAGCCACGTCAGTACCGACAGCGGGGATCAGGCATCGGCAGTCGCCATACGCGCCTGCATACGCAAGATCATCCTCGCAGAAAATCCCAAGAAACCCTTGTCTGACAACAAGATCGCCACCATGTTGGCAGATGACGGATTTAAGGTCGCGCGACGAACTGTCGCTAAGTACAGAGAAGCAATGGCAATACCGCCATCCAATGAACGTAAACGTCTCGTTTAATTTAGGAGAATACTATGCAACTGAGCGTAACCGGTCATCATGTAGAACTCACAGACGCCTTGCGCAGCTATGCAGAAGAGAAAATCAAGCGCATCGAGCGCCATTTTGATCACGTCACCAACGTCCATATCATCCTCAGCGTGGAAAAACACATGCAGAAGGCGGAAGCTACTGTCCATATCAGCGGCGCCGACGTTTTTGCCGAGGCCAGCGAAGAAGACATGTATGCGGCCATCGATGGCCTGGTGGACAAGCTTGACCGGCAGATTCTCAAACACAAGGAAAAGATCCAGAGGCGCGCCCGTGGCAACGGCGGTGCGAAGGCCATTCTGGCTGAAATGCCGGAATAATCTGGTGGGTGCAGCAACGTAAGCTGCTGCACCCGATTCAATTTTGCTGGACTCTCCTGAAGTCCTTTTATCAAGATCAGGAGAATCCCGGAACACATCAAACATCATGTTACCTGAAGATTTGCTGCAGCTGGATCAAATCAGCCTGTCAACGACCGCAGCAAGCAAAAAGCGCGTACTCGAAACCGTCGCCGAACTGCTTGCTGCCGGTACCAACACGCCCAGCGCAGAAGCCATTTATGAAAAACTGCTGGATCGGGAACGCCTGGGCAGCACCGGCATGAATCACGGCATTGCCCTGCCCCACGCCAGGATCAAGGGCATCAACAAGCCCACAGGCGCCTTCCTGCGTCTTTCCGAAGGGGTGGACTTCGATGCACTGGACAGCAAACCCGTGGACCTGGTGTTTGGTCTGCTGGTACCGGAACAGGCGACCGAAGCCCATCTGGAACTGCTGGCAGAACTGGCCAGACTGTTCAACAAGCCCCAGCTTTGCGCCCAGGTGCGCCAGGCCACCAGTGCCGAGCAGATATTGCATCTGTTGAACCCGCCACCCCTGGCCGATGCAGCATCAGATCACAGTTAAGGATCTGCTGGATGCCCTGCAGGTGCGTCTCAGGCTACGCCTGCTGGCGGGCAAGAAGGGGCTGGGAAACATCATCTTCGATGCCGATATCGAAAAATCGGACCCCATCATCGCCGGTCCACTGAATTATATTCACCCCAGTCCGGTGCAGATCATCGGACCCAAGGAAAAAAAATACCTCACCAGCCTCAACGCCGAAGACCAACAGGCTGCGCTGCAGCGCCTGTTCGCCGCAGAACCCGCTGCCATCATCCTGAGCAATCGGCTCAAATCGCTCAAGACGCTGGAAACGCTTTCGAACAAGCAGGGTATTCCCCTGCTGGCTTCCTCACTCAAGGATGCTCAGGTACTGGACAACCTGCAATACTACGCGGCCCGTTTCTTCGCCAGAAAAACCAACCTGCACGGCGTCTTTCTGGAGGTGCTGGGCATGGGCGTGCTGCTCACCGGCCATTCCGCTGTGGGCAAGAGCGAGCTGGCCCTGGAACTGATCATACGCGGCCACCGACTGATCGCCGATGATGTCACCGAATTCCGCCGCATTGCCCCGGATATCGTCAGCGGCAGCTGTCCGCCTTTGCTGCGCGAATTTCTGGAAGTACGTGGACTGGGCATCCTCAATATCCCTGCCATGTTTGGAGACAGCGCCACAAAACGCAGCAAATACCTGCACCTGATCGTGCACCTGAAACGCATGAAGCTGCAGGAAATCGCCGACATGGAGCGCCTGCGTGGCGCCGGTCGCTATCGCAATGTGCTGGGGGTGGACATCCCGGAAATCACCGTACCTGTTGCCCCTGGGCGCAATCTGGCCATACTGGTGGAAACGGCTGTGCGAAACCACATCCTGAAATTGAAAGGCTATGATGCCGCGGAAATATTCATCCAGCGCCAGCAGCAGGCCATCGAAGACAACAGCACATGAGTATCGGCATTCTC
This sequence comes from uncultured Sedimenticola sp., assembly GCA_964522855.1. Taxonomy (GTDB): domain Bacteria; phylum Pseudomonadota; class Gammaproteobacteria; order Chromatiales; family Chromatiaceae; genus Thiolapillus. The sequence goes on from CAZFXI010000016.1 coordinate 37,081, forward strand.
CTGGTCACCCACCCCGGTATCGGCACAACACTGCTGAAAAATGCCTGTGACCTCATCGGTTCCTGTCCCCTGCGTGTGCGTTGTGTGGACATCCCCCTGGAAAGTGACACCGAAGACCTGCAGCAACTTGCCTGCGACTCGGCAGAAAACCTGGATGATGGCAGCGGCGTGTTGATACTCACCGATGCCTTCGGCGCCACGCCCAGCAACATCGCCTGTGAACTCACCGGAAAAATGCAGGCCAACGTGGTATCCGGCCTGAACCTGCCCATGCTCATCCGCGTATTCAACTACGCCAGTGATGATCTGCAGGCCCTGACCCACAAGGCGGCGGAAGGCGGTATGCGTGGCATTCAGGTTGCCCATTCCAGGGAGGACAGGGAATGAAATCTTCACAGGTCGTCATCCCCAACAAGCTGGGGCTGCATGCCCGTGCCGCAGCCAAACTGGTGAGCACCGCCACAAAATTTTCTGCCGAAGTCTATCTGGAAAAGGGCAGTAACCGCATCAACGGCAAAAGCATCATGGGGGTGATGATGCTCGCCGCCAGCAAAGGAACGACCCTCACCATCATCACCGATGGAGAAGATGAAAATGCGGCACTGAAGGCAGTAAGTACACTGATCCAGGAAGGATTTGGAGAAACGCAATGACGCTGGCCATACACGGCATTGGAGTGGACACCAACATCAGCACCGCCATCGGCAAGGTGCTGATGCTCTCCAGAGGCAGCATCCAGGCCGAACCCGGTATGGTGCAACACGGCGATATAGACGCGGAAATCAAACGTTTCTTCAAAGCCGTGGAACAGGCTGCACAGCAACTACGGGACGTGCGCAAACAAATTCCCGCAGATACTCCGCCGGACATCCTTGAATTCATCGACACCCATCTGCTGATGCTGGAGGACAAGGCCATCTCCGAGGCGCCGGCACAGACCATCCGCGAGGAAGGCTGTTCTGCCGAATGGGCATTGCAATTGCGCCGTAATCAGCTGCTGCGGGTGTTCGAAGACATGGACGATGCCTATCTACGCACACGCAAGGACGACCTGGATCATGTGGTCAATCGCATCCTGCACATTTTGCACGGCGGAAAGAACAGCGACCCGGCGGAAATTTCCGGGCATATCATCGTCTCTGAAGACCTCACCCCCGCCGATGCCATCATGCTGCATCATCGCGGAGCGACCGGATTTGTTACAGAGTTTGGCAGCTCCATGTCCCACACTGCCATCCTGGCACGCAGCCTTGGCATTCCAGCCGTTGTTGGGGCTCATGGAGCAACCAGCCATCTGCATTCCGGCGAGCTGGTCGTCATCGATGCACGACATGGCAGCGTGCTGGCCAATTGTGACAACGGCTGCCTGATGTTTTTCCGTGATCGACTGGAGCAGGAGCTGGCGCATCGGCACGCATTGCACAACCTCCGGGATACACCGGCCGTTTCTGTGGATGGGCAGAAGATCGAGCTACTGGCAAATATCGAACTTCCCGAAGATACAGAAACCGCCATCGAAGGTGGCTGCAGCGGCGTGGGGCTGTATCGCACCGAGTTCCTGTACATGAACCGCGAGGAACTGCCCACGGAAGAGGAACATTTCCAGGCCTATAAACAGGTGGTAGAGGGTATGCGGGAACAACCTGTCACTATCCGCACCCTGGATCTGGGGGCAGACAAACAATGTGAGCATCAACCGGAACCCGCTTCCTGCACCAATCCCGCCCTGGGTCTGCGGGCCATTCGGCTGTGTCTGAAGGAAACCGAAATATTTCGCATCCAGATTCGCGCCATATTGCGGGCTTCCGCACTCGGCAACGTACGCCTGATGATCCCCATGCTTACCAATGTATGGGAGGCCAGGCAGGCACGGCAGATCATCGACGATGAAATACAGTCATTGTTGCATCAGGGAATCGAGATCAATCAGTCGATACCCGTGGGCGCCATGATCGAAACTCCCGCAGCTGCCCTCACGGCTGAAAGTTTTGCACAGCTTTTTGATTTCCTGTCCATTGGCACCAACGACCTGATCCAGTACACCCTGGCGGTGGATCGCGCCGATGATGGCGTCAACCACTTGTACGATGCATTGCACCCGGCAGTCATCATGCTCATACAGCAAGTCGTCAAGGCAGGTATCACCACCGGCAAGCCCGTTTCCATGTGTGGTGAAATGGCAGGCACAGCAAAATACATTCCCCTGTTGCTGGGCATGGGCCTAAAAACACTGAGCATGCACCCCGCCTCGCTACCGGAGGCAAAACAGTTGTTGCGCCGCCTGAACATTTCCCAGCTGCAACAAAGAACAGCGTTGATCCTGCAGAATCTGTTGCTTGAAGATCTGGAAACGGCCGTTCAGCAGCTTGGAGAATAACAAGCTACGGCCAGATCTACCCTTTCGGCGGAGCAGGCAATGATTCCGCCTCACGACGACTGAACAGCCCGGGTATAGAAGCAGGCTTGGCGCCCAGCCAGCGCAGATCATACCGATGAAATGACTTGCCGTAGGTTCGGATGATCTGCTTGACATAGCGCCGGGTTTCCCGAAAAGGCGGCACTCCCCGGTATTGCAACACCCGTTGCTCCCCGGCGTTGTAGCCGGCCAGTGCCTTGCTCAGATCTCCCCTGAAATACGCCAGTAGCCAGCGCAGATAGGCCATACCGCCGCGGATATTCTGTTCTGCATCCCAGATATCCTCCACGCCAAAACGTATGGCGGTAGCGGGAATCAACTGCATCAATCCGGAGGCACCTTTCGGCGATTTCGCGTGCACATTAAACCCCGACTCCACACGAATGATGGACAGTACCAGATTGGCATCCAGATCATATTCCTCCGACAGTTTTTCCACCAATCGGACGATGGCCCGACAATTCGGAGCCTGACAACGCCTGTCCACCCACGCCAGGGTCGCCACATGGGAACAACCGTCCTGCATAGTTTTTTTGCCGCCAATCATGCTCAGAATTTGCTGCGCCTGGGCATCTCCAGATCGCGCAGCCTTTTCCAGCCAGTAGCGCGCAATATCGTCATTGTGAGGAACCCCCCGCCCGTTCACATACATCCATCCCAAGTTGTGCCAGGCGTCCACCTGCCCCTGGACTGCGGCCTTGCAATACCATTTTCTTGCCTTCTCCAGAGATCTACTAACCCCTTCGCCATTTTCGTACACCACTCCCAAAGAAAACTGCGCCTGGGCATTGCCTTCGCTGGCCAGGGTCTGCAGTTCATCCACAGGCAGCAACAACTGCCCTGCACCGCCACTTCTCTGCAGCAATAAAAAAACCAGCAGCAACAGCATCCCGCTTCTGTTACGCAGCATCCCCTTTTGACAGCTCCCGAAGATCATTCTTCAAACACCCGTTTTTTCTTCTCTCTTTAAAGTATAGCCTGTGCTAGCACAACAAATCATATCTTAGAGCCAATCTGAATTATTCCATCCAACCTGATAAACTGAAACGAATTTGTCACCACCTGTATTGACGATATTCCACTACGATCATGAGCAACCCGGTAACCACGGAAAGCGAAGTTTCACGCCTCGAACAGATCCAGGAATACCTGGATCAGGATTCCTGGCGGGAAGCTGCCGGCCTACTGAAAAAACTCCAGCCTGCTGAAATTGCCCACGTTCTTGAAGCCCTGCCCCTGAACCAACGGCAGATTCTCTGGGATCTGCTGGACACGGATCAGGACGGCGAAACCCTCATGGAGCTCACGGAGAACGTGAGAAATGAGCTGATCCAGAATATGGATCAGGACGACATCGTCGCCGCAACCGAACACATGGACGTGGACGACCTGGCGGACTTCATCCAGGAACTGCCCTCCGATGTCACCAAGGAGGTCATGGAGTCCCTCAGCGAACAGGACCGGCGCCGTCTGGAGACGGTGCTCTCCTACCCGGAGGACACCGCCGGTGGCCTGATGAACACCGATACGGTGACCGTGCGCCCGGAGGTGACCCTGGACGTGGTGTTGCGCTACCTGCGCCAGCTCGGCGAGAATGTTCCACGGGATACTGACCAGCTGTTCGTCACGAATCGCGACGACAAATACCTGGGTACCCTACGTTTGGCCGATCTGGTCACCCACGACCCGCAGGATACCGTTGCCGAGGTCATGAGCCTGGGCGTACAGCCCTTCAATGCCATGACCAGCGATACCGACGTGGCTCGGCGCTTCGAGCAATACGACCTGCTGTCAGCCCCGGTGGTGAATGACAACGGACAGCTGGTGGGGCGGATCACCGTGGACGACGTGGTGGACCTGATCCGCGAAGAAGGCGAGCACCATTTCATGGGTAGCGCCGGTCTGTCCGAAGACGAGGACATGTTCGCCCCGGTCTTGGAGAGCAGCAAGCGCCGCGCCCTGTGGCTGGGCATCAACCTGCTCACCGCCTTTCTTGCTTCTTGGGTGATCGGACAGTTTGAAGATACTTTGGACCGCATCGTGGCCCTGGCCGTGCTCATGCCCATCGTTGCCAGCATGGGCGGCGTCGGTGGCACGCAGACCCTGACCCTGGCGATCCGTGGCCTGGCCCTGGGACAGCTATCGAGCAAGAATGCCGGTTACCTGCTGGCCAAGGAACTGGCCATCGCACTGGTTAACGGTGTGCTCTGGGCCGTTGTAGTTGGTTTGATTGCGGGCTGGTGGTTCGACAGCACCGATATTGCCCTGGTCATCGCTGCGGCCATGATGATCAACCTTGTGGCCGCCGCCATCACTGGCGCCCTGCTGCCCCTGGCGCTGGATAAACTCGGCATCGACCCGGCACTAGCCGGTGGCGTATTGCTGACCACCGTCACCGACGTGGTGGGCTTCCTTTCCTTCCTGGGATTGGCGACGCTGTTTCTGCTGTAACGCCTTTTTTCCTATCATTTCGTCAACCCGGATCCAGCAGAATGCTCCGGCACCCTGATTCCTGCATGCGCCAGAATGACGATAGACTTCCAATAGTTGATCCGTCAGGTATAGATCAGCTCGGACCAGCGCTTCTCTCCCAGTAGCTTATCCTTCATGCCATTCCAGGCTTCCTCCGAGCCCGTATACCCCGCGAAGATCTTGTCCAGCAACTCACTATTCTTGCGGCTGCCCGCCACATAGACATAGGTCTTTGGATCCTGTAGCAGTTCCCAGGCTTCAGCAGCATGATCGTCCAGGGTCTGCTTCAGCGCTTCGTTCGCGCTCATCACGTAGCGCTTGCTGATGGACTGGTAGGCCTTGAAGGTCTCCTCGGTGTAGTAGTTGGCAAGATCCTTGTCCACGTCATTCATGTAGCCCAGATCCAGACCCGATTTGTCGCCAAAAAACAGCCTGACCTTGCCGCTCCAGTCTTTCTGGTTGGCGT
>CAZFXI010000017.1:0-41432 GCA_964522855.1 uncultured Sedimenticola sp.
TGACGCCGGCGATGGCGGCCATTCTGCTCAAGCCCCGCAAAGAAACGGAAAAAGGATTCTTCGGTTGGTTCAATCGCCAGGTAACCAGCATGACCAATATCTATGCGGGTGGCGTACGTCGGGTGATGAAATTCGGCAAGACGGCGGTGCTGTTCGTCATCGCCATGCTGGTGGGACTGGTGCTGCTGTTCCGCATGGTGCCGGGTAGTTTTGTCCCCTCGGAGGATCAGGGCTATCTGTTTGCGGCAGTGATGTTGCCTGATGGCGCCAGTCTGGATCGGACGCAACAGCTCACCCAACAGGTTGCAGACATGTTCTCCGACCATCCGGCGGTGCAGGATGCTTCCGCGTTGGCCGGTTACAGCATGATCGATGGGCAGTTCAAGACCAATACCGGTACGGTGTTTGTCGCCTTGAAGGATTTCGATCTGCGCCAGGACCCTGCGCTGACCGCGGAAGCGGTGATCGGCGAGCTGCAACCGCGACTCAGTGCACTGAAGGCGGGCATCGTCATTACCATCAACCCGCCTTCGATTCCCGGATTGGGCAGCCAGGGTGGCTTCGAATACTGGTTGCAGAATCTGGCGGGTGGCGATGCGGCAGAGTTGGCGGACACTACCCGCAAGCTGATTGCCGATGCAAAGAACCGTACGGAAATTACCCGCCTGACCAGCACCATCAATGCTGCTTCCCGGCAACTCATGACCTATGTGGACCGGGTCAAGGCAGAGACCTTGGGTGTCCCTGTTTCGGATGTCTATGCGTCCCTGCAGACCTTGTTCGGCTCTCTGTATGTCAGCCAGTACAACAAGTACGGTCGTGTCTGGCAGGTGATTCTGCAGGCCAGCCCGGAGTATCGGGAGGCACCGGAAGATCTGTACAACATCTTCGTGCGGCAGCGGCAAGGTGAAATGGTGCCCCTGGCGGCGGTAGTGACCACCGAATATACACAGGGACCGGATCTGGTGTCCCGCTTCAATGGCTTCATGGCGGCCAAGATCACGGGTGATGCAGCACCCGGTTACAGTTCAGGTGAAGCGATCAACACGATGGAGCAGTTATCGGACAAGCTGCCGGAAGGCTATGGCTATGCCTGGTCGGGCCAAGCATACGAAGAGAAAAAAGCGGGCGGCACTTCAGCGATTATTTTCGGTTTTGCCCTGGTGATGGTGTTTCTGATCCTGGCGGCGCAGTATGAACAGTGGTCTTTGCCTGCAGCGGTGCTCAGCGCCATTCCATTCGGTATCTTCGGGGCTTTGCTGACCGTCTGGCTCAGAGGGATGGAAAACGATGTGTACTTCCAGATCGGACTGGTTACCCTGATCGGCCTGTCGGCCAAGAATGCAATTCTCATCGTGGAATTTGCCGAGCTCAAATACAGGGAAGGGCTGTCGGCATTCGAGGCGGCGGTGGAAGCGGCGCGCCTGCGGCTGCGCCCGATTCTCATGACCTCCCTGTCATTCATTCTCGGCGCTATGCCGCTGGTGCTGGCCTCCGGCGCCGGCGCCAATGCCCGCCATTCCATCGGTACGGGCATTATCGGTGGCATGGTGGGGGCAACTACATTGGCATTGTTTTTCGTGCCCCTGTTTTTCTATCTGATCATCAGTGCCAAGGAACGTATGGGCAAAAAGGCGGCAACATGAAACATCTATTGAAGCAGGCGATGATTGTTCTTGCCATGGCGGGGCTGGGGGGCTGCACCACTCTGGGGCCTGACTATCGGCGTCCACCGGTGGATACCCCTGAAACCTGGCAAACCCCGTTGAAAGAGGCCGGTGCTGTTGCCAATCTGGAATGGTGGAAAGCCTTCAATGATCCTGCGCTGGATGAACTCATTCAGTCGGCACTGGAAAACAACCGTGACCTGCGTATTGCGGCAGCGCGCATCAGGGAGTTTGCTGCACGTGTGGATATCGCCAGATCCGGCCTGTATCCAAATCTTGGTTATGGTGCCAGCGCGGCACGCACACAGTTGTCCAGAAATGCTTTGGGGAGTCCTCCGGCAGGTGTGAGCCGGGTCGGTAGTGATTATCAGGCCAATCTGGGTATCGGCTGGGAGCTTGATTTCTGGGGGAAAATACAGCGGGGTACGGAAGCGGCTCAGGCCAACTTGCTGGCAGCGGAGTATGGGAGAAGGGCGCTGCTGTTGTCGCTGGTTTCCAGTGTTGCCACCTCCTATATTGAATTGCTGAGCCTGGACCGCCAACTGGAGATTGCCCGGGGTACGCTCAAACGCCGCGCAGAAACCGTGGATTTGTTCAAGACCCAGTTCGAAGGTGGTGTGGTATCCGAGCTGGAAGTGGCGCAGGCACGGGCAGAATATGAAACCACGGCGATCCTGATTCCTGCCATCGAACAGCAGATAAAGATCACCGAGTTCAATCTTTCCGTGCTTCTGGGGCGCAATCCCGGTGCCATCAACCGTGGAGGCAACATCGATCAGCTGGTATTGCCGAAGGTGCCTGCGGCCATCCCATCCCAGGTATTGTTGCAACGCCCGGATATTCTGCAGGCGGAGCAGAATCTGGTATCGGCCAATGCCTTGATCGGTGTTGCCCGGGCAGCGTATTTTCCCAGTATCTCACTGACCGGTTTGCTGGGTCTTGCCAGTGCTGAGCTTTCGAGTCTGCTGGATGGTGCGTCGGGGTTGTGGAATGCGGGTGCTGCGGTAGCGGGTCCCATTTTTTCCGGCGGTGCGCTGGATGCCCAGCTCAGGGCGAGCGAGGAGATACAGAAACAGTTGCTACAGTCCTACCTGTTGAGCATACAAAGTGCCTTTTCCGACGTGGACAAGGCACTGGTTTCCGCTCAGAAGTTGCGTGAGATCTTGCAAGCCAGCCGACGGCAGGTCAAAGCCTTGAAGGATTACGCCAGCTTCGCCCAGGATCGATATGACGAAGGTTATGTGAGCTATATCGAAGTACTGGATTCAGAACGTCGTCTTTTCGATGCAGAACTGGAATACACGAAGCGCCTGGGCAACTCCTACGTTGCGCTGGTTGCGATATACAAGGCCATGGGCGGTGGCTGGGTAACCACAGCAGAAGCTGTGGCCAATCAGGTGGATTTTCCTGCGGAAGATGCTGCTGATACGAAGCAACAGCCACGATGGTGGGATTACCCGCCGGTGACGAAACCGGCGCTTATGCAAACTCCTTGAGTGCGCTGTTTCAGGAACCCAGGTGTTTGATCTGCGTGTAAAGATGACAATCGGTCGTGTGGTCATTCACCATGCCGCAGGCCTGCATGAAGGCATAGCAGATGGTTGACCCGACGAACTTGAAACCCCGTTTTTTCAGGTCTTTGGCCACGGCATCGGATACGGTTGATGTGGCAGGCACCTCAGTATCTGTTTTCCAGGCGTTCTGAAGGGTCTTGCCGTCCACGAATTGCCAGATGTAGTGGTCGAAGCTGCCAAATGCTTTTTGCACTTCAAGAAAGGCTTGGGCATTGCTTACTGCGGATTGTACTTTCAGTCGGTTGCGCACGATGCCCGGATTTTCCAGCAATGCCGCAATGGTCTTGTCTGAGTAGCGGGCGATTTTTTCAGCGTCGAAATGATCGAATGCCGCACGGTAGTTCTCCCGCTTGTTGAGGATCAATGACCAGCTCAGCCCTGCCTGGGCGCCATCCAGGATCAGGGATTCGAACAAGGTCCGATCGTCATGGACTGGTCGTCCCCATTCCTCATCATGATAGGCCTGTTCCAGTGGGCTGGCATTAGCCCATGTGCAGCGCCTGGGCGTCAATGATAGCTCCGCATCTGCCCTACCAGCACGCCCTGTATCTGCACCTGCTCTGGCAGGAATGTCATGGGCTCCATGCTGCTGTTGGCGGGATGCAGGATGACCTTCCCGTTGGTTTGATCGATGCGTTTCAGGGTGGCTTCTTCACCGTCCACCAGGGCTACGACAATTTCGCCGTTGCGAGCTGAATCACGCTGCTCGATCACTACCCAGTCACCATCCAGGATACCTTCTTCGATCATGGAATCACCCTTGACCTCGAGTACATAGCAGGGATTGTTGGTTCGCAGGGGTGGGGGGACGGTGATGGTTTCGGGGGTGGTCACAGCCTCGATAGGCTGACCCGCGGCAATGCGGCCATACAAGGGCAACGCATTTTCGTCCGGGTCGATATCTTCCGCAGGTGCCTGGGTCAGGCGTACGCCGCGGCGCTGGTTGTTCATGGGTTCGATAAGTCCTTCCCTGATCAAGGCCTGCAATTGTTTGTGCAGGGAACCGCGGGAACTCAGCCCCAGGGCATCACAGAGTTCGTTCAGGGTGGGGGGGTGAGGAAATTCATGCAGATGGGTAAGCAGGTATTCATAGATTTCCTGCTGGCGGCGGGTCAGGCTGGGCGTGTTCATGGCATTCTCCTGGTGCTCTGTTTGTTCTATTATAGAATAAAATAAAAACATTTGGAATTTTCTGCATAAAACTGCGTATCTCCCATCTCCAGCCTGATAAAATAACTGTTTTCCTCGGCGATTACTTTCAATGACAGTCAGAACTCGTTTTGCTCCCAGTCCTACGGGCTATTTGCACGTGGGCGGAGCCCGTACGGCACTTTTTTCCTGGTTGCATGCCCGCAAGCATGGCGGCCAGTTCGTGTTGCGCATCGAAGACACCGATCTGGAGCGCTCCACTCAGGAATCGGTTAACGCCATTCTCGAAGGCATGACCTGGCTGGGGTTGGAATACGATGAAGGTCCGTTTTATCAGACCCATCGTTTCGATCATTACAATCAGGCCATTGATACCCTGCTGGAAAAAGGCCTGGCCTACCGCTGCGATTGCTCGAAAGAGCGCCTGGAAGAATTACGTGAGCAGCAGATGGCGAGGAAGGTAAAGCCACGCTATGACAGTTGCTGCCGCAATCGGGAGATCGATCCCAATCATCCCCATGTGGTGCGCTTTCGCAATCCGGACAGCGGGGCAGTGGTGTTCGATGATCTGGTGCGTGGACGCATCAGCGTCGCCAATGAAGAGCTGGATGACCTGATCATCCGCCGCAGCGATGGCTCACCCACCTACAACTTGAGTGTGGTAGTGGATGATGCGGATATGAACATCACCCAGGTGATTCGCGGTGATGACCACATCAACAATACACCGCGACAGATCAATTTGCTCAATGCACTGGGTCTGCCGGTACCACAGTATGCCCATCTGCCCATGATTCTCGGCGCTGATGGCGCACGGCTGTCCAAGCGCCACGGCGCCGTCAGCGTTATGCAATACATGGAAGAGGGGTTTCTTCCCGAGGCATTGCTCAATTACCTGGTGCGCCTGGGCTGGTCCCATGGTGATCAGGAAATCTTCTCCCTGGATGAAATGATCGAGCTGTTCGATCTGAAGGATGTCAACAAGGCGCCGTCTACCTTCAATACGGAAAAACTGCTGTGGATCAATCAGCACTACATCAAGGCAGACGACCCGAAACGCATCGCCCGTCTGCTGTCGCCGCATATGGGCAAGCTGGATATCGACCCGGCGGATGGCGGCCCGGATCTGGTACAGGTCGTGGAAGCCCAGCGTGAGCGGGCTTCCACACTGGTGGAACTGGCGCAGATCAGTGCTTTTTACTACCGGGATTTCGAATCCTTCGATAAAAAAGCGGCCAAGAAAGCCTTGAAAGCCGGGGCACTGGAGCCTCTGGCCATGGTGCGTTCCCGTCTGGCGGAACTCAAGGACTGGAATCGCGAGGACATACACCAGGTGATCGACAGTACCGTCAAGACCCTGGAGCTGGGCTTTGGCAAGGTTGCCATGCCCGTGCGGGTAGCGGTCACCGGCGGTTCCCCTTCGCCGGATCTGGACCTCACCATGGAAATGATTGGCCAGGCTGCCTGCCTGCGCCGCATCGACAAAGCCATCGAGTACATACAGAAGCAGTCATGACTGAAAACAACAAACCGAGCAATTTCATTCGCCAGATCATCGAAGAAGACCTGGCCAGTGGCAAGCATAGCAGCATTCATACCCGTTTTCCGCCAGAACCCAATGGCTATCTGCATATCGGGCATGCCAAATCCATCGTGCTGAATTTTGGCATCGCGGAGGATTACAACGGTCTGTGCAACCTGCGCTTCGATGACACCAATCCGCACAAGGAGGACGAAGAGTATGTGGAAGCGATCAAGGATGATGTGCGTTGGCTGGGCTATCAATGGGCAGGGCAGTATTTTGCCTCCGATTATTTCGAGCGGCTCTACAGTTTTGCCATCGAGCTGATCGAAAGCGGCAAGGCCTATGTCTGCGACCTGAATGCCGATCAGGTGCGCGAATACCGCGGTACGCTGACGGAAGCTGGCAAGGACAGCCCCTTTCGTGATCGCCCCGTGGAAGAAAATCTCGATCTGTTCAGGCGCATGCGGGCAGGAGAGTTCGAGGACGGCACCCGTACCTTGCGGGCAAAGATCGACATGGCATCACCCAATATGAACATGCGTGATCCGGCTATCTATCGGATTCGCCGTGGCGTGGTGCATCACCAGACCGGCGATGCCTGGAGCATCTACCCCATGTACGATTTCACGCATCCCATATCCGATGCGCTGGAAGGGATCACCCATTCCCTGTGCACGCTGGAATTCGAGGATCATCGTCCTTTGTATGACTGGTACCTGGACAACATCAGCATTCCCTGCCATCCACGCCAGATCGAATTCGCCCGCCTGAACCTGGAATACACGGTCATGAGCAAGCGCAAGCTCACTCAACTGGTGGCGGAAGGCCATGTGGAAGGCTGGGATGATCCGCGCATGCCCACCATCGCGGGATTGCGTCGTCGGGGCTATACGCCTGCGGCGATTCGGAATTTCTGCAATCGCATCGGCGTGACCAAATCTGATGGCACCGTGGAAATGGGGGTGCTCGAAGCCAGCATCCGTGAAGATCTTGATCACACCGCACCGCGGCGCATGGCGGTGCTCGATCCCCTGCGCGTGGTCATCACCAACTATCCTGAAGAGCAGGAAGAAACTCTCATTGGCCCCAGTCATCCCAAAGATGAAACCATGGGCACGCGGGAGCTGAAATTCTCCCGCGAGCTGTGGATAGACAGGGCGGATTTTCGCGAAGAAGCCAACAAGAAATACAAACGCCTGATTACCGGCGGCGAAGTGCGCCTGCGCAATGCCTACACCATCATCTGCGAAAAGGTGATCAAGGATGTGAGTGGCGAGATCAAGGAACTGCATTGCAGCTACGACCCCAATACGTTGGGTAAGAACCCCGAAGGGCGCAAGGTGCGAGGCGTGATTCATTGGGTTTCCGCCCTTGCAGCCATTCCAGCCGAAGTGCGTTTGTATGATCGCCTGTTCACCGTGGCCGCACCGGATGGCGTGAAAGACAAGCCCTTTCAGCATTTCCTTAACCCTGAATCCCTGACTACTTGCCAGGCCATGCTGGAGCCGGCCCTGGCCAGCGCCGAACCCGGGGAGCGATTCCAGTTTGAACGCGAGGGGTATTTCTGTCGGGACACGAAGGCTGCCGCATCCGGTGCGACGGTGTTCAACAGGGTCGTCACCCTACGGGATTCCTGGGGTAAGGGATGAATCGGGAAACAAGTAAAAAAATCTTGTAAAAACTATGGACAGAGGAAAAGGGCTGGATTATCATACGCGCCTCTTGAGGAAGCCTAAGGCACTGCAGAGGTTCCATAGGTACTTAAGCGGGGCCATAGCTCAGCTGGGAGAGCGCAACACTGGCAGTGTTGAGGTCGGCGGTTCGATCCCGCCTGGCTCCACCATATTTCTGCAGTTTCCGGGTGAAACAGCAGGGGAAAAAAAGAAACGCGACAAGTTTACTTGTCCCCTTCGTCTAGAGGCCTAGGACACCGCCCTTTCACGGCGGTAACAGGGGTTCGACTCCCCTAGGGGACGCCATCTATAAAACGACTTACATTTATGTAAGTCGTTTTTTTTTGCACATCGGATGTACCTAATTTTATTATCATAATGATCTCGCAGGAAAGACAAGATAAGGGCAGCAACATCAAAATCGTATCCGGCGGCCAGACCGGCGTGGATCGTGCTGCTCTGGATGTGGCCCTCGAACTGGGGCTGCCCTGCGGCGGCTGGTGTCCCAAAGGTCGGCGGGCACTGGATGGTCCCATCCCGCCGCGCTATCCTCTGCAGGAAACCGCAAGCCCTGACTACCGAGTGCGTACCCGGTTGAATGTGCGGGATTCCGATGGGACGTTGATCCTCAATTGCGGGGAACTCAGTGGTGGTACCGCTTATACGCTGCAGGTGTCGGAGGAGCTGGAAAAGCCCTTTCTGGTAGTCAATGTGGATGATCCGGCAGATCCTGTTGTTGTGCGGCAGTGGATGGAAAACAGCCACATTCGGACATTGAATATCGCCGGTCCCCGGGAAAACAAGTGTCCCGGCATTTACCAGCAAGCCAGAAGTTTTCTCCTGACCCTGTTGGAAAAGCCCTGATCGAGAGTGTGTAGGGATGCCTATTCCCTGATTCAGCGGTGGTATAATGAAAAAATACATTTCACCCTGCAGCACCGAGGATTATTTCATGGAAAAGATCACCTGCTTCAAGGCCTACGATGTACGTGGCCGCATTCCCGATCAGCTCAATGAGGATATTGCTTATCGCATCGGTCGGGCCTACGCGGCCTTCCTTAATCCGAAAACCGTTGTGGTGGGAGAAGATATCCGTCTGTCCAGCCCTGGGTTGCTCAAAGCGGTGGTGCGGGGCCTCACGGACAGCGGTGTGGATGTGAAGGAACTGGGACTGTGTGGCACAGAGGTAGTGTATTTTGCTACCGACCACTATGGTTACGATGGCGGCATCATGGTCACCGCCAGCCACAATCCCATGGACTATAATGGCCTGAAGTTTGTGCGCGAGGGCTCGCGGCCTATCAGCGCCGATACCGGACTGGAAGATATTCGTGAGCTGGCGGAGAAGAATGAGTTTATCGATGCGGGCAAGAAAGGTTCCGTAGAAAGCATCGATTGGAAGGAAGACTACATCCAAGCGCTGCTGGGTTATGTGGACAGAGACAGGCTCAAGCCCCTGAAAATCGTGGTCAATCCCGGCAATGGTGGTGCGGGTCCCATCATCGACCTTCTGGAAGAACACCTGCCCTTCGAGTTCATCAAGATCAACTACGAACCTGATGGCACTTTCCCCAACGGCATTCCCAACCCTATACTGCCGGACAACCGCCAAGCCACCGCCGACGCGGTACTGAAGCACAAGGCGGATTTTGGCATCGCCTGGGATGGGGACTACGATCGCTGCTTCCTGTTCGACGAGACCGGGCGCTTCATCGAAGGTTATTACATCGTCGGCTTGCTGGCCGAAGCCTTCCTGGCCAAACATCCCGGCGCCAAGATCATCTACGATCCCCGCGTCATCTGGAACACCATCGACATCGTCGAATCAGCGGGAGGCATTCCCATCCAGAGCGTCTCGGGACATGCCTTCATCAAACAACGTATGCGTGAAGAAGATGCGGTCTATGGTGGCGAGATGAGCGCCCATCACTATTTCCGCGATTTCGCTTATTGTGACAGCGGACAGATCCCCTGGCTGCTGGTTGCCGAGCTGGTGAGCGTCAAGGGGCGCAGCCTGAGCAGCATGCTGGATGAGCGCATTGCTAAATTTCCCACCAGCGGCGAGATCAATTTCAAGGTCAAGGATACAGCGGAAGCGCTAAAAGTCGTTGAGGAAAAGTACCTGCCTTCTGCGAAGAAGGTGGATCGTATGGATGGTCTGTCCCTGGAATACGACAACTGGCGTTTCAACCTGCGGGCCTCCAATACTGAGCCGGTATTGCGTCTGAATCTGGAAACGCGGGGTGATCAGCAGCTCATGGAAGAAAAAACTGCGGAGCTGAGTGCGTTGCTGAACAGCATGGGCGAGTGATTTGGCACGCTACTGGTAGGCCGAGATAATAACGTGCGTCTTCTGATCACCGGAACCCCCGCCTCGGGGCTTTATCTGCTGGCAGCGCTGTTGCGCCGACTCTACGGGCTGGATGATTTGCGCAACAGTGTGGGAGGGCCACCGGAGAGCGAAGCTGATCTTGTCCGGTTGATCGATACGGGAGCCTTTCCGGATAATTGCCTGCTGACCGGACATCATGAAGCGACCTCGGAATTGCTCACGGCCTGTGATCACGCAGATATTCATCTGCTGCACGTGCTGCGTGATCCCTGCCATACCTTTGAGACCCTGTATCTCAATGCCAACAACCAGTCAGGGGCATCGGCGGCATTTGCACAGATTCTCAACGATCGCCCCATGGACAGTGAAGCCGCACTGGATTTCATTCATTCGGTATTTTCCGAGCAGTTGCGCAGCAGTGCCAGCTGGATTGGGAAGGATGGCGTTTTACTGATTCATCAGGAACGCTTGATCAGGGAAGCAGAAACCGTACTCGTAGAGCTGTCATCCCGCCTGGGTGAATTGAAACCCACAGACATAAACCATGCAGTGGATGCTGTCCTGTCGGACCCGGCCATTGGTTCGGGTGATGATCCGCTATCCGATTCCCGCCTTCCGCCGAAAACCATCTGTGCCATCAACGATATGCTTCCCGAGGCCTATCGGTCGGTGGGTTATGCAGAGCATCCCCGCAATGAAGTTGAGTTGATGAATCGTCGCATGGGGGACTTCGCCCGATTCACCGGGATGTATGCAGAAAAGCAACGGATTTTTCTGGTGGGGCACGGCAAGTCGGGTACTACCTGGCTGCACATGCTGTTCTTCCATCACCCGAACACGGCGGTGGTCGCCGAACGGCGTCTGTTCGAACATCCTGACCACAATCACGCCCTGTTCGATGAACTGCTGGATGATGGAGTCTATGAAAGCTGGTTCACGAGCTCTTCCTTTGGTGTGACCGCGCCCGAGCAGACCGGTGTGCGCTATGAGCTTGCGCGGCTCATGAGTGATTATCTGTTGTACCGGGCCCTGGCCATGCGCAAGACTGCGAAAGGTTTTGATCGAAAAGATCCGATCACGCACTTCAGTGAAAAGATAGCGTTGAACACGGAAGAAGATGCCAACACGACCATCGAGACCCTCAAGCACATGTATCCGGATGCGAAGATCGTACATATCGTGCGTGATCCCCGGGATGTGGCCGTGTCTGCCATGTTCCATTCCTACCGGAATTTTCGGGAGAAGCGCGAGAAAAACTGGATCACGGATTTTGTCGAATCCGTACTCGACGGCAACTCCGGCAATGTGTTGAAGAAACAGGCTGTCGCCGCCTATTTCAAGAACCATGCACGTGCCTGGAAGCGTATCGCCAGCATTTTTCATCAGCAGGGAGAAGACCTCTATGGTGAAAACTATTTGCTGGTGCGCTATGAGGATTTGCTGGAGATGCCACAGGATCAGGTGCAGCAGCTTTTCGCCTTTTCCGGCCTGGTCCATGAACAGAAGCTGGTGGCCGATGTAGTGGAAAAGGCGTCTTTCAAAAACCTTTCCAAAGGCCGCAAGGCGGGGGAGCAGGACAGCGCCAGTTTCTATCGCAAGGGTGTGGCGGGTGACTGGAAGAATTATCTGACGCCGGAAACCAGTCGCAAGGTGTTCAAGGACGCCTGGGAGCTGATGAAGCAGTTCGGCTATGAGTAAGCGGCGTACTCCAATGGAAACACGCCTGTGGCGCAACTTGGTCATCGCGGCAGTGTTGCTGGTGCTTGGTCTGTCCCTGGCCTGGTATCTGCATTTCAAGGGGCGGGAGCCGGGGATCTATGCGCTGCCGCGGGATCAGGTCATGGTGCCGGCTCAGGGCAAGGTGCGGGTAATGGCCATGCCCCGCGTCGAAGGGCTGCCTATCTGGAGCGTGGATACCAAGATCAATCGTATCGCCTGTAACCGCCAATACAAGGAAGCCTCTCGGGGTTGGGTGATCAAGCAGTGGAAGAATCAGGATTCCCTGTGCAATGACAAGTCACCGGATCGGACCCAGGACTGCTCGGGTGCTTCTTCAGAGCTTTCCACCAGCACCTCCCGCTACTGTCACTGGAAGAACGAGCGCAAGGTGCTGCTGTCCATGGATGCGGCAAAGATGGCCAACAACGGCTGCAACCCCAATGCGAAAGGCAACGTGGGCGGCTTTGTCTCCTACCTGGCCTGGGAGCCCAAGATACTGCCGGATTTTTTCAAGCAGCGTGAACGTTACATGCTGCGCAATATGGAAGAAATCTTCGTGCGCTTCCGTTTTCGCAATCTGAAGGTGGACGACGCCTACGAATGTGATCGCAGCAAGGTAGACAAGGATGCGGTGCATACCAAGGCCATCGTACACTCGTATGCCACCGCGACCTTTTCCGAAATCGAGCCGGGCACGCGCCGGGGAACCGGGCGTACCATCTTCTATCAGATTCTCAACTATGATGCGCGGCCCAAGGTACAGGAGCATATCCTGCAGGGACGGCATGTGTACGTGACCTGCAACTACAGGAACAATAAGCAAAGTACCATGATCTACCGGGACACGGTCTTCGAGTTCGGTCAGCCCATCGCTTACCCGCCTCGGGAAGGCGGCGGCGAGTTTGTAGACTACGAATTCAATCTGCTGGCTGGCATGAAGCGCGGCATCAAGGAGTGCTATGGCGACATAGATCCCGGCAATTTCAAGTTCACCGGCTTTCATATCGGCACGGAGATCAAGAACGGTGCCTTGCATGAATTCATGATCGAAAAACCGGAGATCGAAATTATCTATAGCAGGGATCCCGGTTGATGAACGGGCAGGTTGAAGCGTCCTGGTATTTCCTGCATATCCCCAAGACGGCGGGAACGACCTTTCGCGTGTTGCTGGAAAACCGGTTTCACATGGATGAGATCTGTCCGGCCTATGAATTCTTTCAGATCAAATCATATACCGATGAACAGTTGTCGGGGTTTCGTCTGTTTCGCGGACACATGGGCTTCAACCTGATCAACTACCTGCCGCAAAAACCACAGGCCCTGGTCATGCTGCGCGATCCCATGGAAAGGGCGGTGTCGCATTTCGAGTACATAAAGCGCGATCCGGGACATCCCAAACATCGTATCATTCAGGAGCAGAGCATGGGGCTGAAGGAATACCTGCTCGATCCCGTACTCAGTGCCGAAGTGACCAATGCCCAGGTGCGTCCCCTGGCGCACTTGGCGAGTCGTTCGGTGTTGCAGAAGTTGCTGAACAACAGTGATTCTCAGGATGGCTTCGCCCGCGCCTGGCGTCATCGCGACGGTATGCTGCCAGCGGACGACGAGTTGCTGGACGTGGCCCTGCAACGTCTGGAAAGCATGACTTTCGTGGGTGTGGCCGAACAGCTGGATCATGGCATGGAGTTGGCTGCCTGGCTGTTGGGCGCAACTCCTCAGCAACAGCAACAGTCCCTGAACATCAACCACCGGCGCACCCGGCTGGAAGAACTGCCCGCGGAGACACTGGATATCCTCAGGCAGGTCACTGCTCTCGATGCCCGGCTCTATGAGCGAGGCCGGGAGTTGTTCGAAGCACAGTACCAGCGCATGGTCGATGGTGATGGAGGTTCTTCCCCATCTTTTGGCTTTGCTGCACAAGCAGGTACGGACGGTTCGGTGGTCGTGGATTTTACCCAGCCCCTGCATGGCCGCGGCTGGCACCAGCGGGAACTGGTGCCGGGCAAGGGTATCCTGCGCTGGACGGGACCGGGTGAGTATTCCGAGGTGGACGTTCAGTTGCAACCGGGGCAGGGGTATCAGATGATGATCCACCTCGCCGCCTGGGTGAATGAAGCCGTGTTGCGCAGCCTGCAGTTGACGATCGATGGGCAGGACTTGCCGTTTTCGCTGACGGAGCGGAAGGGGGAGGCCCTGGTGCTGGCCGATATCCCTGCTTCATTTGTCAGACTTGATGGAGCGCTTTCCCGGGTAGGTCTCCAGCTATCCCGGACGCAAGCCCAGGCCGATAGTGATGGTGAAGCTATCGACCACAGCCACGCCCGGAAGGTGGGTATTGCGGTTTTTCGTTTCGAGTTTATTCCGAAGTAACAGGGTGATCTGGCCGTAGCAGGTCCGCAAAGATTTCCCTGCTGTCCGGCAACACCCGTACCTTATTCAGCAATTCCTCATCGAAAGCCTGACCGAACCGGTCTTCATACCAGCGACCATAGTGCAGGCTGTACATCCTGGCGGCATTAGCCTTGGGATAGAGGCCGGTCTTGATGCAGCCGTGGCATAGGTCTACGGGAAATTCCTGTCGTGCCACATGTTCACGCAGGGAGTGCATGAGATCGGATTGCCAGATTTCATGTGCTTGTTGTTTTTCGATATCTCCCCACATGATGTGCTTGTAACAGCAGGGATAGGCCGCGCCTTCATAGCCGAAGTACAGAGTCTTGAAAGGCTCCATGCAGACCATGGTCTCCAGATGCCGGTACTCCACCGCATCCTTGTCCGGCACCTGGATTTCGATTTTCCCCGCCGCCTTTTCACCCAATCCGCCGCTGTCGCGCTTTTCCCGGGCGATGTTTTTCAGTTCGGCAATGGGAACGGTTTGGGTTGACAAGGGCCGGGTGCCCATGTGTCGGGATTTCAATACGGTTTCATCTTCCTGGTCGGATTCATAGTCCGCACTTTCCAGACGGATGCCGTATTCAGCCGCGATGCGGCGGGCTTCTTCCAGCAGGCGGCCCTCATATTCCGGATGATGCACCGAAGCATGGCCATGCAGTTCCTCGATGATGTCGTAGGTCTTGAAGGGTTTGAGATGAATGACGTTGGCGCCGGCTTCTCCCATCATGCGCACGAACTCCGGCAGTTTTTCCACATGATGCTTAAAGGCCAGGCTGTTGATGACGATGAGGGGGAAATCCGTCTGCTGTTTCTGCTTTTCTGCCCGCAGATGCCGAATGCCGGCCATGACCTTGTCGAACTCACCGCCAATATACACATTTTCATAGTCCTCCTGGTCGCTGCCAGAGAAGCTCACCGTAATCTTGCTGATGCGTTTGCTGACCAGATCGGCACACAGTTCCTGATTCAGATGCATGCCATGGGTAAAGAAATCTACCATGACCTCATATCGATCCAATATGTCCAGCAGGCGGGTGAACTCGGGGTGCAGGGTCGGTTCGCCGTAACCGAAGGCATGTACTACCAGGGCGTGCTCCAGCACCTTGCCCATTCTTTCCTCGATGAGATCGGTGTTGAAAAACCCCCGATGGCGATGAGAGATGATGTTGAAGCGTTTGGGATTCAGCGCGGAGAAGGTGTGGCACATGGCGCACTGCAGGTCACACAGGTTGCTGACCTCGATGAACACCTCCAGGGGCCACTGGGGTTGCTCACCACCGTCTATAAAATCCAGAAAACTCGAGATGGCCTGTTGTTTTTGCGCATGAAAATGCGAAACAGGCTGCGGCCCAACGGATGGCTCATCGCTCGCCAGTCCGAGCTTGCGTGCCATAAGGCGCAGGATGTCAGCGTAGCGACCGTCTTTCAGTTGATGAACCAGAAAGTGCAGGCGTTCCCTGTTGGTTGCCATTAATGCATGCCTTGCAAAGTAGTTTGTTGATTCGAAAGACCGGAGAGTAGGCGCCCTCTTCTTCGCAGGTACTCGTAATACTTCAGTATCCTGTGTAAGGAAGAGAGCGTTTTTTTATCAGTATCATTTATTATCCTATCTGGCGTTTTGTTGACTGTTCGTTTTCCCATACGAAGATACACAGGGTAATCAGGATATGGAGAAATCCCGAAGGCTGCATCAAATGAACGTGAATCGAAGAGAGATCTTCCCAGAAATGCATTATCTTTTTGCGGATTAATGTTTGCCAGTTGCAGTACCGTAGGCGCAAGATCGACCGATGTGGTATTGATTTGCAGAGTTTTAGGCAATTTATGCCCCGGATCATAAATGATCATAGCCATTTCGTCATAGACGCTGGGCTTCCAGTTTTTTCCGGTCACTTTCAGATAATCCCTGCTTTGGTATGATGTATGATCCCCTGTCAGAATAACTACGGTATTATTTTTATATTCAGATTCTTTTATGTAATTCCAGAACAGTCCAAAAGCATGGTCTAAGTTATGGATCATATTCAGAACGTCATTATTACCTTCAGAATATATAATACCATCTTTCGATAGTTTGAAACCAACATGTGTTTCGATGGTTGATACCCCCAATAGAAGCGGTTTATCCTGATTGTACTCTTCCATAAGATTGATGACGCAACGCATCATCTGATGATCAGAAATGCCGCTAAAATACAGGCCAAGTTTTTCTTTATCAAGATATTTGTTCAACAGGTTCTGCCAGAAATAGCGTTCCGAATAACCCCATTTCCCAAGATTTTCAAACATATGCCATTTTCCCGGTTTTGTATGACTGAGATAGACAGTCTTGTATCCTGATTCCTTGAAATACTGTGGATAGCATTTTGTTCCTAGATTGTTGATTGGGTTATCGCTATTCTTCATCTTTTTTCCGGATATCAGCGGATACAGAGAACAATGTTGCCCAAATAAACCGGGTGCTGTGGGGGTGGTGTGATTGTAGTACCCTCTTACCACTGTGGATGATTTGGCGAACTCGTCTATGTTTGGGGTCAGGCCTTCGTACTGGTTCCCATAAGTACCAATCAATCTTGCAGACAGGCTTTCTACGAAAAACACGATTACATTTGGCTTCTTGTAGTCTGTTATAGCAGATTTTCTAAGATTGCTGTCGTAGATCTTCTTTTTCAGAAATGGGTAATAGTTTTGCGGATCAACAGATAAATTAAATCTAATGGCAGTTTGAAGATCTTCTGAGGAAGGCATGTTGATATCATTTTCTTCCTGCTCTCGTAGATACAAATTTGCTATATTATAGAAATCTCTGAGGGGTGATACTGGATAGACAAACTGGTGTAACTCTGCTTGCTCGCCATACTGTTTAAAACTGTCTGAATGTTTGTATTTAAGTGCCAGTGGATAGATTACGATAAATGCAGAAAGATAGATAATTATTGCTTTTGTCGGGAATACATTCTGTATCTGAAATGACATCAATAACAGGAATATGGAAATGCTTATGATTGCCAGTGAAAGCGTATGCTTATTGATCAACAGCGGGGATTCATTGGCATTGTAGAATGCCGCCAGTACCAATGACGATCCAGATATATCGATACTAAATGATTGGAGTATCAACACTATAAAATATAGGGTAACTAATAGTGTAAATAGGACTTTGGCTAATATTCCACGAATGCTTCCTGTTAATACTAGAGGCACATTCAGTATCAGCAATTCTAAAAAGACATTGTATACATGATTTACTATGGAAAGTGGTGCTGAACCTGAGACATAAATGTTATTCCAGGTAATGACGATATAAACAGCAATCAAGAACAGGTTCAGTAGTAATAGTAAGATTCCCTTGTTTTTCATTTCATTGCAATAGCTCCAGTAGCTGCCGAGTTTTTTCCACGCGGTTTTCCGGGCTCTCCAGATCGGTAAAGAAGCGCAGCTTGTCACTGCCATCCAGTTTGAACTGCTGTGGTCGAGTCTGGATGAGTTTAATGATTCGACCCGGATCGATGGCAGGTTGTTCCTCGAAATGTATCTTGCCCCCCTGGGGGCCGGCTTCGATCTTGCGGATGCCCAGAGGCTGCACTTCCAGCTTCAGTTCGGTGATGTCGAACAGATTTTTCGTTTGCTCGGGCAACAGGCCGAAGCGGTCGATCATCTCTACGCGCAGTTCGTGCAGTTCGTCCCGGCTGGTGGCGGACGCGATGCGTTTGTACTGGATGAGGCGGATATGCACGTCCGGCAGATAGTCTTCTGGCAATAATGCCGGCAGGTTGAGGTCGATTTCTGTGCCGTGATCCAGGGGGCGATCCAGTTCGGGCTGCTTGCCCTCCTTGATAGCGCGCACCGCCCGTTCCAGCATTTGGGTGTAGAGGGTGAATCCCACCTCGTGAATCTGGCCGCTCTGATCCTCGCCCAACAGCTCTCCGGCGCCGCGTATTTCCAGGTCGTGAGTGGCGAGGGTGAAGCCCGCGCCCAGGTCTTCCAGGGCTTCCAGGGCAGCCAGGCGTTTCACCGCATCTTTGGTCATGGCCTTGGGTGGTGGGGTGATGAGATAGGCATAGGCGCGGTGATGGGAACGACCGACACGACCGCGTAACTGGTGCAGTTGTGCCAGTCCGAGCTTGTCGGCGCGGTTGATGATGATGGTGTTGGCCGTGGGCACATCGATGCCGCTTTCGATGATGGTGGTGGCCACCAGGATGCTGAAGCGCTGGTGGTAAAAATCACGCATGATGCGTTCCAGCTCGCGCTCGCGCATCTGGCCATGGGCGAAGTCCACCCGGGCACCCGGCACCAGTCTTTCGATGTCGCCGACCATACGTTCGATACTGCTGACTTCGTTGTGCAGCACATACACCTGGCCCCCGCGCTGCAGCTCGCGCTGGCAGGCTTCACTTATCATTGTGTCGTTCCATTGCTGTACGAAGGTCTTGATGGGCTGACGCTTGGCCGGTGGCGTGGCGATGATGGACAGATCACGCATACCGGACATGGCCATATTCAGGGTCCGGGGGATGGGGGTGGCGGTCAACGTCAGGATATCCACCTCGGCGCGCAGGGCCTTGAGCCTTTCCTTGTGACGCACGCCGAAGCGGTGTTCCTCGTCGATGATCACCAGCCCCAGGTTCTTGAATTTGATGCTTTCGCTGAGAATCTTGTGTGTGCCCACGACGATATCCACGGTGCCGGTTTCCAGCCCCTTGAGGGTGGCGTTGACCTCTTTGGTGGAGTTGAAGCGGGACAGGGCGGCGATCTTTACCGGCCAGTCGGCAAAACGGTCGGCGAAGTTGTCATAGTGCTGTTGTGCCAGCAAGGTGGTGGGCACCAGCACCGCCACCTGCCTGCCGCCCTGGGCAGCCACGAAGGCGGCGCGCATGGCCACCTCGGTCTTGCCGAAACCCACGTCGCCGCACACCACCCGGTCCATGGGTTTGGGGGAAGTCATGTCGGCGATGACATCTTCGATGGCGGACTGCTGGTCAGGGGTTTCCTCGAATTCGAACTCTGCGGCGAACTGCAGGTATTCTTCACCCGGATCGGGAAAGGCAAATCCCTGGCGCGCTTCGCGACGGGCGTAGATCTCCAGCAGTTCGGCGGCGGCGTCACGGACCTTTTCCGCCGCCCGGCGCCGGGCTTTTTCCCATTGATCGCTGCCCAGACGATGCAGGGGTGCGTTTTCTTCCGTGGCGCCGGTATAGCGGCTGATCAGATGCAAGGCCGAAACCGGCACATAGAGTTTGTCGCCCCGGGCGTATTCCAGGGTGAGAAATTCCATGGACATGCCGCCCACGTCCAGGCTCTGTAGACCCAGATAGCGGCCCACGCCATGTTCCTCATGTACCACCGGCGAGCCGATCTGCAGCTCGGCGAGATTGCGCACCACCTGATCGGCATCCAACCCCGCCTTACGACGTTTGCGGGTCTGGCGCACCCGCTCACCCAGCAGCAGGGCCTCGGGGATAATGGTCAGATCGGGGGCGCTGAGATCCACACCTTCTTCTAGGGGCGCCACCGTGATGCCCAGGGTGAGATCACTGCGGATAAAATCTGCCAGGCTGTTTACCGGTGTTGGGCGCAGCTGGAATTCTGTCAGCGTGTTCAGCAGGTGCTCGCGCCGACCGGCGCTTTCCGCGGTAAACAGCACCCGGGATTGCCGCTGGCCAAGAAAGTTCTGCAGCATGCCTGCTGGCTCCGCAGCCCGGGCCTGAATGGCAAGGCCCGGAAGGGGATGAGCATTGAAATTGTAATGACGGGCGTAGCCCTTGCGCCTTTCGTCCACACTGCCGGAACGCCAGCTGATGCCGGCATAAGGCTTGAGCTGGTGTACAAGCTCATCCCCGTTCAGATACAGCCGGGAGGGCGGCAGTAAGGGTCTTTCGATGTCATGACAGCGTTGCTCGTAGCGTTCTTCCACCTGTTCGTAAAAATGGGCGGCGGTCTGCCGGGTGTCTGCCCCCTGGATTAGAAGCACATCATCCTGCAGATAGTCGAACAGGGTGGCGGTTTGTTCGTAGAACAGCGGCAGATAGTATTCCAGGCCGCCGGGGATATTGCCTTCGCTGACTTCACGGTAAATGAGGCTGGTTTGAGGATCGCCTTCGAACTGGTTGCGGTATTGGCGACGGAAGCGGGTAATGGCTTCGTCATCTACCGGAAACTCCCGCGCCGGCAGCAGGCGGATGCTGTCGACTTTTTCTGCCGAGCGCTGGGTTTCCGGGTCGAACCGGCGAATGCTGTCGATTTCGTCATCGAACAGGTCGATGCGGTAGGGCCGGGTCGCCCCCATGGGGAACAGATCCAGCAGGGAGCCGCGCACGGCAAACTCTCCGTGTTCCATCACTTGGGAAACACAGTGGTAACCGGAACGTTCCAGACGCTGGCGGAAGCTGTCAATTTCCAAGGTGTTTCCGATATCCAGAATCAGGCTGTGGGTATTCAGATAGTCCGGGGGCAGAATACGCTGCTGCAGGGTAGCGACAGGCACGATAAGGATGCCTCGGTCAGCTGTTTGCAGCTGATGCAGGGTGAGCAGGCGCTGGGATACCAGTTCTGGCAGGGGGGAGAAGACATCATAGGGCAGGGTTTCCCAGTCGGGAAAATGCAGGATGGGGAAGCGTTTGTCTTCGACGAAGAATCCCAGTTGTTGTTCCAGGCGAGCCGCTTCCTGCACATCGGGCGCCACGACGACGGTCAATCCCTTCCATTGCTGCGCTGCCCTGGCGATGGCCAGTTCTGCCACGGCGCCGCTGCAGCGTCCCCATTGTAGATGCTCACCCTGTTTTTCAGGCACAGGTGGGGCGAAGGCAGAAGCGGTTTGTTCGACAGGCAGGCTCATGGCGGCGCGTATTGTCGCATAACCCCAGGCCGGTGGGTATATGACCCGTTGTTATGAGTGGTTTTTAGCGCTTGGCGAACGCTTGGGGCAGCGTGCTGCTCAGCTGTGCCTCGTTCAGACTTTATTCAGTATGAGTGACATAAGCTGCAACTACCAACCGACCAATGGAGAGCTGTTATGTTTAGATTCAAGCTGTTTCTGATAGTGAGTGCATTGTTGCTGGGGGTTTCTTTCCAGGCAGGTGCGAGTTACTACGATGAAGATGTGGAAATCGATGTCATTTCGGACAATCGGGGTGAGTTGCATCAGTATCCTGCCCGTTCCGGTAACAAGAAGCGGCGGGCATACATCGCGGTGCGCGATGGCGAACGCTACAGTATTCGTGTAAGAAACCGCACAGGCAAGCGTATCGGGGTGGTGGTTGCCGTTGACGGGAGAAATATCATCACGGGTGAAAAATCCCATCTCAAACGCGGTGAGGCCAAATATGTCCTGGGACCCTGGGAAAGTGCAGAGTACGAAGGCTGGCGCACCAGCCGCAACCGGGTCAACCGCTTTTATTTCACCGATGTGGACGATTCCTATGCCGACGCCTGGGGTGATCACAGCGCCATGGGCGTGATCGCGGTCGCGGTTTATCAGGAGAAAAAGCGGAAACACCGGGATTACAGCGTGCAAAAGCAACGCAAGCGTACTGGGGAAGCCACACCGGATTCGACGGGAACGGGATTCGGCGAAAGCGAATGGTCACCCAGCCACAAGGTAAGATTCAAGGCGCGCAAGAAGCCCCTGTTCAAGAAATTCATCAAATATGAATGGCGCAGGACATTGTGCCGCAAAGGGATCATTCACAGATGCCGGGACTACTATGACGATGATGACGACAACCGCTTCTGGCCCCATGATGACCGGGATGATGGGTTTGCGCCCTTTCCCTGGAGTCTGAGGCGTCATCACTGAAGCCCCGCGGGCTTTTCAGCTGGATTTCACCATCCAGATCAAGCCGGCGGTGCCGGCAATCACCAGCACGAAGGTCACCAGGGAACTGCTCAGCGCATGTCCCTGGTTGACCAGGGCAGATATGGCGCCATAAAAAAGCATCAAGGCCGCAAAACACGCGCCCACAATCAGTAAGGGTTTTTTCATATTACAATCTGGTGTACCTTGGGAAATCAGGAGTATGATAACCGATTCCAAGGAGCAGAAGAATAAAACCATACTATGAGTCAGGCTTATTTCACATGGATATTGCGCTATCGCTGGTTGGTGGTGGTGCTGAGTGTGTTGCTGATCGGGATGGCGGCCTCCGGCGCGCGCTTCCTGGGCTTCAGCAATGACTACCGGATGTTCTTCAGCGAAGAGAATCCGCAGTTACTGGCTTTCGAGGCGCTGCAGAACACCTACACCAAGACAGACAACGTCCTGTTCGTTGTTTCTCCCAAAGACGGCAATGTGTTCACGCCCAAGACCCTGGCCACGGTGGAATGGCTGACCAAGGAATCCTGGCAGATTCCGTATTCCCTGCGCGTCGATTCCATTACCAACTACCAGCATACGGAAGCCGAGGAAGATGATCTGCTGGTGGCCGATCTGGTGGAAGATGCAATGTCCCTGGATCAGCAGCAGCTGCAGAAAGTTCGGCAGGTTGCTCTGAATGAGCCACTGCTGCGCAATCGTCTGATTTCTCCAGACGGTGCCCATACGGGCATAAACATCACGGTGCAACTTCCGGGCAAGAAGCTGGATGAAGTGCCGGAAGTGGCCAATTTCGCAGACGAACTCGCTCAACGCGCCATGCAACAGAATCCGGATGTTGAAGTTCGTGTGACCGGTCTGGTGGCAATGAATGCCACCTTCCCCAAGATGGCGCAAAAGGATATGCAGACTTTGTACCCCCTGATGCTGCTGATCATCCTGGTGACCATGGCGTTCATGCTGCGCTCCATTTCCGGAGTTGTGGTTTCGATGCTGGTACTGGTGATGGCGGTGCTGGCTACTCTGGGACTGACCGGCTGGTTGGGCATGCAGATGAGCCCGCCGACCACCAGTGCGCCGGTCATGGTCATGACCCTCGCCGTGGCGGACTGTATTCACATCATCGTCCTGTTTCTACAGGGGTTGCGCAAGGGTGAAGACAAGCAAACCGCCATGCTGGAGAGCCTGCGCCTGAATCTGGGGCCGGTGTTCCTCACCTCCATTACCACGGCTATTGGCTTCCTGAGTCTGAACTTCAGCGACGCGCCGCCATTTCGGGATCTGGGGAACATGGCGGCCATGGGAGTGATGGTGGCTTTTCTGCTTTCCTTGAGCTTTTTGCCCGCGCTGCTCATGATTCTGCCGGTTCGTCCCGGCACAAGGCATACCCGGGGGCAGGGGACGATGGAGAAGCTGGGTGACTTCGTCATTCGCAAGCGCACGCCCCTGTTCTGGGGCATGGCAGCACTAATCGTATTGCTGGTCAGCCAGGTGCCGCGTAATCACCTCAATGACGAGTTCATCAAGTATTTCAGTGAAAACGTGCCGTTTCGAGTGGACACGGATTATGCGGTGGAACATCTGACCGGCATCTATCTGCTGGAATATTCCTTGCCAGCAGGCGGCGAGGGCAAGATTGCCGATCCGGAATATCTGCGCCGGGTGGAAGCGTTCGCCAACTGGTTGCGGGAGCAGCCGGAAGTGCTGCACATCAATACCATCACCGATATCATGAAGCGCCTGAACAAGAACATGCACGGCGATGATCCGTCCTGGTACAAGTTGCCTGACAATCAGGAACTGGCGGCGCAGTACCTGTTGCTGTACGAGTTCTCCCTGCCCTTCGGTCTGGACCTGAACAACCAGATCAACGTCAAGAAATCGGCCACTCGGCTGACGGCGAGCCTGAAGAGTATTTCATCTGAACAGTTGCTGGCGCTGGATCGCAAGGCTTCGCAATGGCTAAAAGACCATACGCCGGAATTCATGCACGTTCAGGGCGCCAGTCCGTCGGTGATGTTTGCCAACATCGGTCACCGCAACATCCGTTCCATGCTTGAAGGTACAACGGTGGCGCTGGTAATCATCTCCCTGATCCTGATGTTTTCCCTGCGTTCGGTGCGTATCGGCCTGCTCAGCCTGATTCCCAATCTTGCGCCCATCGGCATGGCCTTTGGGTTGTGGGGTATCCTGGTCGGACAGGTCGGGTTGGCGCTGTCCGTGGTGAGTGGCATGACCATCGGTATCGTGGTGGACGACACGGTGCATTTCCTGAGTAAATACCTGCGCGCCCGGCGAGAGCAGGGGCTGAGTGCGGAGGAAGCGGTACGCTATGCTTTCCATACGGTAGGTACTGCGCTGTGGGTCACCACATTGGTGCTGATGCTTGGTTTTGGCGTACTGGCATTTTCGGATTTTGAACTCAACGCCGGCATGGGCTTGTTGACGGCCATCACCATCGGGCTGGCGCTAGTGGCTGACTTCTTTTTCCTGCCACCCTTGCTGATGAAATTTGGAGATACAAAGAAATGAGAAAATCGTTTTTGGCATTGCTGGTTCTGACCTGCAGTTTTAACGTCGTTGCGGAGACAGCGGAAGAGAAAGGTCTGGCCATTGCCCAGGAAGTGGATCGCAGGGATACAGGGTGGGGTGATCTTCAAGCGCAGATGAGCATGCTGCTGAAAAACCGCCACGGAGAGGAAAGCCTGCGCCAGATGCGCGTGAAGTCACTGGAAGTCGAAGATGATGGTGACAAGAGCCTGATCGTTTTCGATGAGCCACGGGATGTAAAGGGCACTGCCTTGCTGACTTTCTCTCACAAGGTCAAGGACGATGATCAATGGTTGTACCTGCCAGCACTGAAGCGGGTCAAGCGCATCGCTTCACGCAACAAGTCCGGCCCCTTCATGGGCAGTGAGTTTGCCTTCGAGGATCTGGCCTCGCAGGAAGTTGAAAAATATACCTACAAGTTCATTCGTGACGATGAGCTCGACGGCAAGCCGGTATTTGTCATGGAACGCTACCCGGTGAGCAAGTATTCCGGTTACACGCGTCAACTGACCTGGGTAGACAAGGAGCGTTATATACCGTCGAAGATCGAATTCTACGATCGCAAGAACGCGCTCCTCAAGGTACTGGTGTTCCACGGTTATAAACAGTATCTGGACGAGTTCTGGCGTGCGGACGAGATGTTCATGGACAACAAGCAGACGGGCAAGAGCACGCTGTTGACCTGGAAGGACTACAAATTCCGCACAGGCCTGAAGGACAGTGATTTCACTCGCAACAGCCTCAAGCGGATACGCTGATTTCATGAATTACCGGTTGCTGTTTCTGCTGGTACTTGGCTGTATGGGCAATGCCCAGGCATGGGAACTGGCAGGCAACATGGCTGTGGAAGGCCGGGCGTTTTTCCAGTCGCCTCTGGATGCGCGCCAGTACGACAATGATTATTCCATCAGCCTGGAACCGGAATTTTCCCATCAGTGGGATGGCAACCGGCAGAGCTTCGTATTCCGTCCTTTCGGTCGTCTGGATCGCCATGACGATGAACGCAGCCACTGGGATATCCGTGAGCTGCAATGGATCTATGCCGGGGATGGCTGGGAAACACGTCTCGGCGTGGGCAAGGTGTACTGGGGCGTGACCGAGGCCATGCATCTGGTGGATATCATCAACCAGACCGATCTGGTCGAGAACATTGATGGAGAGCAGAAACTGGGCCAACCCATGGCCAAGCTGTCTCTGGAAAAAGACTGGGGAACCCTGGATTTCTTTCTGCTTCCCGGCTTCCGTGAGCGTACCTTTCCGGGTGAAGAAGGCCGGTTACGCAGTCATCCCAGAGTCGATCCCGATCGGGTCGAGTACGAATCTTCTGCGGAAGAGCGACATGTGGATTACGCACTACGCTGGTCGCATTACATCGGTGAGTGGGACATGGGGGTTTCCTGGTTTCAGGGCACGGGGCGTGATCCTCTGTTCCGACCTGCCTTTACCCCGCAGGGTGAGCTGGTATTGGCGCCGTATTACGAACAGATCAAGCAGGCCAGTGTTGATCTGCAGGCGACACTGGGCGAATGGCTGTGGAAACTGGAAGCCTTGTATCGCAATGGTCAGGACGATGCTTTCTATGCACTTACCGGCGGCTTTGAATATACGCGCGTCGGCATTATGGAAACCCAGGCTGATCTGGGTGTGGTTGCCGAGTTGATGCTCGATGAACGAGGAGATGAAGCGAGTACCCCTTTCAATCATGATGTGTTTCTGGGTCTGCGCTGGACCGCCAATGATGCCCAGAGTCTGGCGATCCTGGCAGGTACCATCGTCGATTGGGAAAACGGCTCCACGCTATTGAATATCGAGGCCAGCCGTCGGTTTGGCCAGGCCTATCTGCTGACCGTGCAACTGCGCAGCTGGCTGAACATCGATGAGAAGGATCTGCAATATCCTTTTCGTCAGGATGACTATATGCAGGTCGAACTCGCCCGCTATTTCTAGGCATTCTGGCAGAAACACAGTTGGTTTTTTCCCTGGTATTTTGCGGTATAGAGATGCTGATCCGCGCAGGCCAGCATCTTTTCAAATTTGCTGACAGACGTATCACAGCATAACCCCATACTGATTGTGATCTTCATACCTTTCTGGATAGCATCCCAGTTGTTGTGTTCGA
The DNA here is from genome assembly GCA_964522855.1 of uncultured Sedimenticola sp. Taxonomy (GTDB): domain Bacteria; phylum Pseudomonadota; class Gammaproteobacteria; order Chromatiales; family Chromatiaceae; genus Thiolapillus. The sequence continues at coordinate 26,516 of CAZFXI010000017.1, forward strand.
TGAGATGATTGATACGCCTACTGATCTGCATGGCATCTGCTTTCTCTGTCTCCGGCATCAGGAGTACGAACTCTTCTCCGCCGTAGCGTGACAGGACATCATGCGCACGAATGTTTTCAGAAATGACCCTGGACACTTCCACCAGCACGGCATCTCCGATGTTGTGTGAATAGTGATCATTGACCCGCTTGAAATCATCAATATCACAAATCATGACACACAGTGGTGAATCGTTGCTCAGTGCCCGATCCAGCTCCATCCGGAATTGCTTGTCAAGGTAACGTCGGTTGAACAGATCGGTCAGTGAGTCTTTATGTGCATAGGTTTCCAGTCGCTCAACCAGTTGGGATTTCTGGCTATCGAGTTCTTTTTGTCGTTGTGTCAGTTGTTCGAGTTTCTTGTTACTCAGGGACAGTTCTTCATTCTTCTGCTTCAGTAGCCTGGATTCCCGCTCTGCCTGTTCCAGCTTGAAAGTTATACGCAAGCTTTGTATTTTTTGTTCGGATTCGGCGTTAAAAAGTCGGTCTTTGATGAGAATGTATTTCTTGTGATGAATGAGAGCGCGTTTGTAATCGTTTTTTTGTTCATACACCAGAGAAAGCTCTCTATGTGCCTTGTAAGTGTAAGTTTTATAATTGTTTTGGAATGCAAAAACTTTTTCCAGAATGTGTGCGGCTTTATCAAGTTGTTTTTTTCTGATGTAAACCCGGCCCAGCAACAGGTGGTTGTGTGCCTGCTCGGTTTTTTCATTTTTAAGTGAACTGATCCTCAACGCTTCTTCAAAATAGAACTGTGCCTCTTCCAAATTGTCTTGAGACAGATGTATTTCTCCAAGATTGCTAAGAGCGCCGATGATTCCGTGAGAATTATCGATAATCTGATAACCTGCCAAACTCTGCTCAGCATATTTCAGAGACTGATCCAAGTCACCCGTCTTCTGAAAATAGTGCGAAAGATTCTGTAGGACTCGTGATTTGATTTCAGGAACGTGAGAAACATGTTCCATGCTGCGTGTTAAGTAAGTCAGAGCTTCTTCGAGGTTACCCAATTCCAGATGAGTAACGCCTACGTTCAGCAGGGCGGTTCCCATCATTTCCGGGTTTGCAAGTTGCTGCGTACATTTGAAGGAACGCAGGAAATATTCCAGGGCGCGGGAATAGTTTCCCTGATCAAGCAGAATGCAGGCCACGTTGTTGAGCGCCTTGCCTTGCATCTCCGTTTCGCCCTGTGTCTGCGCCAATTCATCATTGCGCAAAAATATTTCAAGTGCCTTTTCGTATTCCCCCGACGTGTTATAGCTGATGCCAAGGGCATTGTTTGCATCCAGTAAGCCTCGAGAATCATCCAGATGAACAAAAAGCTGTATAGCTTTGTTTGCCGAATGTCTGGCTTCTTCATAATGGGACAGGCTCAGCTGCGAATGGCTGAGTGTTCCGTATGCTGTTGCCAAGCCAGGCAGGTAGTCTATTGTTGTTGCTATATCGATCGACCGCTTGCAGATAGATATGGCTTGTTTAGGATTGGTGCGAAACAGCAACCTTGCCAGACGATTGCTGGCATCGATGTAAGCAGTAGAATCCCTGTTCAGATGTTGCCGCTCTTCTTCCAACGCCCGGATTATCATTTGATTGGTGTTATTCAAAGGCTAACCCCGGGTATTGACAGCAATGGCATTCATCTGAGATGTCGATTCCCAGGCTCTTTGTTGCCATAGAATGCCGACAAACAGATGTTCAGGAATCTTTCAAGAATATACCCAAAGCTGGCCATCTTCAATTTTTGTCGGGTAGGTGCAAATTGACTCATCTGCCGGGTCTGATTCAGGGGCTCCTGTTTCCAGGTCAAAATAGCTGCCATGCAATGAGCATTTGATGCGGCCATCCTGAATGCAGCCAAGGAACAGGGAATAGTCTTCATGGCTGCACATCTCGTCCACAACATGGAGGTTGCCCTCCGAATTGCATATCAGCAGTTTTTTCCCTGCCACCTGGATGCGCTTCATCTGGCCCGGCGCTAGTTCGTTTTCACCGGCAACGGCAACCCATTTGCTGTTCATCGTTATCTGACCCGGTTGGCGGCCTTGCCTGAATCCAGCACCGCCCGCACGGTGTCGGCCGCATCTTTGAGGTTATCGTGTTTTCCCATGTGTTTCAGAATCAGTGCGCCGGTGTAGACCAGGGAATCATAGGTCACACCCTGTTTGCCATCGAGTGCTGCCATGCCGGCATCGGCTGCGGCCAGGGCGGTGTCCTTGATATCCACGGCGATGGCAATCTCGTCACCTGGGCGGGTGGTCTTGGGCAGGTCATCCGGCAGGGGGACGGCGCGCAAGGTCTGCTGGATGCCAACCATCTCCGGATGAATGTCCACGCCGATTTCCTCTCCCCGGTCGTGGTAGCTGAAGTATTTTCCATCCTGTCTCAAAGAGGGAATGATGCCGCCTTCCACGCCACGGATAAACAGCGCCGAATCAAATCCTACGTGTCGGGCAAGCATGGCATAGATGGGAGGATAGGGTTTGTGTACATAACCCGTTACAAAATGTGTCTGCTGTTTTCCCATCACCGGTTTGGCCAGTACTTCCACCGTAGTGAGTACCTGGCGTTTGATCATCTGGGTGCGCAGGGGGATCAAGTCGTGTAGTGGCTTGCAGAAATTGGCCTGATCAATGTAGGCCCAGCCGGTATTGTCATCGGTCAGACGATCAGCAGCCTGCTGGCTGTTGAGATTCACATCAGCACCGGCTGCCTGCAGTACATGGCGGTGAGTGACGCCGTATTTTGGACCCACCGTGTCCAGGCCGTGAGAGATCGGGTGCAAGCCACATTCTGCCAGTAGGGCAGGAAGGAAAGGTGCAGCGGGCAGCGTGCGGTTGTACCCGTCATAGGGGTCGGCAATGTCCAGCACGTGGTCTACCTCGGCGGTAACGCCATCCACCACCTCACGAATACCATCGAGTACTCCTTTGACTTCATCATTGCTTTCTCGTTTCATACGCAAGGCAATGAAAAACAGTGCTGCCTGTACAGGATCTATCTGATCATGGAGGATGGCAACAGTGGCCTCACGAGCTTCGTCCAGACTGATATCCTTGGAAAGCTCTGGTCCGGTGGCAATGCGCTGCAGGATCGAGCGCATCAACAGATGGGTTTGCGTTGTATTGGCGGTGGTCATTGTCACTCCGGTAAGGCAGAAATCAGGGGTGCAGTATAAATAACCCAGTAAAACAGTCAACAATAATCGAGTAGAGAAGCCTGCTACAAAGCCTTGAGTCTATTTAGTCAGAAGTCGGGGTATTCCGCTTCAGTACCGAAGTGAGCACGTGATCGTATTCAAAATAGACGGAAAATTGTGCATAGTCCCACCGCGTGATGGGGGGATCGCCCACAGGCGCATGCTTGGTATCGGGGCTGCCAAAGCGTTTTTCCACTGCACTCATGGTTTCACCGCGATGGGGGCGGGGAATGTTTGCCTGTTGCTCGGCTTTAACCGCGTCGATGAGCAGTACTTCGGTCATTCCTGTGGCAGGTAGGAAAATTGAGCATGCGAAGAGAAAGGCCAGTGTGTGTTTCATCATATTGATCCTGTCTGATTGTCCTGTTTTGAAATATAGCATTTGAGCTTCCACAAAGGGAGTGCCTGACCTGCATTTACCCCGACAAACACAAACAAAACCCTGTTGGGAGCTGCCCGGGTATTTCGGAACGGGGCATGGATCGCAGAGGATGCTTATGTCCTTACTGGCAGGCCTTTTTTCCCGAGTGCCGGGAAGCCCGCTGAAAGCGGCGTTGTTCATGGCTGTATTGACATGTACTGTATTGATCTATAGCAGTTTTTGTTTCATATGCATATAATGGTACAAGTTGATAGGTTACCAATAGAGGAACAGTCCCCCATGGGAAGAAAAAAGAAGAACAAGGCAACGTTGAAAAAATTGCTGAATCGCCTGAGCAACCCACAGAAAGTGCTGGAATCGCCAAAAATCATTTCGGGGAAGAAGCTGCTGCAACTGACCTATGATCTGGGAGAGTATCCCTATGCGGTGAAGATGGATCTCGAAGAATACGAGCAGGAAAAACATCTGCTGCAGATCGAGTTGCTCAAGGTGCAAGCCTGGGTCAAGGAAGAAAGCAAGAAGATTCTGGCGCTGTTCGAAGGACGTGATGCAGCCGGCAAGGGCGGAACGATCAAACGCTTCATGGAACACCTGAATCCGCGGGCCGCCCATGTGGTTGCTCTGGAGAAACCTTCCGAGCGGGAACTGGGGCAATGGTATTTCCAGCGTTACATCCAACAACTGCCGACCCGGGGAGAGATCGTATTGTTCGATCGGTCCTGGTATAACCGTGCCGGCGTGGAACGGGTCATGGGATTCTGCGCCGATGAGGATTATTTGGAGTTTCTGCGTCAGGCACCTCAACTCGAACAGATGCTGGTCAATGCGGACACGATTTTCTACAAATACTGGTTCTCGGTCAGCCGTCAGGAACAACTGCGTCGTTTCCACTCCCGCTATCATGACCCACTCAAGCACTGGAAACTCAGCCCTATCGATCTGCAGTCCCTGGAAAAGTGGGATGATTACACCAATGCGCGCAAGGCCATGTTCTTCTACACCAACACGGCAGATGCCCCCTGGACGGTGGTAAAATCTGATGATAAGAAGCGGGCACGGATCAACTGCCTGCGCGATTTTCTACACAAGCTGGATTACCCCAACAAGGACTACAACGTGGCCAGGGAGCCAGATCCCCTGATTGTGGGACCCGTATCCAGGGCCTATAACATTTAACGGAGCATTTACATGGCAAAAAAAGACAAGAAAGAGAAAAAGGCTGAGAAAAAGAACAAGGCCGCTGAGTCCAAACAGCTCAAGATGCTCAACAAGCTGAAAAAGGCGATCAAGAAAGCCAAAAAGGCTGCAGCAGCAGCTCAGGAAGCAGCACACGAAGTGGGTAAGGTCTTGAGCAAGGCACATATTACGGCGAAAGGTGCCCAGGCTCAGGCGCAAAAGAGCGAGAAAGAACGCAGCGCCATGAAAATGCAACTCGAGGCCAAGAAAAAGTATTCTGAAAAGCAGGCGAAAAAGGCGGCCGCAAAAGCCAAGGCCCGGCGCTCTGCTGCTCGCTTGAAGAAGGCGGCGAAACAGACCGCCAAGGATGCCAAGAAAGCAGAAAAAAAGAAAAAGACCCAGGCCATGAAGAGTATGGAGAAAAAAGCCTTTGCGGATGCGAAAGCGGCCAAGGCCAGAAAGAACAAAAAATCGCTGAAAAGGGTATCTGGCAAGAAGAGCAAGGCCAAGTTAAGCCCCAAGAAACAGAAAAGAAAACAGAAGCGGCGCGGAAAAAAGAAGTAACGATTGCCTGTAGATAAAGCCGGGAAGCTGACCTGTCGATGTGCTTTTGATGGGTCAACTTTGCCTGGAATGGCTATAATGCGCTGATGTTTTATCCCCTATCAGTCTGGATCGGCCTGCGCTATACGCGCGCAGAGCGCCGAAACCACTTCATCTCGTTTATCTCTTTTATCTCCACCATGGGGATCACCCTGGGTGTGATCGTGCTGATCACCGTGCTATCGGTGATGAACGGCTTTCATAAAGAGGTGCGGGAACGCATACTGGGCATGGCCTCTCATGCTGATATCAATGCAGTTTCCGGTGGTGGCATGAAAGACTGGCGGCAGGCGCTGGAGAAAGCCAAACGACACCCGAGGGTCATCGGTGCCGCACCGTATGTGGAAGTCATGTCCATGCTGGTGCATGGCAAGCAGGTCAGTGGCGCTCTGGTTCGGGGAATTGACAGGGACAAAGAGCCGGAAGTCGTGGATGTGGGCGAGCATATGCAGGCTGGCTCCCTGGATGACCTGGTACCCGGCAGTTTCAACATCATCCTGGGGCGGGAACTGGCGTATGCCTTGCACGTGGCGGTGGGTGACAAGATCACCATGCTGGTACCCAAATTCACATCGACGCCTGCCGGAACCATGCCAAGAACCAAACGTTTTGTGGTCAGCGGGATTTTTCGTGTGGGCATGGGTGAGTATGACCGGGGGGTGGCGATGGTGAATATCAAGGATCTGGCCAAACTGCTGCGCATGGGCGACGCCGTATCCGGCATAAGGCTGAAGCTTGATGATCTGTATGCGGCGACACGGGTCTCCAGGGAACTGGCACAGCAGTTCAATGGCCTGTTTCGCGTATCAGACTGGACCGATCAGCACCGCAATTTCTTTTCCGCCCTGAAAATGGAAAAGCGCATGATGGGACTGCTGCTGTTCTTCATCGTGGTGATCGCCGCATTCAATATCGTTGCCACCCTGGTGATGGTGGTGGTGGACAAACGGGCGGATATCGCCATTCTCAAGACCTTTGGCGCCTCGCCACGACAAATCATGAATATCTTTATCGTGCAGGGATCGGTCATCGGTTTCGTGGGCACCGTCATTGGTGTCGCACTGGGCGTGTTGCTGGCACTGAATGTGGAAACAGTGGTGGGCTGGATTGAATCCCTGTTTGGTGTGCAGTTCATTGATCCCAGTGTGTATTACATCAGCATGCTGCCTTCCCAGCTGCGTTGGGAAGATGTATTGCTGGTGGGTGCAGGCTCCTTCCTGTGCAGTTTTCTCATGACGCTGTATCCAGCCTGGAATGCTTACCGAACCTTGCCGGCAGAGGCCTTGCGTTATGAATGATCCGGTACTGGAAAGCAGGGGATTGTGGCGTACTTTTACCACCGGGCCTGCGGAAGTACAGGTTCTCAGAGGAGTGGATCTGGCTGTACAGTCTGGTGAACAGATTGGTATCCTGGGCGCATCGGGGTCAGGCAAGAGCACCTTACTGCATTGTCTCGGCGGCCTTGATGAACCTGATGCAGGAGAGGTGCTGCTGAACGGTGGAAAGTTCAGCCAGTTGCCGGAAGCTCGGCGCTGCCATCTGCGCAACCGGCATCTTGGTTTCATTTACCAGTTTCATCATCTGCTGGCAGAGTTTACCGCATTGGAAAACGTGGCCATGCCTTTGCTGTTGCGCAAGACACCCATCGATAAGGCAAAGGCGCTAGCCCAGGAGATGTTGGTTAAAGTCGGTCTGGAAAAGCGCATTGCGCACAAGCCGTCTGAACTGTCAGGAGGGGAGCGTCAGCGAACGGCCGTTGCCCGGGCGCTGGTGTCAAAGCCCGGTTGTGTTCTGGCAGATGAGCCGACAGGGAATCTGGATCCCGGAACGGCAAAGGGTATCTACGAATTGATGCTGGAACTGAACCGGGGACAGGGCACCAGCTTTATCATCGTCACCCATGATCCGGGTCTGGCGCAGCGCATGGATCGGGTATTTCAGCTCGAAGACGGCTTGTTGCGGGCCTGTTGACGTTTCCTGTACTGGTTAATCACATGCCAGCGCCAGTACAGGCGCATCGCCGCATAGCCCAATGCTGCCAGTGCAATGCCCACCACCACAGAGCCGAGATACAGGGGTTGCCAGATTTCGCCCATGCTGTGGGCAAACCAGTCCAGTGACATTTCCATGTCTCTGAGGGGTTCCTGATGGGGTAGCAGCCAGGTGCCGATCAGGTAGTTGAAATAGAAAATGGGTGGCATGGTAACGGGGTTGCTCAGCCATACCAGCGCCACGGAGACCGGGAGGTTGACGCGTGCAGGAATAGCCGTGGCAGCAGCGGCAACCATTTGCAATGGCATGGGAATCATGGCCCAGAACAGGCCTACAGCAAAAGCACCGGACACGGAACGTCGATTCAAATGCCACAGGTTTTGATCAAGTAAATACTTGCCAAACATCCGCATGTGCTTGTGTTCACACAGTTTTTCCGGGTCTGGTGTGTATCGTTTGAGTAAATGTCGTGGCATGAATTAAAGCGCAATGAAACCCACGCTGGATGAATAGCTTATTCAAGCACGATCAAGAAGACTTGACCAGCGTAAATCAACATTGCATGCTTCAGATCAATAAAGTTTGGACTGGTTACAAAGCTCAGCCATTGTCAGGAAAAGAGTGTGGCTGACGATTGCTACGAGTCATTTTGTAGTGCATGGATGAATCGTCACAACCCAGGGAGGGATTGTGTTACTCACAGCTGCAGGATTTGCCCTTGGTGTTTTTGTCTTTCAGCAATTGCCATCGTTGCCCCACGGTGGTTGGCTGGTGTTGCTTTTACCCGTGTTGTGGTGTTGGTGGAAAATCCCCCGGGCGGCATGGATCTGCGCGGTACTTGCAGGATACTTCTGGGCACAATTCCACTCGACAGTGACCCAACCTCAACGCCTGCCGGCGACCGCATTGCAGGATGTGGTTTTGGCATCTGGCATTGTTCAGGATATTCCCGATAGCAATTCGCATCGCATACGGTTTTTCTTCCAGGTACAGCGCTTGCAGCAGGAAGAACGACGGCTGTCCGGCAATTGGCGCTTTCGAATATCCTGGTATCAGCAGCCTCCCAAACTCGTTGCCGGAGACAGATGGACATTGCCACTGCGTTTGAAAATGGCACATGGCTATCACAATCCCGGCGGGTTCGATTATGAGGGATGGCTGTATGCCCGCAAAGTAGTCTATACCGGCTATGTGAAAGGCGAAGGAATGCGCACTGGCCAGCAACGCTGGTCTCTGGATCGATTGCGCCAAGAGGTTGTGCAAGATATCCATCAGGCCCACCTTTCCCGCCGCGCTGCCGGCGTAATGGCAGCGCTGGTGGTTGGTGACCGGTCCGGTTTGTCCCGGGAAGACAAAGCCGTGTTTGCAGCGACGGGCACCAGTCACCTGATCGCTATCTCGGGCCTGCATATCGGACTGATTGCGGCGCTGGTGTATTTTCTGGTGCGCTGGGGCTGGCAACACTTCCCATGGTGCTGTTGCCGCTGGCCTGCCAGAGTGGCAGCTGCGCCGTTCGCGATGATTGCAGCCCTGGCTTATGCCGCTATGGCGGGTTTCACCGTCCCTACCCAGCGTGCGCTGGTTATGTTGCTTGTGGTGATGCTGGGCATTGTGATGCGTCGGTCGACAAGCCCTGTACACCTTCTCGGTCTGGCACTAGTGGCCGTGGTGTTATGGGATCCGTTTGCGGTGGTCTCTGCAGGGTTCTGGCTGTCTTTTGCTGCAGTGGGAGCGATCGTTTTTCTTGCTGCCGGTACGGCAGGACGTTTTTCCTGGCTTTGGGTGCAACTGGGTATTTTCCTGGCGCTGTCTCCTGTATTGGTCTGGCAACAGCTACCTGTATCCCTGGTGTCGCCGCTGGTGAACTTGGTGGCGATCCCGGTGTTTGCGCTGCTGATTGTGCCGCTCACCCTGCTTGCGGTTTTGTTGCAGATGATGAATCGAGCTGCTGGTCACTTGTTGTTGCAGGTTGTGGGTTGGTTGCTGGACCATTTCCTGTGGGGTCTGGATGCTGTTGCTTCGTGGTCGCCGGCACTGCACTGGGGAGCTGTTCCCGTCCCAGGCCTGGTAATAATTGCTGTGGTGGCATTGCTCGCTACCTGGAGGGTCAGAAAAACCGCCTGTCATCCGTTATGGCGACTGTCTTTTGTCTCCGTTGCGTGTTTGTGCCTGATACTCTACGTTCAACATGTTGCAGCGCCATTTCCGAATCGTTTTCGCCTCACGCTATTGGATGTGGGGCAGGGGCTTTCGGTAGTGGTACGCACGGCCAGACATGTGCTGGTGTTCGATACCGGGCCGCGCTATCCCTCTGGATTCAATACGGGGTCCAGCGTGTTGCTTCCCTATCTGAAAAGCCAGGGAATTCATGGTATTGACAAGCTGGTCCTCAGTCACAGTGATATTGATCATGTAGGTGGAGCCCCGGATTTGATTCGGAGTATTCCGATTGCGGATATCGTGATGGGGGAGCCACCGGGTCTCGGTATGCCAGTGCCCGGTCAACCTTGTGTGGCCGGAGAAACCTGGTGGTGGGAGGGGGTGCGATTTGAAGTGCTATATCCTCCGGATATTGCCGGATTGGAAGGCAACAATGCATCCTGTGTGCTGAGAATAAGTGCCGGGGGACAAGAAGCATTGCTTACCGGTGATATCGAGAAGCAGGGGGAAGAATGGCTGCTGAACTTTGCAGGGGACAGGCTGAAAAGCGCGCTTGTCGTGGCGGCGCATCACGGTAGTGCCAGTTCTTCGAGTACGGATTTTGTGGCTGCCGCCCAGGCTCACTATGTGCTGTTTTCTGCAGGAAAAAATAATCGCTGGGGTTTCCCCCGTAAGAAAGTCCTGGATCGCTGGCATGCCAGTGGTGCCAAAAGCCTGAATACCGCAAACGCCGGCGCTATCGAGTTTACTCTGGGAGCTGGCGTAGACGCCGAAGCCTCGACCTGGTTTTCCCGTTCCCGTCACTATTGGCACAAATAGCCGGGAAGATTAATACGTGTTTTAGTATGATTGGCTTCTGGAAAATGAGGAGGGTGATTCGCGGTGTTTGAGTTTATTAAAGCTGGTGGCCTGCTGATGTGGCCGATCATAGCCTGTTCTGTTGTCGCCATGGCGATTACCCTGGAGAGGCTCTGGTCATACCGGCGCAGGCGCGTGGTGCCGGATCATCTGCTTCCGCAGATATGGAAGTTGTACAAGAGCAAGGAGCTGGACCGGCAACGCATTCTGGCTATTCGGGAAAGCTCGCCCCTGGGACGTATGCTGGCGACGGGGTTGACCAATTTGCATCACACCCGGGAGGTGATGAAAGAGGCCATCGAAGAAGAGGGGCGGCAGGTGGTTCATGATCTGGAACGTTACCTGAATGCATTGGGTACCGTGGCAGCGATCGCGCCGTTATTGGGACTTTTAGGTACTGTATTCGGCATGATCGAGGTTTTTGCCGCGATTACCAGCGCTGGCGGGGTAGGCAATCCGGCGGTGCTGGCCGGCGGTATTTCCAAGGCGTTGATCACCACAGCGGCGGGTTTGTCCGTGGCCATACCCAGCCTGATTGCCCACCGCTATCTCACCGGAAAAGTGGATGAACTGGCTATTGCCATGGAGCAACAGGCGATCAAGATGGTGGAAGTACTGCATGGAGAGCGGGAGAAATAATGGATATCCGGCCCTCCCGGCGCAGCCGAAACGTGTTGGTGGACATGACGCCATTGATCGATGTGGTGTTTCTGCTGCTGATTTTCTTCATGGTTTCCACGACCTTTGATAAACAGACCCAGCTCAAGGTCGATCTTCCAGAGGCGTCGGCCCAGGCGGAAGAAAGTGAGCAAACAAAGACCATCGCGATTACCATCGATGCCAAGGGCAATTTTTATCTGGATGATCAGGAACTGGTCACTCACGATGTTGATACGCTGAAGCGTGCCTTGCGTAAAGCGGCCGCAGAGCGCACGGATATTCCGGTAGCAGTGACCAGCGACAAGCAGGCACCCTTCCAGGCGATAATGATGGTTATGGATGCCGCCGGCCAACTGGGTCTGAGTCATATCAGCTTTCTTGCCAAAGCTTTGCCAACTGAGGAATAGCCTGCATTGAAGAGCATCTGGTACGGCAAAAATCCGCTGAGCTATTTGCTGCTGCCGTTTTCCTTCCTGTTCTGGTTGCTAAGTGGCTTTCGCCGCATCCTGTATGTTCTTCACCTGAAGAAAACCCACCGGTTTACTACTCCCGTGATCGTGGTGGGAAATATCACCGTGGGTGGTACGGGCAAGACGCCTTTGGTAGTGTGGCTCAGTCAGCATCTATTATCTCTGGGGTATCGTCCCGGGATCGTGGCAAGGGGCTATGGTGGTAAAGCCAGCCACTGGCCACAGCAGGTCAGGGCAGACAGTGACCCGGTGATGGTTGGTGATGAGGCGGTACTGCTGGCGCGGCTCAGTGGCTGCCCGGTGTGTGTCGCTCCGGAGCGAGCCGAGGCTGTACGGGAGTTGTTGGCACACACGGACTGTGACATCGTGTTGTCAGATGATGGTCTGCAGCATTATGCCATGGGAAGAAATCTGGAAATCGTGGTCATCGATGGTGAAAGGGGGTTTGGTAACGGGTTTTTGCTGCCTGCCGGTCCCCTGCGGGAATTGCCTTCTCGTTTGCGTCGGGCAGATCTGTTGATCAGCAATGGTTTGTGGCGGGAAGGGGTGCCATCCATGACCATCAGGGAGCCTTTGGTGCTTCCGTTGCTGAATTTGTCCGAGCACCCTCAGCCCCTGTCCCGCGCTGCTGGCGAACGGGTACATGGCGTGGCCGGGACGGGCAATCCACAGCGGTTTTTTACGCTGCTGGAGCACTATGGACTGAATGTGATTCCCCATGCCTTTCGTGACCATCGTGTCTATCGGCAGAAAGATCTGGAGTTTGATGATGCATTGCCGGTGCTCATGACCGAGAAAGATGCCGTAAAATATGCGCGGTTTGCGACGGACAGACATTGGCTGGTGCGTATCGAAATGGCGCCGGATCCGGAATTTGTGAAAGAATTTGATCGATTACTACAGGGTTTGAAACATGGACAAAAAGCTGCTTGATATTCTGGTTTGCCCGATTTGCAAGGGCAAGCTCATCTACAAGAAATCGCAACAGGAACTTGTCTGCAAGGTGGATCGTCTGGCCTTCCCCATTCGTGACGGCATTCCCGTGATGCTTGAGGAGGAAGCACGCCAACTGGCGCCAGACGAAGATATCTGATGCGCATCGTCATTCCGGCCCGCTACGCGTCGAGCCGATTGCCGGGCAAACCCTTGCTGCCGTTGGCAGGCAAACCCATGCTGCAACACGTGTATGAAAAAGCCTGCGATAGCCAGGCACTGGAAGTCATTATCGCCACCGATGATGAACGTATTGCCCGGGCAGCAGATGGTTTCGGCGCCCGGGTTTGCATGACCAGTAGCGAACACAGCAGCGGTACGACGCGCATTGCAGAGGTTATCGATGTAATGGGCTGGGCAGATGACGAAATCATCGTCAACCTGCAGGGAGACGAACCTCTGATGCCCGTTTCCCTGTTGAATCAGGTAGCGCAAGACATGGAGCATCATCAGATGGCAGATACGGCTACTCTGGCAGCCCATCTGGAGCACCCACAACAGCTGTTCGATCCTAATGTAGTGAAGGTGGTACTGGACAGGAAGGGCTATGCACTGTACTTCAGCCGTGCCCCCATTCCCTGGAAACGGGAGGAAATAGCCTGGGGAGATGAAATCAGCGCGGAAGTATCGCGTGGCTACCTGCGACATATCGGCTTGTATGCCTATCGGGCTGCATTCATCAGGGAATATGTGGGTTGGGCTGAAGCGCCGATCGAGGGCTATGAGGCGTTGGAGCAGCTACGTACCTTATGGCATGGCAGGCGTATCCACGTATCCCTGGCCGCGGAAATTCCCCCAGCAGGAGTAGATACGGACGAAGACCTGCAGCGGGTCGATACCTTATTCAGGAATGCGCCCGGATAACAGTTCCATGACATCAGCTGAATACTCGTCTGCATTGTCCTTGTTACTCAGGGGCAATGTTTTGCAGTGATCACAGCGCCGCATGGCATTCCCGTACTGATCCGCCTGAATGCGCTGATTTTGGGCTGCTTGTTCGGGTACGATGACCAGTGCATCCTCTTCACGCAGAATCTCAACAATAATCCAGACCTTGCCACGGAATAGAAAGCGTTGTCCGATGAGCTTTGTCAGTTGTGTGTGCATGGTTGTTGCCGGGTTGATCCGATAGCTTTGGAAATTACTTCATAACTATAATACAGCTGTGCTCAGTATGGAAATTGGTCGGGACACTTTGCAGTTGCCGGGTTAACAAAGGCGTATCCAGTGGCTCCTTTTCGCTGTCGCCGGTATCACTCGGAATGCGCCACAGGCTTGCCCTGGCGATCAGTGGCAATCAGACCGTAAAAAGGGTCAGACTGCTCTTTGATCCATTCTTCGAGAGCGTTGGCCATCTGCTCTTTAGCCTGGGAATAGGAAACATCGTTGACCAGGTTATGCAATTCATCCGGATCGATCTTCAAATCGTAAAGCTCATTTATTCCAGATAAGCGGTTGATGAACTTGTAATGATCGTTTCTGATCAGCCGCAGTGGCTGCACCCATTTCTGCTTGTTGTAATACTCGCTCACCACCTGCTGTCGCCAGGATTGCTTCCCACCGCCCAGCAACAGTGATTTCAGACTGCCACCATCGCCGACGATGGAGGGCAATCCTGCAAAATCCAGTATAGTCGGCAGCAGGTCCACGTTGAGGGTAAAGGCATCCTGGCGCTGCGAGGCCTTTCCGCCAAAGCGACGGGGAACGTGGATGAGCAGTGGAACACGGATGAGATGTTCGTAGCCAAATGGTCCCTTGAAAACGAGTCGATGGTAAGTGTCCATATCGCCATGATCTGAGGTGACCATGACGATGGTGTTGTTCCACAGGCCGTTATTTTTCAAGGCTTCGAGCACCTTGCCCAGTTCCTTGTCGAACCTGCTTACTTTCGAGCGGTAAACGCCACGATAGGTTTTCCAGATGCCTTCATCCGGACTATTGAAATACTTGCCTGAGTCCGCTTGCATGAAAATGGCTTGTGCACGAGGTTTCTCAGCAGGTTTTTCCAGGTAGAAACTGGTCGGCAGCGGCATGTCTTTTGCCAGAGCGGGGATGGGTTTCGGTGGATTGAAAAAACCATACTGATAGATATTGTGCGGCTCGGTATAATTCAGAAACAATGCAAATGGCTGTTTCTTTTCCTGCGTTGAAGTTTTTTTCAGAAAGCTGAGTGCATGACGGGTTTTTTCTTCATCGGGCATGGTGTCTCCGCCTGTGACTGTGCTGAACAAGCGAATATCGTAGCCATCGGCATGTTTGCCTACTTCACCCAAATGCCACTTGCCGATATAGGCAGTAGTGTATCCTGCGGGCTTGAGGTATTCACCTGTAGTTTTAAGTGAATCCCCCAGTCTTTCTATTTTCTTGCCGCTGGCATCGAGGGAGCCTG